>JAJTWZ010000019.1 GCA_021463145.1 Blastocatellia bacterium | reverse complement strand
GGTTCAGGCATCTCGACAGCTCCACGCACACCCTACGCCGTTTCGACCGACTTGTCCAGACCCAATTCGTTCAAGCACCCCGCACCGGTACGCCAGGCCGCACCCCGCCACGCACTCTTGCCGTCAGGTCACGGGGAAGGGAAGCTTGCCCCCGACAAATGACCGCCTGGGCGTTGTCAGCTCCGGACGAGATGGGCGTCGCCAGCTCGAAGCAGAAGTCTCCGCAAGTCGCTGACTCGCCACATGTTACCGCGAAGGAAGACTGTCCCCGGTGATTTCCCGGTGATTTCGCCGGTGATTTCCGGTGATTTATGACTGGGGCGATCTACCATGACTCCGCAAGGGCCACAAACTCCGACGTTATCGCACCTCTCTCCAGGTCTGACCGCAGGCGTGCACTTCGGGATCGACTGTTACTCACTTCGTTCGAGAGATACCATTCGGCAGCTTCCGCCGTAATCCAACCGCTTTCACGACACACCTCGATCGAGTTCCGGAGTCGCACCACTCGTTCCGAGACACGCATCTTGCGAACACTGTCCGAAGGGCCGATCGTGAATCCGGATCGCCAGATTCGATAATAATGTCGAGCAATGGCATCTCTCAGCTTGGTCGGCATGTCCTTCGGCCATCGACTTATAATGTCTCCTCCGTAGGCACGACACATGACAACTGATGGCGCACCTGTCGACTCGAGCACGATTCGCCCCTCCCCACCCGGTGGAACATGATCTCCAAAGTAGGAGGGGCCAAAACTCAGCCACTCTCCGTCCTCGAATCCACCGATGCGTTTGCTCAATCTCCACTCGAACGCCAGCGCCATGGACGGTCGACGAGCCAGCTATTGTCGGATCGACGAAATCGACAGACGAGGAATAGCCAAGCGTGCCCTTCGTGACGGTTCCTCGGACAAGCACGTCGCCAGGTTGCCCGGTATGAACGACCTTCATTCCTCCGAGCTGTGTGAGGGCTGCGCCTGCCAGGATATCTACCTTTACGTCGAGTAGGCGAGTTTGATGGGCTGCGAGCGTGAAAGGCAGATTAACGGTTGCTGCGCCCTTTCGAGCGACCGTCACGGTTGCAGTTCTTGGCGATCCACTTGTGTTGGAGAGCAGCAAATGCATTGTCGCCGTCGTCGTGGGAAGCCACCATGCGCCTTCGAGGGTCGTACCACCGAACTTAGTAGTGTAGTCGACGAGCTGTTCATCAAAGCCCGTGCTATCAGCCTGCCTGGCGATCCGAACCTGGGCGCCGAGCCGAAGGTCCTCACCTTGATACCCGAGATGGATGCTCCCCTGCTCGAACTGGGTGTCGCCGACCGGTACCCACGTTCGCATGTTCACGTTCGTGGCTTTGTTCGCGGGCACGCTCACGACCGAGAGCGTTCGGATCTGACCCGCTAGGTTATAGAGGGTGGGCGTCACGTCGAGTGCCGCAGGCCCCTTGTTGTTGAGCGTCAGGACGCAATTCGCACCATTCGTCAAATCGTAATATGTGCCCGCAAGCACTTGCGCATCGGCACTGTGATTCGACGCCTCGGCTTCCCAAGCTCTTTCGGGAAATTCAGGCTCTTCTTGAACCAGTGCCGAAGTAGCAGCCGGCGGAAGCGTCACAGCTGGACGGGCGTACGACTGAAGGCAGTGAAGTTGCGTCCATCCTGTGAGGAGGAGAATGGAGACTAGGAACGAGTGCCATCTTCTGCCGCCGATTGGTGCGAGGTTCATCGTAGCTCGTAACTCCAGTTCAAGGTATCCACGGACCCGCTGCGCCTACATCGCAGTGGAATGCAGCGGGTTCAATGTTTAGCTGGCTTTGTATCATGACTTGACAAAGCAGTCACTCCTGCGCCGCACGGTCCCGTGTCCTAGACGGGCGTGATCTCGCAGCTGACGTCGAGCGGATGTCGGAAGTTGTCGGTACAGTCGCCGTCCTCGCGGACGAGCGTCGTCACTTTGAGGCCACAGTCTGGACACGAGCGCGGATCGATGTTCACGACTTCTATCCGACAAAATGTGCTCAGGGACAGCCTTCATTCGCGACAAAACAGCGACTCAGCGGCTTACCGAAGCGTACGAAAACAGCCCAAGTGATCTGGGAACGCTTCGGTCACTTTCGCAACCATTTCCGCAGTCAATGGCGGGCCACCGGTTAGTAAGCCCGCGATTCCGGGATTGCTGGCTGTCAGCCTTGCCGGAAAGGCCACCTACTACCGCATTTTTTCATCCAAGCCGTGAATACGGGGAGGATAGGTAACCTAGGAAAGGAGGGGGGCACAGTGCATTCAATCCCCCGCTCGAGAATTTCGGCACACTCAATTGGAGTGCGGTGAACCGGGGTGTACGGGGACCGGGGCGTACGGGGAGGTGTCCGAAGGTAGCCATGGTTCCCGCGAACTACTTCGAACTGAGAGAGTTACGGCGTATCAGGGAACTTTCACCCTCTCTCCCGATCTGCGGGCCGGCGTTGCCGGCCACGCTGCATCGCGTCTTTCGGCCGCAGGTGGAGCGCGGAGCGGGCTGGGGATGCGGGCGGTCGGATAAGGATTATCTGCCATCTGACAACCCGCTACCTCGCCGGCTCTTTCACGAGGCGCCGCGATCGCCGGATTCGCCTTCCGATCGCCTCCGACACGTCATGAATCGACCCCGTGCGCACGATGCCGAACAGCCGGTGGTTCGCGACCGCGTGTAAACCCGCCGACGCAATGCATCCGCATTGCGAACAATCAGGGTCTCCCCCGAACTGGCACGGCGTGATCCGCGTCACAAGGTCAGCCGAGATCGTCTCGGTCGTCCTCGCGAACGTACACAGCTTGGGAGAAGACGGCGGCGCGAGGTAAGCCTCGATCAACCCCTTGGCCAGGTCGAGCTTCGGCGAGCGAGACCGCATCTCGAGCAGCTCGGCCACAACCCGGCGGCGGTCATCGGCAGTCAGCCGCTCCGAGCTGATCTCGCCCTTCTGCGGCGTGTAGAGGCTGATCCAGATCTTCTCTACCTCTGGCCGCTCCTCCCAGAACGCCACGAACTCTGACAGGTACCCGGGCCGAACCGTCATCTGCCGCGTCACGGTGCAATGAACCGTGATCCGCACGTCGGCGACATTCTTCAGGATCCGGTCGTACGTCGCCGGCCTCCTCCGCTCGTCGTGCTCGGGCTGCTGACCGTCGATCGACACGACGACGCCTACGCGCGGCATCGACTTCCAGTGCGCGGGGATCTTTCGGAACGCACTTGTGACGATCTGGCAGTGGATGCCCATTCCGGTGAGAATCGGCAGCAACTCCTCGAGCTCGAAGAGACGTACCATCGGATCGCCGCCGACGATCGAGATATGGAGCGGACGGCGCTCCTTCGCAAGCGCGACCACGCCGTCGACGAGCGCGGCGCCGCGAAGGTCAGGCAACTCTCGCAGAGGCACGCCGTTGTTCAGGTGATCGTCGTTGTAGGCGTAGCAGCCGGGGCAGGCGAGCGGACACTCTCGAGTGATCTCGATCGAAAGAGACGGTGCGCGTCCCGTGAGAATCCGTCCCCACGCCTGCAGTACTTCGGTAGTCTTCACGGACAGTCTCCTTTGGCGCGATCGCATTCGCGGGGCGTCACAACGCCTCGCCGAGCGAGAACTCGCCCGTCACGCCCACCAGGCAGGCCGAGACGCGGAGCCGGTCGACGCACGCGGGAAAGATGGAGCAGCGGCCGATGGCGCGGGCGATCCCGTGCACGTCGCCGGACTCGAGTACATGGCTGCTCGCCCTGAAGCTCGCGGAACTGGCGAATCCGTCTCCAGGGGGACTGAGCGGGCGGGATTGCGTTGCGGACACGTCGAGTTCCTTGGGTCTATGGCAGCTCGCGGAACCGGGCGTTGAAGGGAATCGACGGATTGGCGGACTGGTCGACGCAGACGTCAGCGTGCGCGGGCTCGCGTGCCTGAGGTCTCGGAAAACCAGCAGCCTTTCCCTCGAAGGCGTAGCGTGCAAACCGTGCATACGCACGGGCAGGTGGCAGGTTTTCGGACTCCCGGGCGTTCCGGACTCGAATGGTCCGGGTTCCTACCAGCCGTCGCTTCCCAGATCCTTGCGGACCCAGTGCCGATGACGGCGTTCGTTCCCGATTACCGCTGCGGGGCAGTTCCGGATTTGCACCGGATTCCCATAGACCGCCGGTCTCGAGACCGGCGTACCAACGACCGGACTACTCTATCTTGTGGCCGCTGCAGATCGTCAAGCCATTTCTTGGGGTGGAGCGACTGCCGGCACCCCGCCGCGCGCAAGCTCCGCCCTCCGGACGAGCAGGTAGAGCGCGGGCATCAGGAACAGATTGAGCAGCGTCGACGACACGAGTCCGCCAAGGATGACGACCGCCATCGGGTGCTCGATCTCCTGCCCGGGACGCACGCCGGTTACAACGATCGGCAGAAGCGCGAGCGCCGTGACCGTCGCCGTCATGAGAATCGGCGCGAGCCGCTCGGCGGAGCCCTGCAGCACGAGTGGCACACCGAACTCCACCCCTTCGTGCTGCTCGAGATGGCGGTAATGGCTGACGAGCATGATCCCGTTACGGGCCGCGATGCCGAGCACCGTCACGAACCCGACCAGCGCGCCAAGCGACAGCACGCCCCCGGCGACAAAGGCCCCGAAAACGCCGCCAACAAGCGCGAACGGAAAGCTCGCGAACACGAGTGCCGTGAGCTTCACCGACCGGAAATCCGCGTACAGGATCATGAGAATTCCTAGCAGAGCGAGCCCGGACAACGCCAGCAGCCGGTTTCGCGATGCCTGACGCGCCGCATACTCGCCCAGGAACTCCGGGTGGTATCCGTTATCGAACGAAAGCCCCCGCACTTTGGCTTCAACCTCGCGCGCAACCGTCCCAAGATCGCGCCCCTTCACGTCCAGGGTCACGTCGATGCGCCGCGACGCCGCCTCGCGCAGTACGACGTTCGGCGCCGGTGCAACGCGCAGATCGGTCACGTCCCCAAGCGGGACGCTACCACCGGACGGCGTGTCGATCCGCATCCGCCTCATCGACTCGAGGTCGTCCCGCACGTTCTCCGACCCCCAGACGACCACGTCCAGAATCTGCTGGGCGCCGTAGAGCTCACCCACCTTCTGGCCCTTCACCAGGGTCGTCGCCGGACGCCGCACGTCTCCCGGCGTCAGGCCGAACCGGAATGCCGAATCGGACTTGAGCCGCGCTTCGATCTGCGGAACCAGCACCTGTTGCTCGACCTTGAGGTTCGTGACGCCTTCGACGCCCTCCACGGCCGACTTGATCTCCGCGGCCTTCGTCCGCAGCCCGTCGAGGTCGGGTCCGTACAGACGAACGACCACGCTCGCGCTCGCTCCGGTCAATACTTCCTTGATCCGCTCGCGCAGGTACGTCAGCACGTCGCGATACAAGCCCGGGTAGCCGTCCACGGTCTTCTGAATCTCGCCGACGGTTGCGTCGTAGTCGACGTCGGGGTCGATGCTGATCCAAAGCTCGGCGAAGTTCGGCCCGACGACTTCGTCCGCAACTTCCGCGCGGCCAATGTGCGAACCGAAGTTCCTGACGCCTGGGATCGCTCGCAGCTCCCGGCTCGCCTGCGTCGTGATTCGCGTCATCGCCTCGAGCGACGTGCCCGGTTTGCCGACCCAGTGCATCAGGAAGTCCGTCTCCTTGAACTCCGGCAGGAACGCCTCTCCAAGGAAGGGAACCGCCGCGCCAGTGACGATGAACACCGCAAGGAGCAGGGCCACGACCGACCGGGGCCTCGCAACAATGTGCGGCAGCACGAGGCGATAGCCGTGCTTGAGAGCTCGAGTGAGCGGTGGCTCGCCGCGGTCCCGGCGTTCGCCCGAAAGAAGCATCAGCGAAAGCGCCGGAGTAACCGTGAGCGCAACTCCCAGCGATGCCAGCACGGCAAGGACGTACGCCACCGCAAGCGGACGGAAGAACGACCCCGAGAGCCCATCGAGAAAGAAGATCGGCAGAAAGACGAGTACGACGATCAGCGTCGCATAGACGATCGCACTGCGAACTTCGAGCGACGCATTCAACACGACTCTGAGCGCAGATTCCGGCGCGCCCTGCTCGCGATTGAGGCGAAGGCGCCGAACGATGTTCTCGACGTCGATGATCGCGTCGTCGACGACTTCGCCCAGCGCGAGCACCAGCCCCGCGAGCACCATCGTATTTACCGTGCTCCCCCACCAGTGCAGCACGACCATCGCGGCCACGAGAGAAAGGGGAATCGCCAGCAGGCTGATGAGTGCCGTCCGCCATTCGAAGAGGAACACAGCGAGAACCAGCACTACGAGCAGGCAGCCGAGCAGGAGGGCGTGGTTGAGGTTCGAGATCGCGCGCTCGATGAAGGTCGCCGGCCGGAAGATTGTCGAGTCGATCTCGAGACCCGTCAGGCCGGGCCGCAGATCCGCAAGGGCGGCCTCCACCTTGCGCGTAACCTCGAGCGTGTTGCCCCAAGGCTGCTTCTCGACGATCAGAAGCAGTCCGGGCATGTCGTTGATGACGGCGTCTCCGATCGGAGGCGCAAAACCTTCTCGAACGTCGGCAACGTCGCCGAGACGAAGAGCCGAGCCCGACTTGAAAGCGACCGGGATGCGCGCAAGATCGGCGGCGCCCTCGATCGGCGACACGTGAGTGACCGGCAGGCGCTGCGTCGGCGTGTCGACGAATCCGCCGGCGCCGGGCGCCGTCGCCGATCGCGTGGCCGTCACGACCTCGTCCAGCGTCGTCCCGTGGGCCTCGAGGCGATCGGGATCGACCAGAACCTGGATCTGCCTGTCGCGCTCTCCCCAGATCGCCACGTTGGCGACCCCGGGAATCGCCATCAGCCGCGGCCGGATCGTCCATCTCGCGAGCGTGGTCATATCCATCTGCGACATGGCCGTCGACGAGATTCCGATCTTCATGCAACGGCTCGTCGAAGAGAGAGGCGACAGGATGACGGGGGGATGCGCCACGTCGGGCAATCGTCCGGCAACGATCGCGAGCCGCTCCTGGACGAGTTGTCGCGCTCGCATCAGGTCGGTGCCTTCCTGAAACACGAGTACCACGGACGAAAGGCCGAGTACTGATTTCGAACGTAGCGTCTTCAGCCAGGACGTGCCGTTGACGGCCTGCTCGATCGGCACCGAGATCAGACTCTCGACTTCAGCCGTCGAAAGACCCGGCGCTTCCGTCTGGATCTCGACCAGAGGCGGCGCGAACTCGGGGAAGACGTCGAGCGGCGTGGTCCGGATCGTCTGCAGTCCGGCGATCATGAAGACCACGCCCAGGACAACGACCACTGCGCGGAGGTTGAGTGAGGTCCGGACGATCCAGTTCATCATTGGGTTGGCCTCTGCTCCGGGCGCCGCATCACTTGCCCGCTCCAAACTCGGTGCTGAACAACTCGGCTGCGCCGGTTGTCACGATTCGAGTGCCGGGCGCCGGCCCGCGCGCGAGCACGGCGACCCGGTCCACGACGTCGCGGACCTCCACCGGACGCCGCACGAAGACCTGCGGCGCGGTGTTCTCGTAGACCCAGGTTCCGCCGTTGATGTCGTGCAATACCGCGGACCACGGGACGACCAGACTTTCCTCCGACGACTTCAGCGCCAATATTACTGCGACGCGTTCACCTGGGCGCAGGCGCCCGTCGCCGTTCGAAAGGGCGTAATAGAGGTCGGCCGTCGATGCCGAAGCATTGGCGGTCGGAGGCGCCGATACGGGGCGAGCCGAACGGGTCGGCGAGCCGGGACTGTCGCCGAGCTCGCCAATGCGGGCCGAACTCGACCGGTCGACCCCGTCGATGTCGCCGACGTAAACCGGGACGCGCACCCAGACCGTCGAAAGATCCGACACTTCGAAAAGAACGGCGGAGTTGGCAACCGTCTGACCGGCCGCCACGTGAACGGCGACGAGCACGCCGTCGCGCGGGGCGGCTATCGGAAGGATGACGTCGGCAGCGGCCGGCGCTGCCTTTATCTTCGTGAGCTTCTCGCGAGCCGCGCGGGCGTCGGTTTCGGCCAGCGCCAGCTCCTCACGAGCCTGGTCCACGGCTTTTTGCGGTCCCGCCTTGTCGCGAACGAGCTGCTCGGCGCGCGCCAGGCGGACCTTCGCGGCGGCGATTCGCGTCTCCGCGGACTCGACGTCGCGCTCCAGTTGCGTGACGAGGCCGCGCTCCGGCGCCAGATACGGCTGCAATCTGAACACCGCCTGACCCTTGCGCACCGGCGTGCCGATTGCCGTGCCTGAATCGCCGGGGACAAGCGTGCCCGCCATTGGCGACGACACCTGCGCGATGGCGTCGGCCGTAGGTACGATCTCGCCCGAGATCGTGAGCGAGCGGGCGACGTTCGTGAATGCCGTGTCGGCATACTCGATTCCAAGCCGCTTCTCCGCTTCAGCCGTGAGCGTGATCGTGGCCAGGTCGGTCTCTTTCTCGGGGTTGTCGACCTTGGCTGGAGCGGTTTTCGCGGCATCGGACGGCTTCGCGCCGCAGGCCGCCGCGAAAAGGGCCACACCGAGGCAGAGTGCGGTCAAGAACCTGGCTCGAGTCGAATGGATCGCTGGATCAGGGCTGCTGCAGTGCATCGTTCCTCCCTAAGCTGCGGTCGAGGCGTGCGCGCGCGCGCCTGAGATTGGCCAAGGCCTCGGCGTCGGCAAGTTGTGCGTCCGACAAGCGTCGCATCGAGTCGAGCACGAAGAGCAACGACTCGGCGCCGTTCCGGTAGGCGAGTTCGGCGATTCGCACGGCCTCGCTGGCTTCGGGGATCACCGAACCGCGAAGCGCATCGAGCGAGGCCCGCGCCTGAACGAGTTCCGCCCGGGATTGCCTGACCTCCAGAACGATCCGCTCGCGCACCGCGAGGTACTGTCGCGCGGCGCGCTCGACCTCGGCTGCGGATCTCGAAATGCCTCCCTTGTTCCTGTGAAAGACCGGCAGCTCGGCCAGAATGCCGGGGCCTGCTTCGAACCCGTTCTTTCCGGATCCGTTGATGTCGAGAATTCCCGAGAGAGTCGCCATCCTGGACTTCTCCCACTTCGCGCGCTTCGTTGCAGCCTCGATGGCCAGTTCGGACGCCCTAAGGTCGGGCCGCGCGGCGAGTGCGGTCCGAACCAGGGAGTCAGGGTCCGGAACTTCGCCGGTATCCGGCGACGGCGGGCTGAGAGAAAGAGCGGCCATTCTGCCCTCGAGCGTCGTCAGTGACGCAAGCCTCTCGCGCGCCACACCGATTTCGCCATCTCGGCGCTTCGCCAGTTCGGCGGCGGCCATTTCGTCGGCGCGAGCGGCGATGACTTCCAGTTCGGCGACCTCTCCTGCACGAAACCGCGCATCGACAAGCGCGGTGGTCTCGCGCCGGACCCTTTCCAGTTCGTGCGCAAGCCGGGCGCGGTCTTCCGCGAACAGCACGTCATAGAACGCAAGGCGTGTGTCACGCGCGAGGTCGAGTGCATTCTGCTCGAGTCCGGTAGCGATGCGTTCGAAGTCGGCCTTCGCGGCGGCAACGCGCCGGGGCCGCTGCCAGAAAATCTCGAGCGGGAGGGTGACCGTGGCCTCCAGTTGCTTCGGTCCAAGAGGGAAGAGAAACGAGAGAATCGGATTCTTGAGCAGGCCGGCCTCGACCAGATCGGCGCGGGCGATTCCCAATGCCGAGAGGTCGGCGTGAAACGCGGCGTTGTTCCAGAGCGCAATTGCGACGGCTTCGTCGTCGGTGAGTCCGTCCACAATCGCCACCCCAGGCGGCAGAACCGGATCGGAACCTGCCGGACGCACCACGCCGTGCGCGGTCCGGCGCTCGATCCCGGCCGGTGCCTGACCGGCCGCGCCCGCGGCGAAAGTGAAAAGTAATATGCCGGCTGCTGCCGCCTGCAATCGTCTATGTCGAATTGGAAAACGCACCTTGACCTCGTCCTGAGACCGGATTCCTGCAGTTCGGAAGAAGATGTGTGGCGTAAGCCATCCTATGACGCATCCGGATGCCGCCGCGACGGTCGAATCGAGCGGACCCGGTTCGGTGCTGCAGTTCTGGTTCCGCTGGCGAGAATGCGGCCTAGCACCGCGGACGGACTCCAGTCCCTTGCCTGGAAGACTACAGGGGCATAGATGACGGTTCGATGAACACAGGGGGGTTAGCTTTCGGGGTTGGCCTCTACGAAGCGTGTGCCCTCGGGGAGAGTGACCGTAAAGACGCAGCCGCCACCCCTGGCATTCGAAACCGATAGCGAGCCGGCGTGGGCCATTGCGATCCATCGCGCGATCGGCAGCCCAAGGCCGCTTCCGCCGGTGTCGCTCGATCTGGATGCGTCGAGCCGGCTGAATCGCTCGAAAACCGTATCGTGATGCTCCGCCGGAATTCCCGGTCCCGTGTCGCGCACGTCGATATGGACGACGCCTTTCGCTGCGTCTCGCAAGCCCACGCTGACCGTGTCGCCTTCGTTTACGTGATTGATTCCGTTGACGATCAGGTTCATCAGCATCTGCTCGAGCCGCACTCGATCGCCGAAGCAGACGGCGCCGGCCCGCGGCCCCTCGGCGCGAGACAACTCGACTCGGCGTTCGACCGCGAGTGGAGCGGCCGTTCGCAGGCACCTGTCGACCAGGTCGTCCAGGACCACCGATTCGCTGGAGTCGATTGGAATTGCCCCCGCATCGGCGCGTGCGAGAAAGAACATGTCGTCGACCAGCCGGCTCATCCGGACGGTCTGATCCGAGATGGCCTGCAACGTCTCGACGCACTCACCGATCTCGATTGGCGGCGTGAGGGCTACGCTGGCGCCTGATCGAATGATGGCTACCGGGGTGCGGACTTCGTGCGAAGCGTCCGCCATGAACTGCTTCATCCGCACGAAGGCCGACTCCAGACGCGCGAGCAACTCGTTGAATGTCAGCGCCAGCATTCCCAGTTCATCGCCCGGGTTCGCGACCTCGAGCCGCCGGTCGAGCCGGTCCGCTCCCATCAGTCGCGCCTGCTCTGCCATTGCCGCAACAGGAGCGAGCGCACGCCGCGCGAGCAGCCATCCTCCAGTCACGGCCATTGCAAGCAGCAAGGGGATGAGCGTGAGTATGGGAACGCGCAGCGCATCGAGCGCGGTCTCGTTGGCGGTTCGTCCGGCGCCGGCGACCAGTACGTAGTCTCGACCTTCCATCGAGTGGAAGACGCGGACGGCCGCTGTCTCCACTCCAGCCGGGTCGAGGTCGCCCGGCGGAATCGAGAAACGCGCAACTCCGCTGCGAAGTGGCGGCACGCTGGCTAGTTCGCCAGGCTGCGAAAGCCTTCGGCCGGCAAGGTCATCGGAGGCCGCTACCAGCGTTCCATCATCCCGGACGATTTCGAGCGAGAGATTATGAAACAGGGACTTCCGCACGAGCGAAGCCGACGCGTGCTCTCCGGTTTCTCCCTCGTCGAACTCGTGTTCGAGCCGAGCCGCGAGCGAGCGCGAGTTGCGCTCGAGGTCGCGGTCCATGTCGGCGTATAGCATCCGGCGCGTGGACACGTAAATCGCGGCCGAAAGCAGGATCATCGACACAGCAAGCGCGACGGCATACCAGAGCGTCAGTTTCAGACGAATCGGCAGACGTGCGATTGGGTTCAAGATGCGGTCACTCCTGGTCCGGTCCGGGCCGGTCAACGGCGAGCACGTATCCGGCTCCGCGCCGTGTGTGCAGCAATTTCACCGGTTCGCCCTCGTCGATCTTGCGCCTCAGCCGTCCGACGAAGACGTCGATCACGTTCGAAAACGCGTCGTAGCCATTGTCCCAGACGTGCTCCGAGATCTCGGCACGCCCGACTACCCGGCCGGAGTTCCTCGCCAGAAACTCGAGCAGCGCGAACTCCTTGGAGGTGAGCAAGACGTACCGTTCTCCGCGCCGCGCCGAGCGCGCTCCAGTATCGACCGTGAGGTCGCCAACAAGCAGTATCGGGGCTTCGTAGCGACGAACCCGGCGAAGCAACGCCCGGACGCGCGCAACCAGTTCGTCGAATGAAAACGGCTTGACGAGGTAGTCGTCGGCGCCGCTTTCGAGGCCGGCTACGCGATCTTCCACGGCGTCTCGAGCAGTCAGCATCAGCACTGGCACATCGGAACCGCCATCGCGTAATGCCCGGCACACGTCGATCCCGCTCAGTTTCGGCAACATCACGTCCAGGACGATCGCGTCGTAAGCATTCGTCTGGGCCAGAAAGAGTCCGTTGTCGCCGTCATCCGCCGTGTCAACGGCGAAGGCGTGCTTTCGCAGGCCGCGGGCGATTATGACCGCGTGCTGCCTGTCGTCTTCGACGAGGAGTATTCGCATCGAAAATTCCAGCCCACCGTGGCCGGGCGATCGACCCGGCTCGATAACTTCATCATGCCTTTTCTGAACGGCCGATGAACACCTCCCCGCAATCCCCGAACCATCCAGTTTCACTACTATTTATCCCCTGAGTTGCCGTGCGCCCCGTGGCGGCCACCGTCACAGGCGGTCAGATGCTGTCGCAGCCGGTCAAATAGCGACACATCCAGTCACGGCAGCACCATGCGCCGCATGTCCTCAAGTTCGCACTTCGGTCCGAGAGCGCAAGTCGATGAGCCGTCGAGGGTTCGCACTTCGATCCGAATTCCGGCGGGCAAGCCTTCGCACTTCGATCCGAGATAAAGACTGTAAGTTATAAGAAACAGGACTATATCGTCGTGATTCAACGATGGGGAAATGCCACCTCGAATTCCGGTCCCCGTGCAATGGTTCTGGAGCGAACTCGCTTACTTCCAGACATTTGGGCGTCCTCTGCTAAGGGTGAGCCGAACCTCGCACTTCCGTCCGAAAAATCATGTAAGCCTCGGATCCGCATGGACTTGCGCCCGATCCTGTTGGCGTCCTTCGCTACCTGGCTCCAGGCGGCCGGCTACGCTCCGAACAGCAATCTCGCATTTCCATCCGAATCGCACCTGCTCATGGAAGTCGCCCGGTACCGGATCGCATTTCCATCCGACGATTTCGGCTAACCATCTGATTCAAAAAGGTTTTCAAGCCTGACGGCTGGGCGGCGTACGTAATTGGAGCGCGAACTGCCGTACTGGAAGCGCCTGCGATGGCGACCTGTCGGTCCGATCGGCGCAACACTTCTCGCACTTCGGTCCGATTCCTGAGCGATGTCAGCCTGGCCGTCGGCCGTGAATCTCGCACTTCCGTCCGACGATTCGTTCGCGAGGACTCGACCAGCCGGCGCCTTCCCGACGATCGCCCTGGGCGGCATCGTCAAGACAGGCGTCGACAGCGGGAAAAGACAACGCGCCGCCGCGCACTTCCATCCGAGGATTTCGCACTTGCATCCGAGTTTCTCGCACTTCATCCTGAGATTTATCGCACTTGGGTCGGATTTTTCTTGCCATCTCCCGCTTCAGTTCGTATTCTGCGGACACTCTGATCTTTCTTAGACGCATGTTCTGACATGCACAACAACAAGTGGTAGTGATCGGCGCCGACCTCCAGATGTTGTTGACGAGACTGTTGGCGATGGAGTGACGAATGCCACGCAGAAAGACGGGCACCGCCGCACCTCGAGCCGGAAACGGGCCGGAACGAATTCGGGTTGAGAAAAGCCTCGCGACGCTGGGTTTCTTCAGCGTCCGCGGCGGCATTCCACGCGACAAGTCGACCGAGCGGACCATCACCCTCAAGAGAACTATTGGCGGCGAGATGATCGACGTTTCGGCTACCATCATCGCGTCGAAAAAGTTCGGCTTTCCGCGCACGTCCGATCAGGATTGTTACTTCTCGATCCTGTCGTTCGTCTCCGAAGCCGTCTCCCGAGGCGCCCGCATTCCGTCGATGCTCGAATTGTCGCCGGCCGAGTTGCTACGCCGGCAGGGCAAGACCCTGAGTGGCGACAATTACGAGGATCTCGAGAACCAGCTCCTTCGGCTTGCCACGACGACTATCGTCAGCGAGTCGGCGATCTGGAACGCGGGAAAGAAGCAGTGGTCGAAGGACGTCTTTCGCGTCTTCGACCGGGTGCTGCTCAAGGGCGAAGAACTCGAGGACGGGACGACGGCGCGGCGTCATTGCATCTGGCTTTCCAGTTGGCAGATCGAGAACTTCAAGAACGGTTACCTGCTTCTGATCGACTACGAGAAGTATTCGCGCCTCCGCAACGAAATCAGCCGCGCCCTCGTGCCGTTGCTCCAGGTGTGGTTGTTCGCTTCGCGCCGCACCGGGAAGTTCGAGAAACTCTACGAAGACCTCGCGAAGATCCTCGACATCAAGGTCGAACAGTTTCCGGCAGACATCCGGAAGCAACTCGGACCCTCGCTCGACGAGTTGACGCGCGAGGGATACATTCGCGACTGGGCCATCGAGCGGGCGGCCGGCCTCGGCGCGAAGCGCTACAAGATCGTCTTCCACCACAGCAAGGCCTTCCTCAACGAGATCGAGCGCAGGGCAAAGGCTCAGCTTGCGCTTCCGGAACTCGACGACCTCGAGGGCGAGGCCGCGGACGGCGAGATCTCTGAAGATGAAGCGCACCGGTTCGGCGACGGGCTGATCGCTGCTGGCGTTCACCCGGCCGTCGCGCGCAAGCACGCACGCGCGCTGGATCGCGAGCAACTGGATCGCGCGAGCCGCATTGTCGAGTATTTCCGGGCATCGATAGATCACAAGAAGCTCAAGAGTCCACCGGCGTTCCTGATGTCGCTGCTGAAGGCCGACCTCGAAGCGCCGGTCGAGTTCCGCGCCAGGGCGGCCGGCGCGGACGTCCTCACGCGTGGCGCAAATCCGGAATTCGAGGCCGAGATCGAAAGGCGGGCCGTGGCCGAACTAACCGTCATGCGCGCTTACGAGGCCGAGACCGACGAACTCGTGAGTTCGCTGCTTCCGCTCGAGCTTGCGACGCTGAACGAACGCGCAGAGCGGCAACTCGACGTGGAGTATCCGTCGAACCACACCTGGTCGGCCGAAGCGCGCCAGCGACAGCTGCGGGTCATCCTCCGCCGGCTCGTCCGCGAAGGAAACTGACGAAGATCGACGTGGGGGAGGGGGAGCACCGAATGCGACGATGGATGGCAGGATGGATGCTGGCGCTCTCGGTGGCGGGGTGGCTCGGATTCTCGCTTTTTCTGTTCGGAAGCCGTTACGAGGCCGTCGCCCAGCGCGTAGCGCCGGACGTTCTGATCGAAGAGCAGCCAGTCACTGCCGCAATCGACGTCACTTCCGTGCTCGACAGGCTCGGGCCGGATGGGCGAACCGAGTACGCCGCTTTCCAGAATCTGGATCTGATTCACGCGGCGCTTGCGGCGGCGGTTCTATCCATCGTCATCCTCTTCTGCGTCGAGAGATTCGGGACGAGTCTAGCGTGGAGGGGTCTTGCGGCCGTGCCGATCGGCGTGTTCGCGGCCGAGTGTGTCGAGAACCTAACCCTGTCGCGGCTGATCGCCGCTTACCCCGGCGTGAGCGCCGGCGCGATAACCATCCTCGGAACGGCCACTCGCGCCAAGTTCGTCTTTGGACTCGTCGCGTTCGTCGTCGTCGTGGGCTGCATCTTCGGAGCGATCGTCGGCGTGGTTCGGCGTCGTGGATACGACCAGGACAACGAGCCGACGTTCGATCCGAATCGGGAGGACGATTGACGTGAGAGCGTGCGTGTCGCCGGATTCGCTCGAACAGTGGGAGGAACGTTTCGCGGCGTGGTGCTCAGGCCAGGCAGCCGATACGGCGCACGATGTCGAGCATCTGCGGCGCGTCGCGACCTCCGCGCGAAGTCTCGCGACTATGGAAGGCGCCGAAATGGAGGTGGTAGTCCCGGCTGCCTGGCTTCACGACTGCGTCTGGGTGCCGAAGGACTCGCCCGACCGCGGCCGCGCATCGAGCATGTCGGCGGAGAGGGCGGTCCGGATGCTGGCCGACTGGGGCTATCCGCCGTCCCCGCTCGACGCGATCGCGCACGCGATCGAGGCCCACAGCTTCACGGCCGGCATTCCGGTTCGAACCATCGAGGCCGCTGTAGTGCAGGATGCCGACCGGCTCGATGCGATCGGCGCCGTCGGTCTTGCACGCTGTCTTTCACTCGGCGGCGCGCTCGGCCGTGCCCTTTACGATCCTGGCGATCCGTTCTGCAGAGAGCGCGCGCCGGACGATGCGCGGTTCACCGTGGATCATTTCTATTCGAAACTGCTCACTCTCGAGGCAACGATGAAGACGAGCGCGGGCCGCGCCGAAGCTGCTCGTCGAACGGCTTTTCTTCGGGAGTTTCTCGATCGACTTCGTGGTGAGTTGACGGGAGCTCAGTACAGTCAGGACGAAACAGCATGACCGACTACGAGAAGCTCGGAGTTTTCTACCTGGGCCGTCAGACCGACCTCGCAACTGGCGCGACGGCCGATGTGCCTCTGCTTTACGACTCGAAGGATCTGACCACGCACGCTGTCTGCATAGGCATGACCGGCAGCGGCAAGACGGGACTCTGCATCGGGCTCCTCGAAGAAGCGGCGATCGACGGCATTCCCGCGATCGTGATCGACCCCAAGGGCGACATCGGCAACATCCTGCTCCAGTTTCCCGATTTTCGGCCCGAGGAGTTCCGTCCCTGGATCAACGAGGACGATGCGCGCACCGCGGGCGTGTCGCCCGACGACTATGCGAAGCAGCAGGCGGAGTTCTGGTCGAAAGGCATTTCGGACTGGGGGCAGGACGGGGAGCGAATCCGTCGAATGCGCGCGGCGGCCGACTTCGCGATCTACACGCCGGGATCGAGCGCCGGAACGCCGGTGAACATTCTCGGTTCGTTCGCCGCGCCGCCTGAAGCGATGCGCGGAGACGAGGATCTCTTCCGCGACCAGATTTCGTCGACGGTCACGGCGCTGCTCGGTTTGCTCGGCCGCGACGCGGATCCGGTGAAGAGCCGCGATCACATCCTCCTGTCGACCATCTTCGCGGAAGCGTGGACAACCGGGCGCAGTCTGGATGCCGGAGCGCTGATAGTTGCGGTCCAGAAGCCGCCGTTCGAACAGATCGGCGTGCTCGGCGTCGACGCGTTCTACCCGGCGAGCGAGCGGTTCGAGCTTGCGAGCGCCATCAACAGCCTCTTCGCGTCGCCGAACTTCCAGCCGTGGCTCAAGGGAACCTCGCTCGACATCGACCGGATTCTGTATTCGGAGTCGGGAAAGCCGCGCATCGCCATCTTCACGATCGCGCATCTGGACGATGCCGAGCGGATGTTCTTCGTGTCGCTGCTGCTCGGCACCGTGCTCGCCTGGACGCGAGCGCAGAAGGGAACGTCGAGTTTGCGCGCGCTCGTCTACATGGACGAGATATTCGGCTACTTCCCGCCAACGGGTGAGCCGCCTTCGAAGCGGCCGCTCCTGACGCTGCTCAAACAAGCGCGCGCGTTCGGCGTTGGCATCGTCCTTGCGACGCAGAATCCAGTGGACATCGACTACAAGGGATTGTCGAACACGGGCACCTGGTTCATTGGAAGGCTCCAGACCGAACGCGACAAGGCCCGCGTTCTGGAGGGGCTCGAAGGCGCGAGCGCGTCGGCCGGCGGCGGATTCGACCGCGGTGCCATGGAACAGACGCTCGCTTCCCTCGGTAAGCGCGTATTCCTGCTCCACAACGTGCACGAGAGCGCGCCGGTGACCTTCAAGACGAGGTGGACGCTTTCGTATCTGCGCGGGCCGCTCACGCGGCAGGAAATCCGCCAGCTCGCTTCGGCTACAGAGGGAGGTGCCGCGACAGCCGCTGCGTCGCCATCGTCGACGGCCGTGCCGGCAGTATCGGGCGCGCCCGCAGCGGCATCCGCCGCACCCGCTCCGGTCGCCCCGTCCGCCGCGCGTCCGATGGTCGAGCCGGACGTTGCGGAGTACTTCCTGCCGGCGGCGCCGTCCGCGGCCGGCATCGCGTACTCGCCGGCCGTCCTTGCGTGCGCCAACGTACAGTTCGTCGACGCGAAGCGCGGTGTCGACACGATGCGCACGTTCACGCACCTGAGCGCGGTCACCGACGGCCCGGTGCCCGTCGACTGGCACGAAGGCCGCGAAGCCGGGGTTGCCATATCCGATCTCGAACGCGAGCCTGTTGATGGCGCCACGTTCGGAGCGTTGCCTGGACTGGCTGGCAAGGGGAAGAGTTACGCGAAGTGGTCGAAGGAGTACGTCACGTGGCTCAGCGCGAACGCCACGCTCGACCTCTTCTGCAACTCTGCGCTCGGCATTTGCTCGGGCGTCGGCGAGTCGGAACGTGATTTCCGGATCCGTCTCGCACAGGTCGCGCGCGAGGACCGCGACGCAAAGGTCGACAAGCTTCGCGCGAAGTACGCGCCGAAGGTCGCGGTCCTCGAGGAGCGGCGCCGGCGTTCCGAGCAGGCGCTGCAGCGCCAGACCGAGCAGAGCCGCGCTTCGAAGCTCGACACGGCGCTCTCGGTCGGAGGTGCGATCTTCGGTTCGCTGTTCGGATCCAGGGGCTCTTTGATTTCGAGGGCCGGCACGGCTTCCAGGTCGTTCTCGCGAGCTTCGCGAGAATCGAACGACGTGGACCGGGCCAATGCCGACCTCGCCGCAGTGAACGAGCAGCTCGCCGAACTGGAATCCGCGCTTCAGTCCGACATCGCGCAGTTGACTGCCGTTGCCGAGGCGACGGCGGCCGAGCTCGAGACCGTCGTCGTCAAACCGAAGAAGACAAACATCGCGGTGCAGCTCGTCGCGCTGGCGTGGGAGCCCGGCTCGTGAGTGGCGAGGTGGTAGAACTGAATGGTGCGGCGGGCGGGCCGGCGCGGGAGAACGACTCGATCCGGGCGCTCACGGCCGCGGTTCTGGCTTTTCGCGACGCGCGGGACTGGAGACAGTTCCACACGCCGAAAGACACGGCGGTGTCGCTTGCGCTCGAGGCCGCCGAAGTGCTCGAGTTGATGCAGTGGCGAAACGGCGACGAGCTGGCTGCGCATCTCGAGAAGAATCGCGAGGCCCTCGGGCACGAGCTTTCCGACGTGCTCTACTGGGTGCTGCTGATCGCGCACGACCACGACATCGACCTCGGAGCCGCCTTCATGGAGAAGCTGCTGCTCAACGAGCAAAAGTATCCGGTTGCGAAGGCGCAGGGTTCTGCGCGAAAGTACACGGAGTTCGCCGCCGAGCCCTGATTCTCCACCTCGAAGAGGCCTTGGCTCCCTCGCTGGGGACGAAAATCCATGTCCACCCGATCGCACGTCAATTCGATCGACGTCGAGGCCTCCCCCGAGTGCGTCTACGCGTCGCTCGTGACGCCGAGTGCGATCCGGACATGGTGGCTCGCCGCATCGGCAATCGTCGACGCGCGTCGGGACGGCCTTTGGGTTGCGACGTGGGGTGATGACGAGGACGCGCCGGACTATGTTACGTCCGCGCGCATTCTCGTTGCGGAGCCGCCGACGCGGCTCGTGCTTGGCGAGTACCGCTACTTTGCCCGGACGGGGCCGCTTCCGTTCGAGGCCGATTTCACGACCGAGTTCACCGTCGAGCCCAACGACGGCGGCTCCAGGCTCACGGTGCGTCAGAGCGGGTTTCCCGCCGACCCCGTCGCCGACGCCTTCTACGAGGGCTGCGAGCGTGGATGGCGCGATACGCTCGTGTCATTCGCAGACTTCCATACGTCGAAGGCCGGCTGAGGATCGGACGCGCCGCATACGAACGAACGAGGAGAACCGCAATGGCAAGCCCTGACGAACAGATGGCGACGATGATGAAGAACCTCGAGGCGAAGACCGGCAAGTCGCTCGCCCAGTGGATCGCGATCGCGCGAGGCTGCGGCAAGGAGAAGCACGGCGAAATCGTCAACTACCTGAAGAGCGAGCACGGCATCGGTCACGGATACGCAAACGCGATCGTGCACGGCATGAAGGGCCACCCCTCGATGGCGTCGGCGACGGGCAAGCCCGCTCCTGCGGCCAAGCGGGTATCGGCCGCTGGGGGTGGCAGCGCCGTCGACGGTCTTTTCGCCGGGAAGAAGGCGGATCTGCGGCCGATCTACGACAAGCTCATGAAAGCGATCAATGGCTTCGGCAAGGACGTCGAGCTCGCACCGAAGCAGGCGTACGTAAGCCTTCGCCGGTCGAAGCAGTTCGCGTGTCTGCATCCGTCGACGGCTACGCGCTTCGACATCGGAATCCAGCTCAAGGGAGTGGAACCGTCGGGCCGGCTCGAGAAGGCCGGTAGTTGGAACGCGATGGTCTCGCACCGGGTACGGCTCGAGACGGTGGACGAAGTCGACGCCGAACTCATCGGCTGGCTGCGCGAGGCATACGACAAGGCGTAGGGTTGTCCCTGCAGGTCACGGTGGAGTTTGGGCGAACCCGTAGCCGTGTACAAGATAGAGCGGTGCTCGACCAACATGGCCCCAAGATGGTGGGGTTTTTCGTTTCAGGTACGAGTTGTTCTCGAGATCAACGCGAGTAGAACCGCAACAGGAACCGGAGGGCGAATCCGGCCGCAACACCATGCCGGTCAACGCTTTGCGGAGCACGAGACGTGAACGGCGACGCGAAGACAGCCTGGCGTTTCGGCATCCGATAACGGCGTGAAACCGGGTTCCACGCCCGAATCCAGGGCCCAATGAGAGCGTCAACGCGCCAATTCGACGATAAATCGAGTGCGCTCTATGTTTTCGGTGCAAGTACATGTCCGCCTGTGGCCGGTGCGGCATACAAGCGGGGGACACGCGGATTCAATCCCCTGCAACGTCCCCGTGCTCGATCGTCCGACGTTCGACGGGAGACGACAACACGATCGACGTGGACGTAGTCCCGAACGGAATAAGCCGGTCGATGAGCGCTTCAAGGTGCGATACTGACCGCACCGTTACCTTCAGGATGAACGAGTCGCCACCGGTGCCCTTGTGGCACTCGACGACCTCCGGCAACTCGCGGACGAGCGCGATTATGGCGTTCGAAACGTCGCCGACGATGCTCATTCGGATGAACGCCGATATCGGCAGTCCGACCTTAGATGGATCCACCTCGGTCCGGTAGCCCGCGATCACCCCCGATTCCTCGAGGCGCTTTACCCTTTCCGAGACCGCGGGAGTGGTAAGTCCCACCCTGCGGCCGAGCTCGGCAAACGATATGCGGGCATTCGCCTGCAGTTCGGCGAGGATCTTCCATCCAATGGTGTCGAGCTGCTTGTCGATCGTGTTCATATGGGCGAGCTTGACCTTACATTATTAAGTGAACGGACGAAACTTCCTTTCATTCGGCATTCCATGCTCGAGTGTTCGATCCATAGAATGTTTGGTTGGCACGTTGCCGGGTTTGCGCACGGCAGCAGTCGTCAAATCCAGTCACGGGAGGGATCGATCGTGGGATTCGAAGGAGTGGAGTACGTCTGGCTGAACGGCCGCATCGTCCCGTGGAAGGACGCCACCACTCACGTATCGGCGCACGCCCTGCACTACGGTACTGGCGTGTTCGAGGGCATTCGCAGCTACGACGGTCCATCGGGTCCGGCGGTCTTCCGGCTGCCCGAGCACATCGACCGGCTCTTCGCGTCCGCGGCAGCCTACAACCTGCTCCATCCGTTCTCGCCACAGCAGCTCATCGACGCAACGGTCGAAGTCGTCGCGGCAAACGGAATGCGCAACGCCTACATCAGGCCGCTCGTCTGGTCGGGAAGCGAGCATCTCGGGATCCGGGTGGATTCGCCGATCGACGTGGCAATTCTCGCTCTGGCTGACATGGGCCACGTGAATGCGGTGACGAAGGAGAACGGCGTTCGCGCGACGCTGTCGCCGTACCGGAAGATCCACACGTCGATGATTCCGTCGACGGCGAAGGCATGCGGCCAGTACCTGAACTCGCGGCTCGCGATCCGCGAGGCGATGGCGCGTGGATTCGATTCGGCCCTGCTGCTCAACACGGACGGCACGGTCGCCGAGGGTGCCGTTGAGAACCTCTTCGTCGTGCGGGACGGACGGTTCATCACGAACGACGCACGATCGTCGATCCTCATGGGCATCACGCGGGACGCCGTGCTCGGGCTCGCCGAGGATCTCGGGATCGAGACGGAGGTGCGTGCGCTGACGCCGCAGGACCTGTGGGAGGCCGACGAGGCGTTCTTCACGGGCACCGCGTCGGAGATCACGCCGATCCGCGAGTTCGATGACCGTCCGATCGGCGCCGGCGGGCGCGGCCCGCTCACGAAGCGTGTGCAGGACGCATTCGACGCCGCGACGACCGGCACGTCGCCGACGCGTGCAGCGTGGAGGACTCCCGTGAAGGGTCTCGCTGCCACAGCGGCGGCTTCGTAGGGCGCGCGGGGGAGGAGTAGTCTTTCTCCATGTCCGCATCCGACAGCTCACGATCCGTTCGTTCCCTCGCGCACGTCCATCGCAACACCGAGCAGCACTGGGTCGGCGACGGATTCCCGGTCCGCACGCTCTTCGCGTATTCGGATGGCGGCGCCGAACTGAGTCCGTTCCTGCTCTTCGACTACGCCGGTCCACGCGACTTTCCACCGACGACGCGGCGTCTAGGCGTCGGCGAGCATCCGCACCGTGGTTTCGAAACCGTCACGATCGTCTACGACGGCGTGGTCGAGCACCGGGACTCGTCGGGCGGCGGCGGACGCATCGGACCCGGCGACGTGCAGTGGATGACGGCTGCGTCGGGCATCGTGCACGAAGAGTTCCACGGCCGAGATTTCGCGCGCGACGGTGGCCGCTTCCACATGGTGCAGCTCTGGGTAAACCTGCCGGCGAAGGACAAGATGAAGTCGCCGCGCTACCAGTCGATTCTCGATGCCGACATCCCGGCCGTCGACCTGCCCGACGGTCGCGGCACCGTTCGCGTCATCGCCGGTGCGTTCGACGGCGCGATCGGGCCGGCGCAGACGTTCACGCCGATGGACGTCTGGGACGTTCGTTTGCGGGCCGGCCACCACGTCGAGCTGCCGGTGCCGGACGGACACACGGTGCTGCTCGCCGTACTCGACGGCGCGGTGCACGTCGACGGCGGCGGCGCCATCGGTCCGGCTGAAGTCGGCGTGTTCGAACGCACCGGGAATTTCGTCATTCTCGACGTCGAGCACGACACGACGGCGCTCGTGCTTTCAGGCGATCCCATTGACGAGCCCATCGTCGGACACGGCCCGTTCGTGATGAACACCGTCGACGAGATCCGGCAGGCGCTCGCGGACTACCGCAGCGGCCGGATGGGGCACCTCGGCTGATTCCGGCGCGAAGCGTCGTTTTCGACATAGAATAGAGAAAGCGTCGAGCCTCGAGCGAAGGCGGCGCCGGGCACCGCACGCCGTACTCCTGGGCGCTTCGCGCTGCGCGGCAACCGCGCGGTGACTCTCGCCATCTGGTAGCCTACCGGGAACGCGCGGCCGAACCCGTCCTGGGCCGCCGGCGCCGACTCGTCCTCCGAACACCACCGCCGTGACCGCAGAACGTCTGCAACAGATTCGAGACCTCCTCGACCGCGTCCTCGCGTGCCCGTCCTTCGCGCGTCAGGCGTACCTGCGCAACGCCGCCGCGGGCGACGCCGAGCTTCGCGACGCCGTCGCGTCACTGCTGCTCGACCGCGCGGACGGTCCGCCACGTCCTGCAGACGTCGAGAACGGAGCCGGCGCAAGGGGCGACACGGCCGCCGAGTCCGACGCCAGGCGATCTTCCGCAGGCGTCGATCTCGTCGGTACCGTCATTGCCGATCGCTACCGCCTAGACGCGCGGATCGGTTCAGGCGGCATGGGGAAGGTCTATCGCGCGACCCAACTCAACCTGAAGCGCACCGTCGCCATCAAGCTCGTCCACGCACAGTCCGACGCCGAGCCCGCGGCGCTCGCGCGCTTCGAGCGCGAAGCCCTTGCCGTCGCGAGCCTCAACCATCCACGAATCATCACCATCTTCGACCTCGGCGTCGCGCCCGACCTCGGGATGTACATCGTCATGGAGTACCTGGCGGGCCGGCCGCTCGGCGACGAGCTCGCCGCCGTGTCGCCGATGGCGCCCGTCGCCGCCGTCAGGCTTGCCCGTCAGGTCTGTTCGGCCCTGCAGGCTGCACACGGCGCAGGAATCGTCCATCGCGATCTGAAGCCCGACAACATCTTCCTGGAGACCACGCTCGAGGGACCGATGGCGAAGGTGCTCGACTTCGGCATCGCGAAGCTCAACACAGGGATCGACGCCGACGTCGGCTCGCTCACCGGGGTGCCACCGTTCCCAGCGACAAAGCTCGGCGCGCTCCTCACGCAGCATCTCGTGAAGCTCGCGAAGCCGCCGTCCGACGTCGTTCCGGGACTGCCGGCGGCGCTCGACGCAGTGGTCCTGCGAGCCCTCGCGAAGCACCCGGATGACCGGTATCCCTCGGCCGAGGCGTTCGGCCGCGATCTCGCCGCGGTCGAGTCCGAGCTTGGCGCCGCGCCTGGTGCGTCCATCGGGCACGCCGACGCGCCGGCAGACTGCGGATCGCCGGCGCGGACGTCCGCGTCCTTCCTGCACGTCGGTCGCGACGCCGAGACCGTCGCCCTCCGCAACCGGCTCGACCTCGCCGTCGCCGGCGAATGCCACCTCGTTCTCGTATCGGGAGACATCGGCGTCGGCAAGTCGCACCTCGTCGACTACGTCGAGGAACTCGCGCGTGCGTCGTCGATTCGCGTCGCGCGCGGACGTTTCGCCGAGCCCGACCTCGGAATCCCCTACAGCGCGTTCTGCGACGCGATCCGCGACGTCATCCGGTCGTCGGCCGAAGGCGCAGCCTGTCTCGCGGACCTGCTGCCGGAACTCACCGCGCTCTTTCCCGTGCTAGGCGAGCTGACAGAGCTGCGGACGTTCGAAACGCCGGCCGCCGGCCGTGCGCCCGTCGAGGAGAAGCCCGAAAACCAGTCGGCGGTCTTCGAACTCCTTGCCACGGCTTTCGCGCGGATCTCCCGCGAAGGCCCGCTCGTCGTCTGTCTCGAGGACCTCCACTGTTCTGACGTCGCCTTCACGGCATTGCACTACTTCGTGTCCCGCCTGCAGCCGTGCCCGATCCTCATTTTGGCCACGTACCGCACGACGGACGTCGGGCGCTCGAACGCGGCCGAACGGCTCGCCGACGCGCTTCGTGAAGAACGCCGTTTCGCTTCGCTCGCCGTGTCGCCGTTCACGCCGGACGAGCAGTCGACGTTTGTCGGTCTCCTGCTCGGCGAGTCGCGCGTCGATCCGGCGCTCGCCGAGCGGCTGCACGAGGTGTCGGCCGGCAACGCGTTCTTCACCCGCGAGCTCGTGCGGTCGCTGGTCGAGACGAACCGCATCGAGCGGGACGGCGACGGAGTCTGGGTCGCCGCGGGCCACTCGGGCGAGTTCACCGAGGAGCTGCCGCTGACGGTGCGGCAAGCGGTGTCGCGGCGCGTCGACCGCTTGCCGGTGCACGAACACGAGCTGCTTCGGCTCGCGTCGGTGCTCGGTCGTCGCTTCGACTATCGCGAGCTCGAGCTCGCGGCCTCGGACTGCGACGATCTGGATGCGGTCGTCGAGCGGCTCGTCAACACCGGCTTTCTCGAAGAGCATCGGATCCAGGGACGTGACGAGCTCGCATTCACGAGCGGTGCGCTCCACAGAGTGCTCCTGCGGTCGCTCTCGCGCCGAAAGCGCCGATTGCTCCACGCGCGCCACGCCGAGCGGCTCGAGACGCAGGCGGCCGGTCGGATCGAGCGCGTGCTGCCGCAGCTCGTCCACCACTACGCCCACGGCGACGTCGCCGAAAAGGCCGTCGAGCATGCGACGCACCTCGCCCGTCGCGCGCTCGGCACGTGGAGTCCGCAGGAGGCGATCCGGGCGATGCACACGGCCGTCGGATTTCTCGAGCGCGACGGCACCGATGCGGCGCGCGAAGGCGAAGCGCGCGTGCTGCTCGCCGAAGCGTTCGCGATGGCCGGCGAGTTCGACGAGGGGCTGCGCGAGCTCGGCGTCGCGGCCGACGCCTTTTCGCGTGCTCGACAGCGCGCGCGCGAGCTCGACGTCATGGTCGCCGCCGCCGAGCTTGCCTGGAAGAGCCGCCGGATCGACGAGGCGCGCCGGTGGGTGACCCGCGGGCTGGACGCCGCGCGCGCGCAGCGCAACGACCTGAGCCTCGTCCGGCTGCTCGACGTCGGCGCGACGATGGCGAACCTTCGAGGCGACCACGCACGCGCCCAGGCCATGCTCGACGAGGCCGACCGCCTGCGCCCGATTCGCACCGGCCCGCTCGATGACGCGCCGACCCGTCGCGAGGGGGATGCGACGACGTCGCTCGCCACGAATTCGCTCGGTGCCCTGGGACGGGGCATCCTCCGCATTCCGTACCATATGGCGGTCCAGTCGCTCGATCCGTGTCTCGAACCGAACGACATGCACGCCGGCATCGTCCTCACCGTTTTCGAGACGCTGACGATGGAAGGGAAGGGCGCGCGGATCGCACCGTGGCTCGCCACCGAGGTGACAGCCGAAGAAGGCGGACGTCGCGTGCGCATCCGTCTGCGCGAAGGCGTACGGTTCCACGACGGCCGGAAGCTCTCGGCGCGTGACGTCCGGTACACCTTCGATCGGGTAATGCGCGTGCCGGACCGTCGCTGGCTTCTCGATCGCGTGCGCGGCGCCGAGGCGGTCGCCGCCGGCCGCGCCGCTTCGCTCGAGGGCGTGCGGATCGTCGACGACCTCGAACTGACCGTCGAGTTCGACAGGCCGTGCGGCGTCTTTCCTGCGATGCTTACACACTCGTCGCTCGCGATCGTCCCCGAGGGCACGGAAACCATCGAAGGCACCTGGCGCGATACGTGCGTCGGCACTGGTCCGTTTCGCGTCACGCGCTTCGATCCGGGTCGACGGCTCGACCAGGAGGCCAGTCCGGAGTACTGGCGTCCCGGGTTTCCGCGCACCGACGGCCTTAGGAGCCGGTTCGGCATTTCCCAGGCCGACATTCTATCGGGGTACCGGGAAGGACGGTACTCGCTCGCGTGGAATCTGGATGCGGAAGATCGCGAAACCCTGCGCGCGGATCCCGAGTTCGGCCCTCTGCTGCACGAGTATCCGACGCTCGCGACCTACTTCCTCGTTTTCAATGCCCAATCCGGACCGCTTGCGGAGGAGGGGTTGCGCCGCCGGCTCGCGGCGAGCATCGACGTCGAGGCGCTCACGCGCGCGAGCTTCGGAGCCGCGGCGATGCCGGCGCGGAGCTTGATTCCGCCGGGACTGCTCGGCTACGAGCCGCCGCGGCGAACCCGGAAGCCGGCGCCGTCCGCCGGCCGCGACGCTCCGCCCGTGACGCTGTCGGCGGCGATGATCCCCGGAGTCGCCGAATCGCTCGAGCGATCGCTCGCGTCGTCGTTCGCGCGCGAGGGTGTGCGACTGGAGGTCTCCATCGTCGCGACGGGCAGGCTCGAAGCGACGTGCCGCGAGGGGACAGTCGACATGGTCATCGGTGGGTGGCTTGGTGACTACGCCGACGCGGACGCTTTCGCGTATCCGGTCCTGCACACGGAAGCCGGACTGTACGGCCGCTTCGTCGGCAGTCAGGCGCTCAACCGACTGTGCGAAGCGGGACGCTCGGAGCCGGACGCGGACGTGAGGCACGACATCTACCGACAGATCGAGACGCTCATCGCCGACCGGGCGCTGCTCGTGCCGTTCTGCCACCGGCAGTCGTACTGCTTCGTTCAGCCGGAAACGCGTGGCGTGCGGATGCGGTTGTCGCCGTCGTCGCTCGCGTTCGACCGGTTGCGGTTCTCGTAGCGACGAAGGCCGTGCGCCCGCGGTTTCACAAGGGCCGTGCGCAGCAGAGTTCGTCTCGTTGCTTCGCACTGAGATGGCAGTCTGAAACTCGGAATCCGTGGAGCCCGGAATTCACGACTTACGGGGAATTTTCTCGAGAGCCGCGAACGAATGCGAGCGGCCGAACGGACAGTCCTACGAATTGATTCACTCGCTCCAGGGATTCTTGCGTTGGGCTCTTCGCGCGGCCGCTCGCATTCGCTCGCGGTTCTGATGCGTACGCGCTTCGCCTCACCCGGCGAGGACCGGCAGCTCGTCGGTCCAGAGCACCGCGTATCCCCCGTTGTCGTCGACGATGACAAGCGCCGAGCGGCCGCCTATCGTGCCGAACGCAAGGCCCTCCGGCCGCATGGCCGGGTGGAAGACGATGTCCGGGACGAGTTTCACCGTGCCGCCGGCTGTCGGGTACCATTCGTAGAGTTCCGCGGATCCGCTCCGCCCGTCCGAGTCGCGCACGACGGCATAGACGACCTGTCGCGTCGGATGCAATACGAGGCTGTAGATGCCTTTCGGCTTTCCGGAATCCGCGACGGCGAGCGAGACCGGCTCGAGGGCCTCGAGGTTGTCGACCGTCCACGGCCCAGACCAGTCCTTCACCCGGACGAAGAGCACGAGCGGCTTCCGGTCCTTCGTCGCTGACCGGATTCCAACGAGGAGGACCTTCAGGTTCGGGTCCCACGCGAGGCCCTGAACGTCGAGTGCATCGGCACCTCCCGCGAGTTCACCGAGGGATGGATTGTTCGCAATCAGCCACGCTCGGAAGCCGGACATTGCCTCTCCCGTGAACCGTCCGTCCTCGCCAACGGCAATGCGCACCAGGCCGTCCTCCGTGTTCTCGCCCTCCACTTTCTCGAGCGACGAAACCGCGACCATGTAGCGATTGCCATCAACGTCGACAATTGTCGAACCCTCGAAGTCTTCAACCATGCCGGGCGCAAGTCCAGCGACCGAATGCCGCAGCAGAGGCTGGGCCTTTCGTCCGTCAGCGAAGAACTGCAACTCGTAGAATGCGTCGTCGGTCAGGTCGTCCACGATCAGAAACGTAGAGTCCTTGTACGGAAGCAGCGACGATGCATTGATACGTCCCAGTGCGGTGCGCTCTTCGAACGGCGCCGCCGTCACGACCACAACGTTAGAATTGCCGAACAGCGGCCGTCCACCAGGCGTGAAGACGTAGAACGCAAGCAGCAAGGCGATCATCGCACCGACCGCGCCACTCAGGACGCTTGCCGTGAGCTGACCGGCCAGAACGACGGCCTTCGGGCGGCGGTACCACGGCTTAGGCCCGCCAAGTGCGGCGCCGCACGCCGCGCAGTACTTCTGCGCGGCGTCGACTGGCTGATGGCACTTTGGACAATTCACGTTGCGCGAAGAGTACTGCAAATTCGGTCCCGGAACCCGGATTCAGTCCGCGACGAAGGCGTCCGCTTCGATCTCGACAAGCATTTCAGGATCGATAAGCCGCGAGACCTCGACCATCGCCGTTGCCGGACGGATGTCGCCGAAAATCTCGCCGTGCGCAATGCCAACCGGCTCCCATTGGGCGATGTCGAGCACGTAGACCCGCGTTCGCACGACGTCCTCCAGCCGCGCGCCGACGCGGTCGAGCGCCGCGTCGATGTTGGCAAGGATTTGTCGCGTCTGGGCGCCGGCGTCACCAACTCCGACGACGCGGCCGTCAGGCCCGGTCGCGGTCGTCCCCGACACCCATACGTGATTTCCGACGCGGACGGCCCTCGAATACCCGACGATGGGCTCCCACTTCGTTCCCGTTGCGATCTTCGTTCGTTCCACCTGACCTCCGCACTGGCCGGCCCGCTTGCTACAGCTCGCGGTACTGATTCCTTACTGCGATCAACTCGCCGGGCCGCGGCGCGCGGCAATGGCCCGCAGCGCCGGCATTTCCGGCTCGCTCTCGATGACGGCGCCGAGCGACAGGTATCCGGCGCGACGCCGCCAGTACATGCGGACGAGCGCCGGGATTGCCTCGTCGACGAAGTCGTAGACCTTGATCGCGCCGCGAGTACCGTAGCGCCGCCAGATGTGGCCAAGCACTCGCTCGAAATCGCCGCGGAATGGATACGGCATCGCTAGCACGAGCGCGCCTATGCGGTTCGTGCCGAGGCCGTCGATGGCGAAACGCGTCGAGGTGACCAGCGCCCACGGCTCCGAGTCGGGCAGCTCCTTGAGCCGCGCCAGAGTGAGGGCGCGCTGCCGGCGTCCCGCCTCGCTCGCCAGACGTCCCGATGACGGAACGAGCCGTTCGAGCCGCTCGGCCAGTTCGCGTGCGTGATCCGTTCGCTCGGTGAGCACGAGTGGGCGAAGTCCGGACAACGCGAGAGCGGCGACGTCGCGGGTTACAAGGTCATTGCGCGCGTCGTCGAGCGCAAGCGCCGCGATCAGTTGCCGGTGTTCCGTGTCGGCGTCACTCGCATCCGTCTGGAACCCCGTCGCACGGACGATGACGGCCTGTGCGCCATTTCGGGCAGTCGACGCGACCTCGATCGCGTGTGGCGAGAACTGAACCGCCGCTGGCAGGTCGAGGCTGCCGGCCGCTGCGGATTTCGTCGTGACGCCGAGAAGATACCTAGGGCGAAGCTGCCCGAGCAGTCGCGTGAGCGTTGCATTGCCGATGCGTTGGCAGGAATCGACGACGACGTGGCCATAGTCGTGGACCCAGGGTTTCACGTCGGCGCCGCGGACGGCGCTTGCGGCGACGGCGATGTCTACCAGTCCGGTCCGGCGGTCCTTTCCGTCGCCCACGAGTCCGACGTCGGACACCGGCATCCCGAGCCGCCGCGCAAGAGCGTCCTGCCAGGCATCGAGGTCGCGACGGCGGCGCACGAGCACGAGCGTCGTTCGCCCGCGGCCGCCAATCATCTGCGCTACGAGCGTGTAAAGGTCCGCCGTGGATCCTGCGGAAACCACGCACGCTTCGCGGCGAAGCGCGGCGGCAACGGCGGCGTCGATCTGCGGACGCGTCTCGCCGTCGAAACGGACGCCAAGAGGCTGCCCCTCGATTCTCTCGTCGTGGATGTCGGGCTCGAGGCCGGATCTCGAGAGCAGCGCGAGCAACTCGTCGAAGGCGCCACGCGCGAGCGCGATGCGTCCAGTCGCATCCGGTTCCGAGGTGTCGAAAGGCAGTCCGGTATCGGCATCGCCCGACGGTTCGCGCGGAGGCGCGAAAATCGCGGCAAGACGAGAGAGCTCCGTACGTGCCGATCCCACTATGTTCGTGACTTCGACGAGCAGCACGTTCGACCGGTTGACGCGGGCGATGCCCGGCTGCGGAGTTGGACGCCCGGGAGAGGACGGGACCGCCCCTGGCGCGCCTGGGGTCGTAGTGGAGGCATCGCCGCCAGGTCCCGGCGAAGACGGGTCGAGATCGTCGATGGATACGCGGCCAACCGAACCGAGCAGCGACCATTGATCCGGGAACGGCTGGAAGCGTTCGTCGACGAACGACGACTGCTCCTCGCTGACCGGATCCCGGTCGAGCGGAAGGGCGATGGCCGATCCCAGGTCGATCTCGCCCGGCGCATCGAGGTCCGGATAGACACGAACGCTCTCGGCGTCGCTGAGTCCGTTGCCGCGGGCCCTGTCGACCAGCCGGAACGCAAACGCTCTAGCGCGAGCTGCCTGGACCGGGGCATCGAAAAAGATCCACGCGCGTGCTCCGGCGCCGCTCGAGACACGCTCGATCGCGACGTCGATCCGTTCGTCGCGGCAAGCGGCAACAAGAGCCGCGACGCGCGGCCGCCAACCGGCCCCGAACAATTCCAATGAGACGAACCAGCAGGTGCCGTCCGCGAGAAGGGGATAGATTCCGATCGACCTACGGCCGCCGAGGTGGCTCCTCACGACTCCGTCGGTGAGGGGAAGACGGTCCTCGCGACCACCGGAGGCCTGCACGCGGGCTTCGGCGAACCCGGGAGTGCCGTCGGCGGAGACGCGGGGGATCGCGTAGACATCGTCGCGACCGCGAAACAGCGAGCGATACACGCGGACGAGCTCCTCTGGACTGCGGCGGGCAGTCGCGGCGTCTGCTGCCGGCGAGGCCGGCGAAGCTGGCAGGCCACCCGATGTGAGCGATTGCCGCCACCTCTGCGTCTCGACCGGACGGGGAGGCGTAGTGTCGGCCTGGCGAGGCGGCGGCGAAGTTGCGAATGCGGGCAAAGGTGGACGAACCGGGTCGTCCGCTGCCGGCACCGGTTGCGGATCCGAAGCGACGACTCCATCGTCGCCCGGCATTGGATCGGGTGAATCGGGCGGTTGCGGCTCGTCGACAAAGTCCGAAACCGGTTCGCTGGTTCGCACGGCTTCGGCTTCGGGTAGATCGTCGGGAACTGGGACTCCGCGCAGCCTGGCGTTTTCGTCGCGAAGCCGGACCACCCCCGCGTGAACGCGGTCGATCAGGCTCAACAGATCGTCGGTGTCCCTGCGCTCAGCCATCTGACGGTGGTCCCGGCCCGTTCCTCCTGTCCGCGCCAGATTGAAAACTCATTCCGGCTCGGCGAGATACCCATTCAATGACTATAGACCCTCAGGCAATCCAGAACTTCGCGACTGGGGACCCGATCGTGAGACCGCCAGCATACCAGAAGTGGCTGAAAAGCGGTGAGGGCATTTAGTGACAGGCTCTGACGCGATATGAGCCGGCTCTGGCGCGGAAAAGAGAGACGAGGATTGAACGGATCAGGCGGTGGCGCGGGAATGCGCGCGAACCCGTCCATTCGGTCCGTCCGCCTGCACGTCGAATGCTGGATGCCCCAGGCTTGCCGGTGCCCACGCGAAGCACGACCCGAAAACTCAGCCCTGGGTCGACTTCTCTCCCACGAACCAGTCGTCGCGGTCGTCGAACAGCAGGTTGAACGTCGTCAGCGACCCGTAGCACCGGGTGACGTACTGCTGCATCTCGATTTTTTCAGCGTCTGATAAGTTTTGGGCCGTGTTGATTTTCTGCTCGAGAATCCGCAACCGGTCCCTGACCATGACGATCTTTTTGAAGAAAGTCTCGACTGGAACTTCCTTCTCCTGGAGTCCTGGCCGGCCTGGCCGGAGAATCAGCGTTCCACCCTCCCATTTCGATCCGATCGGCGAAGGTTCCATGCCGCCGGCCGAGACGAGCAGGTCACGCAGCGCATCGACGAGTTCTGACGGGTCCATTCTGGAAACCTCCTCTGGAGTGAAGCTCGGCATTCGGTCCCGCCCCGGTCGTGACGGTTGTGCGCGCTCGACGCGCGGAGGAGCCGGCTGCACGCCCGAGATGCGGGGCGCCGTGGAACCGGCGTCGAGAGACGGCGACGGGCGCGGGGCCGCCGGTTTCGTTCGCTCAGGAAGGTAGCGGTGCTCGCTGCCGCAGGTATTGCAGCGGACGCGCTCTGGCAGTATCTCGGTCGCCATCGACAGGATAGTGTGCGTCAGGTCGCGCTTGCATCGCGTACACCAGGCGCCGATATCACCGCCGGGCCGTGGTCGCCGGAAAATCGACATCGCGGCGGCGATCCTACACCGATTCCGGTAGCGCGGCGCAATGTCCGTCAGTCCTTTCACTTCGAGCCAATCGTGGCGAGAATGCGCGGGATGATCGATCGGACGACGCTTACGCAACTCGAAGACGGCGGGTTTGCCTTCATCGACGCCGGTTCGGGCGAAGGCGACTCGACCCGAAGGTGCGAACGAAGGTTTGGATCAGGTCCCGGACTCGGCATCGAGCGCAGCAGCGAGCGCGTGGACCTGGCGCGCGCGTCCGGCCTCGCGGCCATTTGCGCCGACGCAGTCGAGGTGGAGCTTCCGGCCGGTTGCGTATCGTTCGTAGCCATGTGCGACTTCCTCGAGCACTTGCCGAGCGAGCGAGACGTTCGCCGGGCGCTCGAACGGTACTGCCGCGTGGCCCGCGACTTCCTGTTTATCCAGCATCCTTCGTTCGAACGGATCGATAAGCTCGCGCGACTAGGCCTGAAGATCGTCTGGTCGGATTGGGACGATCACACGACGATGATGACGATCGCCGACTACCGGCGAATGTTCGCTAGCCTCGGATTGCATGATGTCACCTTCCACCCGATCAATCCGATTTTCGACTCTCAGCACCACACGATCGTTCCGGTCGAGACTCGAGGCTACGCCGAAGCCTACGATCCGGAACGGCACGCGCCGAAGCCGTTCGTCGAGTTCGACTTTCCGCTCTTCGCGCGGTACGACATCTTCGTACGGCTCGGTTCGGCGCTCGATGACGACTCGTGGCGTCGCATAACGGCGCCAGTCGATGCCGTGCTCGTCGAGGGCGGCGATGGAGTTGCGACCTTCGAGCGCGAGACCGCCAGATGGCGAATCCGGTCGACGGTCCTGGAGGACGCTGGCCTCTCGACGTTCGAGTTCGGTTCTCCCGGTACTTCACTCGTTCCGCTGTTCGGCGACTGGGACGGAGACGGCGAGGCGTCGCCGGGCTTCTACGATGCGGCAACGGGGCTGTTTTATCTGTCGAACTCGCGCCGTAGCGGCGATGCGAACATCGTGTTCGAATTCGGCGCCTCCGAGGGTGTTCCCGTCACCGGCGACTGGGACGGTGACGGTGCCGACGGTGTTGGCGTCTATCTGCCGCGCGAGGGTCAGTTCTGGCTGAAGAACGGTCTCGCCGAGGGCGAGGCGGATCACGGGTTCGGATTCGGCCCGGTTGATCCGTCGTTCGTCCCGATTGCGGGCGACTGGGACGGCGACGGAGTCGACACGGTTGGCGTCTACGATCCGGCAACCACGTCGTTTTTCCTCTCCGGCGCGCACGCGCCAGGAAATGCCCAACTCATACGGCGGTTCGGACCGGCCGGTGCCGTTCCGCTCGCGGGTGACTGGAACGGCGCCGGTCGAGACGGACTTGGCGTGTTTCTCGCCAGCGACGCGGGCTGGCGACTGCGGAGCGACCTCGAGCAGGGACTCGACGACGCGCGCTTCAGCTTCGGACCGGCCGGAGCGGTGCCCTTGCGCGTGCGTTCGAATCAAAGGCCGAACAGAAGAAGCCGGAGTTCGTAAGAGGAACGTTCATCGGACACATTTCCGCCCTGGGAAGAGTGCACGCCTCGGCCTGAACAATCAGAGCCGGAAGACCGGGTCGACATGCGGATTCGCAGGTATCAAGGAGCAACACGGATCGGACGAGTAGGACGGACCTGAGCGGCACGCTTAGATCCGTCAGATCGGTGTTGCTGGGTGTTCCTGGTGGGCCCGTACCTCGAGGTCGACCCGGTCGCTCCCGCTCCCGGTGCTGAATATTCATTCGAAGTCGTCTTCGCCAGCGAGTGTCAGTTCGTCGAACCCGGGTAGCGCCGGCGTCGCTTCCATTGGCAGTTCTTCAACTTGCCGCAGCTTCCGTTCCATCGCCCGCGTTCGAGTCGACGTCTCCTCGATGGTATTCGACGCAGTCGCGAGCTGCTTCTTGACCCGGTCGAGCACGTCGCCGAACTTCCTGAATTCGGTCTTCACCGCGCCGAGCACCTTCCACACTTCGCTCGACCTCTGCTCTATCGCAAGTGTGCGGAATCCCATTCGCAGGCTGTTGAGGATCGCTGCGAGCGTAGTCGGCCCGGCCACCACGACCGAACACTTCAGGTGGAGTTCCTCGACCAGGCCCGGCTGCCGCAGCACTTCCGCGTAAAGCCCCTCCGTTGGCAGAAAAAGGATGCCGAAGTCGGTCGTTCGCGGCGGATGCAGATACTTTTCGCGGATCTGCTGGCCCGAGAGTCGCACGGCGCTCGCGAGAGCGTTGGTTGCCGAGACGACCCGGTCCGACTCCCCGGACTCCGAGGCCTCGACGAGCCGCAGATAGTCCTCCTGCGGAAACTTCGCGTCGATCGGCAGGAAGACTTCGCTCGTCGCGCGGTCACGGCCGGGCAGGCGGATTGCGAACTCGACGATCGTGCGTTCGTCCGCAGTCGGCTGGAAATTCTCGACGTACTGATCGGGCGTGAGGATCTGTTCGAGGATCGCGCGCAGTTGCACTTCGCCCCACACGCCGCGGAGTTTCACGTTCGTGAGCACCTTCTTCAGGTCGCCGACACCCGAGGCGAGGGACTGCATTTCACCGAGCCCGCGCTGGACGGCCTCGAGCCGGTCGCTGACGAGCTTGAAGGATTCGCCGAGCCGCTTCTCGAGCGTGCCGTGCAGTTTCTCGTCGACCGTCACGCGCATCTCCTCGAGCTTCTTCTCGTTACCTTCCTGAAGAGCGCGGACGCCCGCGGCTAGCGAAGTCCTGAGCGTCTCGAGAGCCGCCAGGTTCTGCCGGTTGGATTCGGTGATCCGATGGCCGAGTGACTCCAGAGCACGCTCCTGGGCCTTGGCCACCTCGTCGCGCAGGGTCGCCGCCGAGGCCGCGGCGGCAGCCGAACCCGAGCTTAGTTCCCCGCGAAGGGCACGGGCGGCGGCGGCTTCGTCCTCCCGGTTCTGCCGGAGTTCCTCTCTCAGCGCACGGGCAGCAGCCGCTTCGTCCTCGCGAATCTGACGCAACTCTTCGCGAAGCACGCGAAGCAGTTCGGCCTCACGACGCGAAGGATCGCGCAGAACCAGCACGATGCCAACGACGAGGTTGGCGATCGCGGCGACGAGTATGACGACGAGAAGAATCTGTGGGTCCATTGTGAACCGGCCGGGATTGTACCCGTGTCGAGCGCGAATGCGAGCAGTCAGGTGCTTTCGCCATTCCTGACCATAGAAGGTAGAGTGTGCGAACATCCATACAGGCAAGACTGGTTCGAGTAGACGCGAACCCTGATCGGTGATGAAACTCTTTTTCCGGGAAACTCAGAACGCCGCGCTCATCGTGATGGGCATCTTCTCGGCTGCCTATGGCATTCACGGGTTCCTGCTATCGAGCGACCTTATCGACGGGGGTGTGACGGGCATTTCCATGTTGATCGCGCAGACGTCGAAGTTGCCGCTGGCGCTGCTGCTGCCGGTCATCAACGTTCCGTTCGTCGTGCTCGGCTACAGGCACGTCGGCAGGCCGTTCGCGATCCGCAGCGCGCTCGGGATTGCAGGGCTCGCGGCCGTTCTTGCAACGGTGCATTTCCCCGACATGACATCGGATCTCGTGCTGACATCCGTGTTCGGCGGGATTTTCCTCGGCGCCGGTATCGGACTGGCGATACGCGGTGGCGCCGTTCTCGACGGCACCGAGATCGCGGCGCTGCTCATCAGCAAGCGAAGCAGCATTCTTCGTGTCGGAGACGTGATTCTCGGGCTCAATGTGGTGATCTTCGTCGTGGCGATCTGGGTGCTTGGAGTGGACAAGGCGCTCTACTCGATTCTCACGTACGTGGCTGCGTCGCGGACGCTGGACTTCGTGATCAACGGAATCGAGGAGTACACGGCGGTGATCATCGTCTCACCGGAGAGCAACGCGATCCGCGAGTCGATCACGTGGAAGCTGGGACGGGGCGTGACGGTCTACAAGGGCGAGGGTGGCGTGTCGGGAGCGCCGCAGGACATCCTTTACTGTGTGGTCACGCGGCTGGAGATCGGGGGAGTGAAGTCGATCGTGCGCGATATCGATCCGGCTGCCTTCGTCGTTACTCACTCGCTGTCGGACGTAGATGGCGGTGTGCTGAAGCGCGGCATCCACCACTGAGTTGTCATTGCCGCGAGCGGCAGCGAGCGGGTCTCGCCTGGGCGCGATCAGCCACTTGCGCGCCGGACCCGCTCGCTGTCGCTCGCGGTACTGATACGTGGCTACTCCTCGGGCGTCCTCCTCGGGCCTCGTCCCCGGGCCTACTCGTCCGGCATCGCCAACGTGACGATCGCGAGCGTCGCGCCCTGCGCATCCTGGAAGAGCGCGAAGCGCCCGACGTCCGGAATGTCCATCGGATCCATCATCGGCGTGCCGCCAAGCTCCTTCACTTTCGCGACGGTCGCGTCACAGTCCGCGACGTGCACGTACGGCATCCAGCACGGCGGCGCATCCCCGAACTGCTCGTTCATCTGGAGCATGCCCCCGATCGGGATGCCGCCGTTGATCCATTCGCCGTAGGGCATCGGGCCGGTGTCCTTGTGGTTCAGTCCCCAGCCGAAGAGGTTCGTGTAGAAGGTCTCGGCCGCGTCGCGGTCGCGCGTCCACAGCTCGGACCAGCAGAACGAGTGGATCGGCCCTATCACGTCCGATCCGCAGTGGTCCTTCGGCTGCCAGATCGAGATATGCGCGCCGGTCGGATCGGCCATCGCGGCCATGCGCCCGTACGTGTGGACGTCGAACGGTCCGGCCATCACGATCGCGCCGAGCTCGGCCGCCTTCGCCGCCGTAGCATCGGCGTCGGGCGTGGCAACGTAGGTCATCCAGTGCGGCGGGATGCCCTGGTCGCGCATCTCGGGCGCGAGCTCGTACATTCCGCAGATGCCATTGCCACCGTGGCTCACGAGTCCGTACGGCATGCCGGCGTCCGTATTCACGTCCACGGTCCATCCGAACAATTCGCCGTAGAAGGCCTTCGCGCCGTCGAAATCGCTCGTGCCCAGCTCGAACCAGCAGAAGTTTCCGGGGGTGTTTGCTGACATTCGGTCTTCCTCCTTCACGCGAGCCGTTGGCTCGGAAAATGGCGCCGTTCGGCGCGTCTCGGATTCGACAGAGGTGGGGTGGCAACGGCCATGAACGCGCCTCCGTTCCTATCCTTTCGCCTCAGGCGGGCGGCCGCTCCGGGGGCGTGAACTCGCGCCATGACCTTGATGGCACGGGGCTTTCCGCGTCGGCGTATTTTCCGTGGTAGAGATCCGTGACGGGTCCTTCGACGGCCCAGAAGGTCACCTGGCCGATGCGCATTCCGGGGTAGACGCGCGCCGGAATGACGGCATGCATCTGGAGGGTGAGCTGGTTGATCGATCCGAGGTCGATGAGGTCGGCGGTGATGTTGGTGAAGACGCCGAGCCGGCCGACGGACGACCGTCCGCGGATGATCGGAACGTAGGTCGCGCTGCCGATCCGCTCGAGCGTGTTGAAGAGGTACACGCGGGCCGGATCGAGCACGATGCCGTCGGGCGGAACGGGGAGGTCTTCCGTCGGGTTGTCGATCGCGGCGTCGAGGGCGCGGTCGCGATAGACCTTGCACCGGTCGCCGAGCCGGAAGTCGACGCTGTTCGGTCCGACGAGTGCTTCGTCGAAGGGATCGATGGTTATCCGGCCGTCGCGCACGGCGGCCGTGATGGCGGGTCCGGTGAGGATCATGGGAGCGGCTCCGTGTCCGGCATCGATTCTGGGTCGCCCGGCGGTGTGCCGAGGGCGGCGTCGCGGCTCGTGACGGGCCGCCGGTCGCCGAGGTAGCGGCCCGTGTAGGCGGCGGGCGTGCCCGAGGCCGTCCAGAACGCGACCTGGCCGATCCGCATGCGTGGGTAGACGACGAGCGGCTGGACGACCTTCAGTTCGAGCGTCCAGTTCGAGAGGGCGCCGATGTGGCCGAGGTCCGCGGTGATGTTGAGGTAGAGCCCGAGCCGTCCGAGCGACGACCGTCCGAGCAGCGTCATCGCGTAGCGTTCGCTGCCGATGAGCTCCTCGGTCGCGCCGAGGTAGAGGCGTCCCGGTTCGAGCGTGAATCCGCCGTCGCCGATTGCGACGCGCGGCGGCTCGCCCGTCTCGCCGGGCTCGAGGACGACGAGCTCGGGCTGCAGCCGGTAGTCGTAACTGTTCGGTCCGAGCGAAGCCTCGTCGAAGGGCTCGATGCGGATGTCGCCGCGATCGACGGCGTCGCGGATGGCGTGTCCGGTCAGGATCATCGCTCGTCGTTCCTCGGTATTCGGGAACGGCGGGAACGTCCGGCCGTCCGAAGTGGAGCGCTTCTACCACGCGGGTCCTCTCCGGGCAATGGGAACGGACTCGGGGGCCGAGGGCGGGGCGCTCGAGGCCGGCCGGGCGAACCGCGAACGCACGATCGAGGGGTGGACGACGAACCGTCCGTCGGGCACGCCCGACGCGGCGGCGTGCAGTTCGATCCGCAGCGACGGCTTCGCGCCAAGGCCGATCGTGGCCGCGGACCGCTCGTCGGTGAGCAGGACGAGGGCGAGCCGTTCGGCGCGCGCGGCGCGCTCGAGACGGGCGAGCGAGGCGTCGGCGCCGGCGGGGCGTCCATCGCCGGCGAGGCCGACGGCATCGAGGACGAGGAGGTCGACGGCGCCCGCCGTGGCGAGGACTTCGGCGGCGCCGAGTCCTTCGGCGAGGTCCGCGACGCGGCAGACGAGCGTGGCGTCGAGCGCGGCGGGCAGCCAGGGTACGAGGCCCGGAAAGAAACCGCGCGTCGTGACGAGCGCTGGCCGCTGTCCGAGGGCGAGGGCGCGGAGGATGGCGCGGATGGTGATCGAGAGGCGGCCGCTCGAGGGCGTACCGCGGATCTCGGTGATGTGGCCGCAGGGGAAGCCTCCGCCGGGGAGGAAGGCCGCGAGGAGGGGATCGCCCGACGCGACGGTCTCGGGAACGGGGAGGGGTTCGGCGCCCGCGCGGACGACGCCGGAGCGGCGCAGATCCGCGAGGGGACGGTCGTCGACCGGTGTGAGACTGGCGCGCCCGAAACCCATACAGAACCCATACACCCATGCGGGCCGGGCATGCAAGACGGGGGATGGGTGTGAATTCCAGAAGACGATGCGAAATTCACAGAAGACGATGCGAGACGAGTCCGCCTGAACGAAGGCCGCGACGACCACTGCCAACTCGTGGGGCCAACGAGGCCCGGCGAGGCACCTTGTCACCCTACCCGCCCGCCCGCGCTCGCGGTACTGTAGGCCCCCGTGAGCACGGAACTCCTCGTCTCGATTCTCAGTTTCGGCGGCACGTTCCTCCTCGTGCTGACCGGCCTTCTGAACTTCTCGGTGTTCATCCGCCAGTTGCGCAACGCGCGGCAGCAACTCGAGACCGCGCGCCACCAGCTCGAACAGGCGCAGCAGCAGCCCGAGATCCAGCTCATCCAGCGCGCAATGGCCGAGACGGGCGAGTACCTGCGCGCCTTCGTCGAGAAGCCGTACCTGCGCCCGTACTTCTACACGGGCAGGCGATGGAAGGAAGCCGACCGCGCGAGCGAAGACGAAGTGCTCGCGATGGCCGAACTCATGCTCCACGCGTTCGCGTCGTCGATCATCCACTCGGCCGCCTTTCCGCAGTATCCGGCCCGCAGCGTAGAGCAGACGATCCGTTTCCACCTCCAGCACAGCCCCACGCTGCGCGAATTCCTCTTCGAGAACTTCGAGCGCTACACGTACTCGGGGCTCGCCCTCCTCTGCCTGAAGAACGAGACGAAGGACCAGACCGAGCGCGACCTGCACTCCCTCGTGGACGCCGCCGAGGGGCGCGAGCGGGCCCGTCGCGAGCAATTGCTCGCGCTCGTCACGGGCGCAGAGACCGCGGACCCGTTCGAGCTCGCGAAGTACACCATTCGCCGCACGCAGGCCGAGCGCATTGTGGCGGCGGAACGCTGACGACACGGCCTTCGCTGTGTTGACGCCGATCGTCCGGCGGGACTAGGTTTCGGCCATGTCCAAGAACATCCTTGAATACTCCATCGTGATCGGCGCCGACCGCGAGACCGTCTGGAAGACGATGCTCGAGCGGGCGACGTATGAGAAGTGGACGTCGGCCTTTTGCGAAGGCTCGACATACGAGGGTTCGTGGGAGGAGGGCGAGCGCATTCGCTTCGTCGGTCCTGGCGGCGACGGCGGCATGGTCGCCGTCATTGCCGAGAACCGGCCGAACGAGTTCCTCTCGATCCAGCACCTCGGCGAAATCAAGAACGGGGTCGAAGACACCGAAAGCGAGGAAGTCCGGAAGTGGGCGCCGAGCTTCGAGAACTACTCGTTCTCGGATGTCGAAGGCGGAACCAAGGTGGACGTCCGCATGGAATCGCTGCCGGGCTTCGACGAGTTCATGAACACGGCCTGGCCGAAGGCGCTCGCCACGCTGAAGTCGGTGTGCGAATCAGCCGGGGCGCAGACCGCGCATCGGTAACATAAGAGATTCGAGACGTCGCGGCGGTGAATGAAGCGACCCGTTGCGCTCCCTCCGGATATCGTAACCACCCGAACCCTTCCGCCTGGCGGGCGTAGTGCTACTCGAAGGCTGTTACGAAACCTCTCTGTATTCTTCGAGTCGCGATGCCGCGTGAACGAGTCGCCATCGCATTCTTCCGGAGCGCCGTAGGCGCGAAAGCACCGTGGCCCACGGCGCAAGCCGTGGGTCAGCAGGCAGAAATCGATCGAAGCCCCGCAAGGGGCGAAAGAGGGCCACGGCCGTCGCATATTCGCGTTCTTCTTTCGCCCCTCCGGGGCTCGACCGAACTCTCCCACAATTCCCACGGCTTACGCCGTGGGCTCTGGCTCTTTCGCGCCTACGGCGCTTCAGAATGGCCCGCGGACCCGAAACGCTGTTGGTTACATCCAAGGAGGCGCGCTGCAGGCGCGTGGAGAACTGCTTTGCATCTCCGGATCTTCGGGAGAGTCAGACTACAGCGCCCCAGGGCAGGAGGCCGCCATTGTTCCCGGGTATCAACGGGCTTCGAGATTCGAGGAGAGCCTCCGGCGCTTCATTATGGCCGCTATCCGGCCATTCAAACGAGCGGCACTCCGGAGGTTCAAACGAGCGGCATTTGCCGATGGCGACCGGTCCACGAATCGTATTCGCGCGACGTCAGGCCGTCCCTGGCTCGAACAATGCGGCAATCGCGCCGGCCGGGTCTTCGATGATAGCCATCGAACCGTACGATCCCATCGTCTTTGGCTCGCGAAGAACCTTTCCGCCGAGCTGCGTGACCTTGGCGAGGCTCTCCGCGAGGTCCGCTACCGTGATGTAGACGAGCCACACGGGCGGCACTCCGGTGTTCGGCCCGCGCGCATGGCACACGCCGGCTACCGTCGTGTCGCTGTCCGGAACATTCAGGCAATAGTCCGAGTAGCCGCCCATGTCGAGGTCGACGACGTCGAAGCCGACGACTTCGCGGTAGAAATCCTTCACTGCGCCAGCATCCGGCACAGTCAGATCGACCCAGCCAATCGCGCCGATGCGCGGAGGTTCGTCAGACATTTCCAACTCCACGTCACCGGCGCGTGACTACGCCCGGCGTGCCGTACTGCTAGGTACCGAGAATCTTCGCGGCAGCCGCCGCCCAATTCGCCCGGATCTCACCGCCGAGCATCTCGCGTTCACGTTCGCGCCGGAAAGCGCACGCCGCCAGAAACGCGCCACGCTCGCCAAGTTGGTCGACCGAGAAGAGCTTGCGCTGCAGTTTGCCGGGTTTCGGACTCCAGCACGCTTCGAAGTACGCGGCGTGGGTCTGCTCGCCATTGACGGGCTTCCTCGCGCGCACTCGGCGCCTCACTCCGACCACACCCGACGTGTTACGCGCCGTCATCGGCAGGATCGTTCGATCCGTGCGAGGCTTGCCAAGTTCCTTCTCGGTCTCGTTCCGGAACGCGACAGCTGCCTTCAATCCTTTCTCGCGGCTGCCATACAGGCCGTCCCGAAAGAACTTCGAGACGGTCGTCCCGTTGTAACGGACGCGCACGTACCATCCGTGATGATTCTTCGATACCTGATCGATTCGGCTGACTCCCTTGTGTCCACTTATCGCCATTGCTCCCCCCTCAGAAAGCTCATCGCGAAGATTGCCCGCGGCGCCATGTATACGCGCCAGGCTCGCCAGAGTCAAAGTGTGGACAGAATGGACATGGAAAAACGGAGGTTTCGAGTGTCACCCGAAACGGCCGGGACTCTGCCCGTGTCCATCGGCCGTACGCACCGAGCCTTCCCTTACGAGCCGGGCAAGCAGAACGATCGGTTCGAGTTCACCGACGAGCTCGTCGAGCAGTTCGGCGAGTGTCCGATTGCCATCCAATGCCAGTCTGAGCCTGTCGAGTGCGCCGCGCTCCTGCTCTTCGACTTCAGGAACGTCGCCGACGAAGGCGAGCTTGACCGTCCTGTCGTCCGGCAGTTCCGCGATGGCTTCGGCCGTTTCGTCGAGACGGCGGTACGCCTCCAGTAACAGACCCTGCGCGCTCGCAAAGATCGATCGCTCGCGCTCCGGCAGCCGTGGCGAGAACTCGAACGTGCCTTCGTTCCATTCCGCGATCGCGAAGAAAGCGGGCTCGCCAGTCTTCCCGCAGGCAATCGCGTCTATCGGCCGGCCGTCGGAGAAGTAGATAGTCGCCGTGCGGCCGCGGCTGCGCAGCAGGAGTGTTCCCGTCCTGCTGCTGACCTCGAGCACCTGCACGACGTTCGCAAGGCCGATGCCGAGGTCGCCGCCTAGTGCCGCGTATTCCTTGATGCGTCTGAGAAGCCTCAGCACGCGGGCGCGAAGCTCGGCCGGCCGCACGGGCTTTACCCAGTAATCCTCGACTCCACGCTGGAGCGCCGCCGCTACCTCGAACTGGTCGCCGCGAGCGCTGAGGCACACGAACGGGATCGTCTCGTTCGCCGGGTCCGAGGCGATCGCGCGAAAAAGCTGACTGCCGTCCATCGCAGGCATGACGAGATCGGATATGACGAGTTGAGGACGGCTCGCCGCAATCAGGCTAAGCGCGTGGAGGCCATCGGTAGCGACTCGGACCTCGCAGCCGAGCGTTTCGATCGCGGCCGCCAGCAATTCGGCCTGGTCCGAGTCGTCTTCGACCAGCAGCACCGACAGATCCGAAAAGTCCTCTCGCGGGACGTCCTGATCGAGCTGCCCCTGACGCCAGGACGCAACTGGACCGGCGTCGGACGCCTCTCCGGACGCTGTCAGCATTCCGGCGAGCCGCTTCCGATATGCGGCGTCGCGAGGACCGAGCGACGAGAGTCTTCCGAGGAAGTCGCGAGCGCGAATCGAATCCTCTCCGCGCACGTGGAATTCGACAATTTCGCGGGCGATGAGAAAAGCCCGCACGTATGCCTGTCGCGCCACGTGGAGAGCGATGAGCCGCTCGAGGATCGGAATTCGCTTGGGACCGGTGGCGAGCGTCTCGGCGAGCGCAATGAAATGAAGAGCGCCTTCTACCCTACCGTCGTCACGAGCGAGCTCACCGGCCGCAAGCAGTACGTTGATGGCCTTCGCCGTGTCGCCCTCCGCGGAATAGGCCGTCGCGAGCTGCTCGGCAATCGCCCCGTCGTGCGGTCGCGCAGCGTGGGCCCGCTCGAGCGAGGCCAGATCGGGGCCGCTCTCCTGCTCCGGGAGCTGCAGCGGACCGGTAGTCCGCAATTTCTTGAAGAGATCCATGGAACCCTGAGAGTTACTCTCGATCGGGACGAGGCATACAAGTCTGGAGTGGGCTGTTGCCGCCGGATGTCACACTTCACGCCAGGAGGTCGTCGATGACAGAACACCGCGGCCCGAGCCATGCTAGGTCAAGTCGGTCAGTGGGTGAAACCGAAATTCTCGAATGCTGCCGAAAGTTCGTCGATGCGAGAGGGTCCTGGATCCGGGCCGCACTCGCCCTCGCCGTCATCCAGCTCTCGACCGTGACAATTGGCGTTCATATAGCGGTCGCCTGCCAGTCGCCTGAGGCTGTCGTTGCGCGCGCCGGCGAAACGTGGTCGGGGCGCGTCGTGTCGATCTCGGACGGCGACACGCTCGACGTGATGCGCAATGGCCGCAGAGTGCGAGTGCGGCTAGCAGGCATCGACGCCCCGGAGTACGGCCAGCCGTGGAACCGGCGAGCCCGGGCCCGGCTCTCCGAACTCGTCATGCGCAGCGTGGTGACTGTGAAGGTACTGGACGTAGACCGGTATGGGCGCAAAGTCGTCGATGTGACGATTGCGGACGGACGACGCGCCTCTGACGTGCTGGTGAGCGAAGGACTGGCGTGGTTCTACGACGTCTATTCGGATGACGCCCGTCTGGAGCAGCTTGTAAACGAAGCACGGGCTGCCCGCCGGGGACTGTGGACGGATCCGAACCCCACGCCGCCGTGGGAATGGCGCGTGCGCCATCCACGCGTAAGGCGGTAACAGGGCATCGAGTTCTTGAGCCAGTTTCTCCGTGGCGCCAGGATTGGACTGCCTGCGGACATTGTCCTACTCACATGCCGCCCCAAATTTCTCAATCTGTTTCCGGACGGCTTCTACCACCGCCGTGTCGAACCTGGCGACCGGATCGGCTGCGTCGATCGCTGTCCGACTCTGGTAGGAGTCGCGCAGGCGAGCAAGGTCGACGATTGCAGCACGCAGGCCCTGCCGCTCCGAGATCCGGCGATCGATTTCGGTCCGCAACTCCTGTGGCGAAAGGCCGCGCAATTCCTGCGGCAGGTCGGACTGTGCAACGCTTTCGAGCTTCAACTCGCCATTCTCGATGGCCTGCAGGAAGTCGCCAGCGTAGGCTCCGGAGTTGACCGCCTTGTTGATTGCACGATCGGCCGCGACCGCCCGGTTGTCCCGGCCTGCGGCTCTGAGTTCGAAATCGGACTGCCGCGCATTGGCGGCCTCCTGCGCGGCGGGAGTTCCGTATGGCGTGTACGTCTCGCCGATCCTGCGTCCCAGGTCCGCGATGACTCTGTCATAGGGTGTGCGCGAGCTTGCCGCGACCGTCGAATCGGCCGGTATCGGGAAGTAGTTGCCGGCGCCGAGCAACGCGATCTCGGTCCACGCCCTCTTCGTTTCGCCGTCGTCGCCACACTGAATGGCGTGAACGACGATGCCTTGACTGAAGGCCGCACGGACCGTGTTCTGGATGTTAGCCTCGTCTTCGTATTCCTGAGGCGGGGCATCGCCCACGAGGAAAACTACCTTCGACAGCCCTGCGCCTGCCTTTGACCAACCCATCGTTCCCACTGCATCGGAGAGCGCTCTTTGCACGTTCTCGGGTGTGTCGCCACCACCCGACGGGGTCAGTCCGCTCAGCGTGACCCACACGAGGTCCAGATCGGTCGTAAGCGGCAGGATCATAGTCTCGTACGTGTCACCGCGGTCGCGGAATGCAACTAGTCCGATACGCACTTCCGGCCTGCAGCCCGTTCGCTGAATTTCGTTGATCATGCTCCAGATCCGGCGTTTTGCGCCGTCGAGGAGCGAACCCATGGAACCGGTCGTGTCGATGGCGAAGACGATTTCGACCGCGGGTCGCGCCGACACGCGCCGCCAGGGGGTGGCGGGACCGGCTCCGGGCGCTATCGTGGGGTTGGGCTGCCTGGGCGGGAGGTCCGCAACTCGTCGCCGCTTCGGCCGGCCGTCAGATTCAGCGTCGGCGCCCGAGCCTATGATCGTGACGGCTTCGATGATGTCGGACTTTCCAGCGCGGGGACTCTCGTCGATCACGGGTTCAGGGGAAGTCGCGAGGTCCTTCCGCTCCACTACGGTAGACAGGTCAGGGGAAGCTGCGTCGCCAGCCGCCACCGATCCACTGCTGGCTCCGTACTCGGCAACGAAGCCTGCCTCGGATCCATAGACCGCCCCGTGTTCGGGCTCGACCGGAAGTGCCAGCGGAATGACGCCACCCGATTTTGCGCTCGCTATCCCGTCGAGAGCGCGGCCTTCGACGCCGTCAGGAGTTTCCGTGGCTACATCGACCCTCTTCGGCTCGCCGTTGCCCGATACCGATGTTTCGTCTACGGCGACGAAGGACGTAAACGGCGTCAACAGGCCAAACTCCAGACCAAGTTCCGCGATTCGGCCGTCGATCGTTGGGCGCGGCCGCTCGGTCAAGAGCCCCGCGAAGTCTTCGCGCGACACTGCCGCCACTTTTCGCCGCGCCCAGAGCGTTGCGAGGGAATCCGTGCCCGCCGTCGATTCCGGCAATATGACTGAGACTTCCCGCACGACCTCGCGTCCGCCCGCGAAGCCTCGGATGCGGATCGTTCCCGACGCAGGCGCCGAGTAGCGTGCCGCAACTACGACCGGCCTGGCGCTGAAGACGTCGGGGATGCGCTGCGGAAGCACGTCGGTGACCGGCAGGCCGTTCCAGTCAATGGTGACGTCGGTGAGGATCGGATTGCGCACGCGATCGAAGAAGGAATGAGCGATTAGCTCGCCATCGTCGATCAGGGTAGCGTAGGCGACTTCGCCGCGGCCTTCGGCGGCCATCTGATCCAGCAGGTAGCGATTGACGGCATTGCCGATACCGATCGCGAAGACGCGCGCCTGCGGATGTTTCTGGATCTCGGCCAGAATCTCGGACTCGTTTCCCACGTAGCCGTCGGTCACGAAGCACGCGATACGGACGTGGTGTTGAGCGTCGGACGGCTCGAGCGCAGCGCGGATGGCCGCCATCATCTCAGTTCCTCCACCGCCCTGCGTCTCGGCAAGCAGCTTCATCGCCGCATCTCGATTTGCGGCGCTCGCCGGAACGGGATCGGGGAAGAGCACCCGAGTCGAGCCCGAAAACGTGATAACGTTGAAGGTATCGCCGGGACTGAGCCGCTCGATCGCGTACCGGACTGTCTCCTTCGCCTTCTCCATCGGCAGCCCGCTCATGGATCCCGACGTGTCGACGACGAAGACGATCTCTTTTGGCGCGAGATCCACTTCGGCGATCCGGTCCGGGGGCTGGAGCAGCAGGGTAACGAAACCGCCGCGCTGGTCGCGATGCGCGAGCACGGCATCCTCGAGCCTTCCGCCCGCCACGCCCCACGACAGGATGAAATCCCGGTTTGGAATCTCGTCGCGCGCGGCGAGCCTGATCAGAGCGGCGTGATGGCTCTTGTATGAAGTCTCGATCGCGTGCAGTTTCGAGTCCACGGCCGTAAGTGGAACGCCGGCGTCGAGCCGAACGTCGATCGAGACGTCGTGGCCGGCCCGAGTACCGGGGCGCATCGCGGTGGACGTTGCGGTCGCATCCGGCCGGGCGGCCGTGGCGGCCGCTGGCGTGTATCTCTGGCCAACAACCATGGGAAAGACGAACTCGACGCGGCCGTCCTCGTAGTCGAGCGTCTCGACGTAGCTGATGGTGACCACGACGCGTGCACCAGGGGGAATGTTTGCGACCGACTGCGAGAACACGTTCGGACGCTCCTGCTCGAGAAGGCTGGCGGTTCGCCCTTCGGCGCGAGCCGACTCGTAGGCGGCACGCGCTTCCGGGCGGCGCGCAATTCGACCCGTGATCGTGCGATCGCCGATCCTCATGCTCATTCGGTCGACCGCGGCATCGGCGGAAAGCGGGAACAGATATACCGCTTCGATTGCTTCCTGATACGGATTGACGAATCGCTGGGTGACCGTCACGCGAGCAACGAGGCCTGACACGTCCACGTCGACGCCGGTGTGCTCGAGAGGACACGGCGGACGAAGATTTCCCTTTGCATCGACGGCCCGAAGTTGACCTTCGGTCGGGTCGTCGACGCGAGGCGTCGAAGCCGCGACTGGGCTCGAAGCGAAACCGAGCAGACACACGAGTGCCGCCGCGGCGAGATACAGAGCGCGCATGACGCCTCCACGAATCGAGTGGGATTCAGCGCATCATCGCGGCCGCGACGTGCGCAGAAGTCAACGCGGCGCTATTGCCAATCTTTCGGCCGGGGGTGGCGAGACCCTTCCGCTACAAAGGATCGATTGCGCTCGGCGATCGTACTCCGCAGGGCCCCGATCCTGTTCGGGCTCGGGAGAAAAAACGGTGATCCACGGCCTGCTCGGCTCGAAGCGCCGGAAACGAGCTTCCAGGGACGCCCCCTTGGCGGTACGGTTGCATTCCGACCCGATCGATGTTCGCGATCCAGGCCTGTGACACACGCCAGGGCCGACGGAGTCTGCTAGTCTTCACGCGGGTATATCAATGAGCGCGAATCCGGACTTCACAGAGACAGCCGAACAGTTCATCGCCGCCGGCCGCGTGGACGAAGCGAGGGAGTTGCTCGAAGCCCGCCTGGGTTCCATGCCGGCCTCGTGGTCGTGGATGGTAGACCGGGGCGCCGAGCGTGAGATCGCATTCTGGGACGAACGCGAATTCGACGCATATCTGAAGTTCTTCGGGCCAAGACTGCCGGCCGGCGTTTCCGTCTCCTGGGTCGGACCTTCCTATTCGAAGGCGTACCATCTCATTGCGGGAATCGCGATGCAGTCAGACCGCCTGAACGAGGCGACTTCCTTCGTCGAGCGGGCGCTTGCCCTCGAATCGGATCACCCACAGTTATTGCTTCGGTTGGCCGCATTGCGCGACGCCGACGGCAGGACTGTCGAAGCGCTTGCGCTTGCCGAACGAGCCACGAGCGCACGTTCGTGGTCGCCGCATCAAGATGCAGCCGCCGCGCGCGCCGCCGCCACCAGTTACCGGTTGCGCCTCGCGTCGCAGGCCCGGTCAATGAACACGAACGGTCCGGCCGCGAGTCCGCGACCACCTACCTTCGCTACTTTCGACGACGACGGCCCGGGCGCGGGCAATGGTCGCTTTGCGAGGGTCCTCGGCCGTCTCGAGTCCACGTCAGCGCGCGCGATTGCGGCCGTAGCGGCGATCACTACCGTTACCCTGCTCGTCGTTCTGGTGATGGCGATTTTCCGAACGCCACCGGACGAGGCTCGCGCCAGACGTTTCGAGAAATCACTGGCCGGCTACCTCGAGCTGGCGACGGCCGCGACGGCGCCGACTCGCCCTTACCGCCGTGGACGTGTGGTAGTCGTCGACCTCGGCACTCGCCAGATCGACCCGTGCACGCACGGGCTCGCTCGGGCAATTCGGGCCGAGTCACCCGATGAGGTAGGCACAATCGTCTTCGTTCAATGGCTGCCGGAATATCTGGATACGTACTACTCCGCCCGCGGCCAGGCGCTCGCCAAGGGGTACGTGACGAATGCATATCTGATCCTTGTGGACGTCACGCTCGGCAAACAGGTTGGAATGAAGACGATCCGGGGCGAATCCCCGCCGGATTCGGTGGTTCGCTCGGCGAGCGAACGGGAAGGGGAATATGGCCCGAGGCCGGTATCGGGCGTGATCGGCTACATCGCGTCGCTGCCGGTCTACGACGCGGAATCGGACACGATCCCTGTCGCGGGCGCGTCGGGCGCGCCCGGCCGGGCAATAGCCGCGGACGAGGTGACGTCGGCGGCCTTTCGAAGCGTGCGTCTCGACGCGACGGGCCGCGTCGTCGAACGTCCGTCGGGAACCGCGCGGGTATTTCGAGAGACGCTTCCCGGGGGCGCGACGTTCGAGATGGTAGTGGTTCCTACCGGCACCTTTGCCATGGGACTGCCGGACGACGACGTGACGTTCGACGAGTTCAGCCGTCCATCGCACGACGTTACGGTGCCTGAATTCGCGTTGGCCAGAACCGAAGTGACGCGCGACCTGTGGCGGGCCGTGGCCGCGCTTCCACGAATCACGCGCGACCTGGCAATCGAAACGCCGGAGCCTGGGGATGGATCGCTACCGATGACGTCGATCTCGTGGGCCGACGCGAACGAGTTCTGCCTGCGACTGGAGAAGGCAACGGGCCGTCCGTACCGGCTGCCCGCGGAGTCCGAGTGGGAGTACGCGGCGCTGGCGGGTCAAGCCGGTCCGTACGTGACTGGCGCGGCGACCGACGCAACCTATGCGAACATTCGCGTCGACCCGGACGATCCAGAATCGCCGAAAGGCCCGTTCCGGGCAAAGGTCACCGCCGTAGGCAGTCTCGGCGTTGCAAATGGCTTCGGTTTGTTCGACGTGGACGGAAACGTCTCGGAGTGGTGCGCCGACACGTTCCACTCGAACTACAACGGCGCACCGGCCGACGGAAGCGCCTGGATCAGCGGATCGAGCGACACGAAACGCGTCCTGCGCGGAGGCGCATACGACATCCACTGGACCGATACGACGGCGCGCAAACGCTTCGGGTACGACCCACTCGTTCGCTACGGGATCTGCGGCCTGAGGATCGCCCTTTCGCTGCCGGCGGCCGGTCAAGGAGGTGTAACCACACCGTGAACGATTCACGAGTCCGACAGCGCCGGGACGGGACCGCGCTCTGCATTGTCGCCTCCGGAGCCGGGCGAGAAGTCGAGTTTCTGCCGGGCGCGGATGCGTCGTCCACGGCTTTCGCTTTCGCCGCGCGTCTTCGCCCCTCACTCGACCGTGATGACGATGCGATCGCCTCTGCGTGGGCCGCGAGAGTCGTCCGGCGCGGCGGTGCGGCGCAGTCCGTTCGCGACTACGATGAACACGGCGCCTGGTCGGCCGAAATGGAAGAGGCGTTCGCGCACGGGTTCGTCGCACTGCTGCGTGGCGCCGCGTGGGGTGGACCGTGGCCGCCGGAGGCCGCGCCCTGGCGCACACAGCTGGCCGCGGCAATGGCATCGTGTCCCGAGGGGATCGAGGGACGAACGGCCGCCAATGCGCTAGACGATTCGAGCCGCGCGCTGTTCATCCGGCTCGTTGCTCTCGCGTCGAGGCTGGGCGCGTTGCCGTTTGTAGCACCCGAGATCGGTTCACACCGCCCGTACGCCGAACCCGGCGCCGATTCTGTCCCGGCGACGTACCGCAAGCAGACCGTGACGGTCGGGCCGCCACCCGACTCCGCGGTCGCGGACTCCGCATTCGCCCAGCCGGGAGCGCGTCCGGCACCGGCGGTCGGCTTCGGGCCAGTCGAAGAATCCCGGCCGTTTCGTTTCGTGGTGCCGGCGCTCGTCGTCGCGCTTGGACTTACCGTCGCCGCCGCCGTCGTGGCAACCCTCTACTTCACGATCTTGCGGCCTGGATCTGCCGATGCGGCAAAGGCCGCCGATGCAACGATCGCTCAATTGCGGGAGCGGGAGTTTGCCCGGATCTACGATAACGGGGCGCCGATGCTGCGGCGCGAGAAGTGGCCCGAGTTCGGCGCCAGGGTGAAGCGTCCCGAGTCGCTCGGCAAGATGGTCGAAGTCTCGGCGAAGGCCGAGCCGCGGATAGACCGCATCGCCGGCACCGGACGGATGGCGACCGTGGAATACGAGGCCCGGCACGTATTCGGCACATCGTCGATCGTCTGCAGCTACCTCGACGTGGGGTTTTCCGGCGAGTAGAAGCTAGCCGGGTTCGAGCTGTCGGTTCGACCCGAGGTGGCCGAACCGCCATACGCCGCAACGCCCGAAGGCGCCGACGCTCTCGCGCGACGCTTGTTGTATGCGTTTCAGCAGAGCGACTTCGAGACCGTGGACAGAATCTGTCCCGGCATAAAAGACGACGGGAAGGTCGAGTCGTTCCGTAACACGTTGCTGGGCGACGGTTTCATCACGACTGTCGAGCGGACCGCGTTCGCCGAGGAACGTGTCCAGGGTCTCGTCGTGCAAGCCGCGACCTACACCATGGAAACCAACCGCGACAGGCGATCGGGCACCCTCAAGCTACTCCTTCTACGTGACGGCTCGAACTGGAAAGTCGGCGGAATGCAGACGAAGATGTCGTGGTATTGAGCGTGCCGGCCAGGCCTCAGCCGCCTCGCGTTCTTCGCGCCCTGTTCGTCGGCAACAGCTTCACGGCGCGAAACGACGTTCCAGGCTTGATCGCCCGGATGGCTGAGCGGCGCGGGAGGAGCTTCGAGCACGCTCTCGTGAGCCGGGGCGGCGCTTCGTTGCGCGCTCACTGGAACAAGGGAGAGGCCCGGCGCGAGCTGGCCGGCGGGCGATTCGACATCGTGGTCCTTCAGGAGCAGAGCACGCTTCCGGTCAAAAATGCGATCCGCTTTCACGAAAACGTCCGGCTCTTCGAACCTGTGATCCGCGAGCACGGCGCGCGGGTGGTTCTCTACATGACCTGGGCGCGGCAGCACGAACCTCACAACCAGCGCGTACTCGCGGACGCTTACAATTCGATCGGCGAGCAGCTGGGCGCAACGGTCGCGCCGGTCGGCCTTGCCTGGGAGAAGGTGCTGGCAATGACGAATGCCCCGCAGCTTCATGATCGGGACATGAGCCACCCGAATCTCGCGGGATCTTACCTGGCCGCTTGCGTGCTGTATGCGACGTTGTTCGACGATTGTCCCGAGGGCCTCGACCCGCCCGTTGATGGGCTCGGCGACGCCGTAGCGAGGTTGATACACTCGGCGGCGTGGGAGCAGGTCCTGCTCTCGAGACGACGGAAGTAAGGCCGGCGGACGTCGCGCGTTCTGGCGATACCAGGGGATATTGCCAGCCAGTGGCGACTGGTGGCTGGCGCATTTTGATATTCTGGATGACGTTTGGAGCGCTGGATGGCCGCGCACCAACGTGCAACGGATCGATTCTTCGTAATGTCCAGGTTGAGTTCAGTTCTCGTGATAGTCCTCGCGCTCGCGCTACCGGCGGTGGCGGCCGAAAAACCGGGTCCGGGTGCGACCGATCTCGAAATTGTGGACTCGGCGTTCGGCCGCGTCGTGCAGCGCACTTATCTGTTTGGTGGAGGACGCCTGCCTACGGACCCGTGGGGCCGGCCTCTTCCCCGTCCGCGCGGCGCGCCGCCGCCTCAGGTCGTACTGCAGCGTGAGGCGTACGTGCTGGTTCGAAATGTTGGCGCTCGCGACGTCGAATCGGTCGAGTGGTCATTCGTGTTCTACTCCGACGCGAAGCGAGAAATGGCCGTAGCGAGGTATGCCTTCAACTCGAAGGAAAGGATCAAGCCCGGCGAGATGAAGTTCCTTGCGGTAGTAGTGAAGGAGGCCGCGCCGACGTCGTTCGACTCGGTCACGATTTCGCGCATTCGTTTTACGGACGGCACATCGGTCGTTCCCGTCGCGCCTTCGCGCTGAACTGAACGACCCACCGCGCCAGGTCCCGAGGGCCCTCGCCCGACCCCGCAGGTCGCCGTGTGACTTTTGTCATATTGGCCCCGCGAGCATCGCGGCTATCGTCCCCCCGATTCGACGAGAGCACGAGCGGAACAACCCACCCTGCTGCGTGCTCCGGGACACAGAGCGTTCCGGCCGACGTCGTGCCATTGACTCGTCAGCATTCCGAGTCTCGCAGGAAATAGGGAGATCCCCATGAACGTCCTTCGAGTCCGCCTCGCATCCGTGCGCGCACTCAAAACAGCGGTACTGCTCGCATTCGTCTGGAGCGGCGTCTGGCTTTCGTTGTCGGGCTCCGGTCCGGTCGAGCCCGCCTTCGGTCAGGAACCCGCCACCGCCGGATCGACGGCGCCGGCTGCACCAGCACCATCGCAGCCTGCAGCAGTCGCGACTGTTCAGCCTGCTCCAGCCGCGCCTTCCCAGCCGACGGCATCTGAGCCGGGCGACCCGGCCGCGAAGATGTATCTCCAGAAATGCGCCGGCTGCCATACGGTCGGGCGCGGCAAGCTGAGCGGCCCGGACCTGAACGATGCGGCCACCTGGCCCGTTCCGGAGCTATCCGCAGCGATCAAGACCATGGAGAAGAAGGTCGGGCCGCTTCCCGACGCCGACATCGCGCTGCTGGCCGAGTTCCTGAAGGATCCGAACGTGCGCGAGAGGATCAAGACCGAGGAGGGCCGCGCCGCCCAGGCCGCGGCCGCCGCGTTCGACCCGCCGTCGGCAGCAATCGGAGCGGCGCTCTTTACCGGCAGCAGTCCATTCGTCAACGGAGGCGCTTCGTGCGCGGCCTGCCACGTCGTGAACGGAACGGGAGGAACGCTCGGCCCCGACCTTACGGCCGTCTACACGAAGCTGGGTGAAGCCCCGCTCGTATCGGCGTGTGAAAAGACGAACTTCAAGATCATGAGCGCTGCATACCGCGATCATCCCGTGACAAGGCAGGAAGCGCTCCATCTGACCAAGTTCCTTGCCGAGTCGGCTCCCACGCCCACGCGGCGGCCGGATCCTCCGGTCGCGGCGTTCGGAGCGGTCACGGCGATCTTCGGCCTTGGAGCACTCGCCTTCGTCTATCGAAAGCGGGCGCCCGGCGTGAGACGAAATCTCCTGAGGAGGCGACGCGATGGCGTGGATTAAGGACATCTTCGCGCCCGACGAGCGGCAGTGGGAGGAGTTCTACCGTAACCGGTGGCAGTACGACCGCATCGTTCGCAGCACGCACGGGGTCAATTGCACCGGCGGGTGCAGTTGGAACGTCTACGTCAAGAACGGCATCGTGACGTGGGAGATGCAGGCGATCGACTATCCCATTCTCGATCGCGAGGCCCCGCCGTACGAGCCCCGCGGTTGCCAGCGTGGGATCTCCTACTCCTGGTACATCTACAGCCCGTTGCGCGTGAAGTATCCGTTCATGCGGGGTGCACTCGTCGACCTCTGGAGCGCGGCGAAGGCCAAGAACCCGGACGATCCGGTCGCCGCCTGGCGCAGCATCGTGTCGAATCCGGAGTCGCGGAATCGATACCAGCGGGCGCGTGGAAAGGGGGGCTTCCGCCGCAGTTCGTGGGAGGAAGTCAACGAGTTGATGGCGGCCGCCAACGTCCACACCATTCTCGAACACGGCCCGGATCGCATCGTCGGATTCTCTCCGATTCCAGCCATGTCGATGGTGAGCTACGCGGCCGGCGCCCGCTTCATGCAGCTGATGGGTGGTGTTGCGCTCTCTTTCTACGACTGGTACTGCGACCTGCCGCCGGCATCGCCCGAAGTCTGGGGAGAGCAGACGGACGTCGCCGAAAGCGCCGACTGGTACAACTCGAAGTTCGTCGCCGTCGTCGGCTCGAACGTCCTGATGACGCGAACGCCCGACGCGCATTTCCTGGTCGAGGCGCGACACAAGGGGGCGAAGGTCGTAGTCTTCAGTCCTGACTTCAGTCAGACGGCGCGAATCGCCGACGAATGGATACCGTTGAACCAGGGTCAGGACAGTGCGTTCTGGATGGCAGTCGGCCACGTGATCCTCAAGGAGTACTACCTGGACCGGCAGGTTCCGTACTTCCTGGACTACGTGAAGCGGTTTTCGGACGCACCGTTCGTCGTCAAGCTGGAGCGTGGCGCCGACGGCACGTACTCGGCAGGTTCGCTGCTTCGCGCTTCCGAGATCGCGGCGACCAGCGGCGCCGAGCACGCCGGATGGAAGACCTTCATGCTCGACGCCGCGACTGGCGACCTGCGGATGCCGAAGGGAACCGTCGGTCACCGCTGGCAGAAAAAGAAGGGTGAGTGGAATCTCGAGCTCGTCGACGACGTGACGGGGGCCACGATCGAACCCGCACTGCGGCTGGGCGCACTCGCCGACTCGACTGTGCCGGTTGGCTTTGCCGATTTCACCGACGGCGAGAGCGGAGTATTCGTGCGGCGCGACGTCCCTGCGCGACGCGTCGAGTCGACGGATGGCGACATCTACGTGACGACCGTGCTCGAGCTGATGCTCGCCCAGTACGGTGTCGGCGTGGCCGGCAGCGCTGGAGCCTGGCCGGCCAGCTACGACGACGATACCCAGCCGTACACACCAGCCTGGCAGGAGCGCTTCACAGGCGTGAAGGCTTCGAGCGTCGTCGACTTCGCGCGGCAATGGGCGCGGACGGCTGAGATGACGCAGGGCAAGTGCAGCATCATCATAGGAGCCGGCGTCAATCACTGGTACCACAACAACCTGATATATCGCGCCGCGATAATGCCGCTCGTGCTGTGCGGCTGCGTCGGAGTCAACGGCGGCGGCCTCAACCATTACGTAGGGCAGGAGAAGCTCGCGCCGCAGGCTTCATGGGCTCCGATCGCTTTTGGCACCGACTGGGGCGGACCGCCTCGCCTTCAGAACGCACCGTCGTTCCATTACGTCCATTCGGACCAGTGGCGTTACGACAAGAACTTCAACGAAGTCTGCGCCGTCACCGACAAGGCGCATCCGATGGCCAGCGGTCATACGATCGACAAACAGGTTCTCGCGGTTCGCAACGGATGGCTGCCGTGTTATCCCCAATTCAACCGTTCGAGCGTCGAGCTCGTGCGCGAGGCCGAGGCCGCCGGCGCCACCACCGACGACGAGGTCGTCGCTTACGCCGTCGACCGGTTGCGCGACGGATCGCTGAAGTTTTCGGTCGAAGACCCGGACGCACCTGAGTGCTACCCGAGGGTCTGGTACATCTGGCGCGGCAACGCGCTCCAATCGTCGGCGAAGGGGCACGAGTACTTCCTCAAGCACTACCTCGGCACGCACACGAACGCGATCGCCGATGAAGTAGCTCGCGACGACGTGCACGACGCGGTGTGGCGCGACGATGCCGCGACCGGGAAGTTCGACCTCGTAATCGATCTCAACTTCCGCATGGACACATCGGCGCTCTACTCGGACATAGTGCTGCCGGCGGCGACCTACTACGAGAAGAACGATCTCAACACGACCGACCTCCACACGTTCATCCATCCGCTCCAGGCGGCGGTTCCGGCGTGCTGGGAGTCGAAGAACGATTGGGACGCCTTCCGCGACCTCGCGCTTGCCACCTCGCGCCTCGCGGTGCGTTATCTGCCAGCCAGCGTGCGCGATCTGGTCGTCACGCCGCTCGCTCACGACACTCCTGCCGAAATTGCACAGCCCGTCGTTCGCGACTGGTCGAAGGGCGAATGCGAACCGGTGCCAGGCGTGACGATGCCCGGAATGAAGGTCGTCACCCGCGACTACCACAACCTGCACAACCGCTTCATGTCGCTCGGGCCGGCGTTCAGGAACAACGGCCTTGCCGTACACGGCACTCACTACGACGTGGACGATGCGTACGACGAGTATGGGAAGACTCATCCCGTCGAAACGTGGAATGGCAGAACCTATCCGTCACTTCGGCTGGATCGATCGGTCTGCGAAGTCATTCTCCATTTCGCGGCCGAGACGAACGGCGAGATGGCGCACCGTGCGTTCGCCGCCGAGTCGGTCAAGACTGGCATCGACCACACACATCTTGCCGCCGATACCCGTTCGGTCCGCTACACCTTCGACGACGTATGCGTCCAGCCGAGACGCTGCCTGACGACTCCCTACTGGACGGGTATCACGAACCGCGGCCGCGCATACACGTCCTACTGCCAGAACGTCGAAGAGCGCATCCCCTGGCGCACGCTGACCGGACGCCAGCACCTGTACCTCGACCACGAGGTCTACCGGGCATTCGGAGAGCACCTGCCGACGCACAAGCCAAGGCCCGATGCCGCGGGGCTGCGCGACTTGGCGAAGTCTACGGTGGACGGCGGCTCGCTCGTGCTCAACTATCTGACTCCGCACGGGAAATGGCACATCCACTCGACGTTCGGCGACAACCTCCGAATGGAGACGCTCTCGCGCGGTGTCGAGCCGTTCTGGATGAACGACAAGGACGCGGCCGTCATCGGAATCGAAGACAACGATTGGGTCGAGATCTTCAACGACCACGGAGTGGTCTGCACGCGGGCGTGCGTGAGCGCGCGTCTGCCACGCGGCATCGGGATGATCTACCACGCGACCGAGCGCACGATCTCAGTGCCGAAGTCCCGTGAACGAGGGAACCGTCGCGCCGGAGCGCACAACAGTCTGACGCGAGTCCGGCTGAAGCCGGTATTCATGATCGGCGGCTACGCGCAGTTCACCTATGCCTTCAACTACTGGGGACCGACAGGCGTCAATCGCGACACCTACGTCGTCGTCAGGAAACTCGAAAAAGTGAGCTGGTAACCATGGACGTTCGAGCCCACGTTTCAATGGTCTTTCACCTCGACAAGTGCATCGGGTGCCATACGTGCAGCGTTGCCTGCAAGAACGTCTGGACCGACCGGCCCGGCGCCGAGTACATGTGGTGGAACAACGTAGAGACGAAGCCAGGCACGGGCTTTCCGACGAAATGGGAGGACCAGGAGTCCTACCAGGGCGGCTGGAAACTCACTGGCAAGAACGGAAAGCGCGAGCTCGAGCTTCGTTGTCAGAGCAAGGCCGACTCGCTACTGCGACTCTTCTACAACCCGAACCAACCCGGTCTCGACGAGTACTACGAGCCGTGGACGTACACGTACCAGGATCTGTTCGACGCCGAGGAAGGCGACGACCAGCCGACGGCGCGTCCCGTTTCGCTCGTGACCGGCGAGTACATGGACATCGAGGCGGGTCCGAACTGGGACGACGATCTCTCGGGCTCGCCCATCTATGCCGCCAACGATCCGAATCTCGACGCGTTGTCGGCCGAAGAGCGCGCGCAGTTGTTCGAGGTCGAACGCGTCTCGATGATGTACCTGCCTCGGATCTGCAACCATTGCGCGAATCCGAGCTGCGTGGCCTCTTGTCCGTCCGGCGCGCTGTACAAGCGCGGCGAGGACGGGATCGTGCTCATCAACCAGGAAAAATGCCGCGGCTGGCGGGCGTGCGTCTCGGCGTGTCCCTACAAGAAGATCTACTACAACTGGAAGACGGGTAAGTCGGAGAAGTGCATCCTCTGCTACCCGCGCCTGGAGACCGGGCAGCCACCGGCCTGCTTCCACTCGTGCGTCGGCCGAATCCGGTATATGGGAGTCCTGCTCTACGACGCCGAGCGCGTGCCGGACGCAATGAAGGTCGAGGACAGCGCTCTCGTCGAGGCTCAGCGCAACACATTCCTGAATCCGTTCGACGAGAAGGTATGTGAAGCGGCGCGACAAAACGGCATCAGCGAAGAGTACCTCGATTCGGCGCGCCGCTCGCCCGTCTGGAAGTACGTCTGCGAATGGAAGCTCGCGCTGCCGCTGCACGTCGAGTACAGGACGATGCCGATGCTCTTCTACGTGCCGCCCCTGCTCCCGGTGATGGGAAAGCAGTCGTCGGGGCTCTACGAGAATCAGGTGGATAGCTTCTTCTCGGGCATCGACGCAGCGCGGCTGCCGGTCCGTTATCTCGCCAGCCTGTTCTCGGCCGGCAACGAGCAGATTGTCGACAAGGTGCTCAAGAAGATGATGGCGGTCAGATACTTCAAGCGGTCGCAGGAATTGTCCGACGTGGATCCGGATCTGGTGCGCGCCATCCTTCGCGAGGCCGAGACGACTCCGGCGGAAGCGGAGGAGATCTACGCTATGACCGCTCTGCCGACAGTGTACGAGCGGTTCGTACTGCCACCGATTCAGCGTGAAGAGGCGATCGAGGGGACGTGCGCGCCCGATTCGTGCAAGGGCGAGAGTGGCATAGGTTTCGTTCAGATCGCGAAGAGGGGCGCATGAACGCACCAGTGATGGACAGACGCCCGGAGGGAGCGCTTGCGGGCACGCTCGCGAGCCTTGCGCCTCTGCTCGATTACCCGGGAGAACGGGCGATTGCCGCCGCGCTCGACTGTAGATCGGCGCTCGCCGGCGAGTACCCGGAAGCCGCCGCAGCGGTCGGCGATTTCCTTGAGTGGATCGCGAACGAGCCGATGGAAGCGCAGCAGGAAGCGTATACGCGCACGTTTCTCGTGATGCCGTCGTGCGTGCCCTACGTCAGCGTCCACCTGTTCGGCGAAGAGAGTTTTCGACGCGGCAGACTGATGGCGGACCTGCGCGACGCCTTCGACCGCGCCGGCTTCGAGCCCGGCAGCGAGCTGCCGGATCATCTCGCCGTCCTGCTGCGTTTTGCGCCGTGTCTCTCGCCCGAGGAGTTCGACGAACTCGTGCGCTATTGCCTTAAGGCGCCCGTGGCGGCAATGGCCGCTTCGCTCGGGCGAACCCGAAACCCGTACCTCCACGCGATCGAGGCATTACGGCTCGTGCTTGCGACCGTGGATCGGGAGGAACAACCGTCATGATCGACTCGCTGCTGTTCGTCGCCCTGCCTTATGTCGCGGTTGCGCTTTGCGTCGTGGCTTCGGTGTTCCGGTACCGGTCTGACCGGTACAGCTATTCGGCGATGTCGTCTCAGTTCCTCGAGCACCGAGGACTGCAGTGGGGCTCGGCTCCGTGGCACGTTGGAATCATATTGATTCTCGCCGGCCACATCGCGATCTTCCTTTTTCCGCGGCTGTCGGCCAGTTTGCTGTCGGTCCGTCCGGTCCTGCTGGTCATCGAGGGAGCTGGCATCGCCTTCTCTGTGTTGTGCGTCGCCGGACTGCTCGTACTCATAACGCGCCGCCTGACGTCGGCGAGGGTACAGGCGGTGACCTCGACGATGGATCTCATCGTTCTGGCGGTGCTGCTCGTGCAGGTCGTGCTGGGGATCGCCGTTGCGGTGCACTATCGATGGGGAGCAGCGTGGGGAGCGAGCACGCTCGCGCCGTACCTTCGGAGCCTCGTCCGGTTGCAGCCCGATTCTTCGTTCGTGACGGACATGCCGATGCTCGTCAAGGTACACATCGTTGGAGCGTGGGTTTTCATCGCGCTGATCCCGTTCTCGCGGCTCGTCCACATTTTCTCCATTCCGCTCAGCTATCTCGCGCGCGCTCCGCAGCTCGTGATCTGGAGCAACCTGCGCCGTGCCGAGCGGGCCCTTGCGATGAAAGTCGCGCACTCACGGCGCCTCTTCGTGCGCGGGGCAGCCGCGACCGTTTCGGGCGGCGTGCTTCTCGGCGCCGGAGTTCTGGACAAGCTGGCGCGGTTCTTTCACGGCCCGGCGCTGTCCGACTCGCAGCAGGCCGAAGTGATGGAATCGCGGCTCGAGCGAATCAAGTCGACGGTCGAGCAGCGCGAGCTCGAGCTCGAACGGCTCAAGTCGGACTTCATCCGCATAGGGACGCTCGAGGAGCTCGATTCAAAGAAGGGCCGTTACTTCACGGACTACGAGATGCGGCCGGCGCTCGCATTTCGCGGTGACGACGGAATGCCGCTGCTCATCTCTGCGAAGTGCACGCATCTCGGGTGCACTGTCGCAAGCGACGTCAGTGACGACGGGAAGATCCTCTGTCCGTGCCACATCTCCTGGTTCGACGTGAGGACCGGCGCGCCTGATCCCGGGTCGCCGGCCCGTGCACCGCTCCCTCATCTGGACTGGGTGCTGATGAACTCCGAGGGGGCGATAGTGGCGCGAAGGATGCCGGACGGTGGAACGGCGAAGGAAGAAGCCGACCTCGCCGGAACGAGCGTCTACATCGCGAAGCGGCGCGGGGAGGTGGCGTGATGAAGCTGTCTACGACGATCGGACTCGTGGCTGACTTCGTGGCCGAGCGCTTTCCGGTGACGAAGATGAACTTCGCCTCGATGGTGGCGAAGAAGGAAGTACCCGTCCACAAGATGAGCTGGGCCTACTACCTGGGTGGCCTCACGCTCTTCTTCTTCATCGTCCAGGTCGTGACTGGCCTGATGCTTCTCTTCTATTACGAGCCGACCGTGAGCGACGCCCACGCGTCGGTCGAGTACATCACGGAGTACGTCAGCGGCGGCGCGCTGGTCCGCAACGTTCACGCCTGGTCTTCGTCGGCGATGATCCTCTGCGTCATCGCTCACCTGATGACGACTTTTGCAATGAAGGCGTTCGAAAAGCCGCGCGAGCTCGTCTGGGTGTCCGGCGTGATCCTGCTGTTTCTGGCGTTCGGGTTTGGCTTCACCGGATACCTCCTTCCGTGGAACCAGATCGCGGTCAATGCCACGAAGGTCGGCCTTCAGTCGATCGAGGAGGTAGGGAACTACCTCCCCGGTGCTCTTTCGGAGCTCCCTCGCATCCTGCGCGAGACTATTCAGGGCGAGGCAAGCGTGGGACAGGCGACGTTGTCGCGGTTCTATGCGATTCACGTCGTGGTGTTGCCCCTGATGGTCATGGGGCTGCTGGGCGCCCACCTGTTCTCCGTCCAGCTCCACGGCATGAGCAAGGGGGTCGATCGTGAGTCGAGGAAGAAGGAGAAGTTCTTCCCGACATTCATGGTGAAGGACCTGACGGTCTGGGGGGTCGTGTTTCTGGTGCTCTTCGTCGTGGCGCTCTGCCTTCCGTTCGAGTCGTTCTTCGCGTACCCGCTGGCGGAGCCGTACAACCCGCTCGGATCGACGCCGGAGGGCATCAAGCCCGAGTGGTACTTCTTCTTCGTCTACTATCCGCTGGAACTGCTGCCGTTCTGGCTCATCTTCCTGGTCATGAACGTGGGAGCGGTCGTGCTGCTGCTGGTTCCGTGGATCTTCCGGGGCACGAGCCGGAAGACGTTGCGGACGATTGCCATCGCCGCGGCGGTCTACATGGTGGTCATCACCGTGTTCGGCCAGTCGATATACGAAATGCTCAAGGGGCAATGACAATGAGACTTAGAAGCTGCCTCTCAAGGTTCCTCCTCGTCGTCCCTGTGCTTGCAGGTTGCGTGGCGACGGCGGACGCATATTCTGAATTTCAGAAGTTCGTTCAGACGCGCTCTGGCCGCGCGATCAACTGTGCGATGTGTCATGCGAACTCGGACGGACCGGACGGAGCCGGGTTCGGACAGATCGGTGGCTTGTCGCCGGAGGAGATCGGGCGGCTGAACCAGGCGCGAGCTGCCTTCGAGCCGGGTCAGGCGGTCGACAGTCCGATTCTCAACAAGTTCGGAAACCACATAGTCGCAACGATCGGAAAGACACGGCTTCTCGAGTTCAGGAACAGGCCCGAGGAACTGGCTGCGGCGCTCGGCACCACAAGCGATCTCGATGGCGACGGAATTCCGGACTGGCGCGAATACCTCGACGGGACGCATCCGCTCAAGAAGACCGACGGAAATCCGTGGCTGTTGTTCGTCAACAACCTGAGCCGGTACCGGTTTCACGTCATCATGATCGTGTTTGCAACCGTCTTGACGATCTACGGGCTTGCGAATCTGCTCCGCGGATCTTCCGAAGTGCACGACGCTACACAGGAGCCGAAGTAAACGACCGTAGTGCCCGTGGCGCAGCGGGTTGTGACCGGGCCGGCCTGACGCCAGCCGGCCGGGTAGCATCGGCCCACTTGGGGTCCCCTCAGAAAACGGAATCATGTCGAGCACGGCCTAATTTCGCTTCCTGAGGGGGCCCCCCTCTTTGCGGGGTGAGGCAAGCGAAGTACCCTTTGCGGCGATGACCGACGCCATCGCGGCGCTCAGGCGCACCGCGCTTTTCGGGAACCTGGAGGACGCCCCGCTCGAGGCTCTGGCTTCGCGGGCCGTCGAGCGGCGGCTCGCCCGCGGCGAACTGCTGTTCAGCGCCGGAGAGGAAGCGCGTGGCCTGTACGTGGTCGTATCCGGCTCGCTAAAGGCCTATCGGATGAGCATCGATGGCCGGGAGCAGATCATCCACGTCGAGCGCGAGGGAGCGACGATAGCTGAAGTGCCCGCGTTCGATGACGGCCCGACACCGGCGAACGTGTCTGCGGAGACGGATTCTGTGGTGCTTTTCATCGACAAACGCGACGTTCGGCGACTCTGCCTGGATCACCCGGGCATTGCGATAGCTGCGCTGAAGGTGCTGGCATCGCGGCTTCGCCGCTGTAGCGACCTTGTGGCGACTCTGTCGCTGCAGGACGTCAGTCAGCGCCTTGCCCGGTTCCTGCTGTCGGAGGCTACAGCGCGCGGAGTGCGGTCTGGCGCGAGGATCTCCTTCTATTTGCCACTTACCAAGGAACAGATTGCGATGAGAATAGGCTCGGTTCGCGAAGTCGTATCTCGCGCATTCTCGAAACTCCAGAACGAAGGACTGATGGCGGTGGACGGACACAAGGTGACGATTCTGGACGAAACGCAGATGAAGGACTATGCCGGACAGTGATTCGATCACTTCGGTGATGAAGTCACGGTAGCGCCCGTGACGGAGATCACGGCGGTAGTGTGCCGACGCGACAGACAATGGGCCGCGATGCAGAAATCCATGGACATTCCAGACACCGTTGAACACCGGCTCGGGGGGCTTCGGACCCTGATCGGCAACACGCCGCTGCTCGAAGTGCGGTTCACTTTCGCTGGCGAGCCGCGCGTAATCTACGCGAAGGCCGAGCACTTGAACCTGACCGGCAGCATCAAGGACCGGATGGCCTACCACATCCTGTCGAGCGCCTACTGCGACGGCACCATCCGTCCCGGCGACACGATCGTCGAGGCGACCAGCGGCAACACGGGCATCTCTTTTTCGGCGATCGGCCGCGCGCTTGGCCACGATGTGGCCATATATATGCCGGACTGGATGAGCCGCGAACGAGTGGCGCTTATCCGGAGTCTCGGGGCGACGGTGATCCCCGTCAGCCGGGAAGAGGGAGGGTTTCTCGGAAGCATTCGAATGGCCGAGGAGCACGACGTTCGCACCGGCAAGGTATTCCTGCCGAGGCAGTTCTCGAATGACGCGAACGTTGAAGCTCACGAGAAGACCACGGGAGAAGAGATATCGCTGCAACTGCAGGCGGCCGGGGTCGCGCCGGAGGCCTTCGTGGCCGGTGTCGGGACCGGTGGTACGGTGATGGGTGTCGGCCGCGCGCTTCGACGCCGCCATCCGTCGGTGCGAGTCCATCCGGTGGAACCCGCCGAGTCGCCGACATTGTCAACGGGTTGCAAGGTCGGCAAGCACCGGATCCAGGGTGTGTCGGACGAGTTCGTCCCGCCCATCCTCGACCTCGGCGGACTCGACCGGGTGTTGAGCGTCCACGATGGCGATGCGGTTCTCATGGCGCAGAAGCTGGCGTCGGAGCTGGGCCTGGCGGTCGGAATATCGTCAGGGGCGAATTTCCTCGCGGCGCTGGAAGTGCAGAACGAGCTTGGCGGCGGTGCGGTCGTCGCGACGGTGTTTCCCGACGACAACAAGAAGTACCTGAGCACGGACCTGCTCGGGGATGAGCCGGTGAAGCCCGGCTACCTTTCGCCGCGAATCGCGCTCACGTCGTTCCACGCGCACGGACGCGTGTGCCACGCCTGCTTCGTGCCCGTCCATCTCACGTAAACAGCCGCCCTGTTCGCCGGACAGCCCGGCTCAATGGGCAGGCTATTCGGCTCGATGTCCGCACCGCGCGCGGAAGGCGAAAGTCAGCCCGAGGTTCGCGGCAAACATCGTGAAAGCGGTCAATTCGATCACCGCGGAGACGGGCAGGACGTCCCACGCCCAGTCCGCGTGGCCACCGTAGGCCAGAACCTGCGACACCACACGCAGCACGCATCCGAGATTGAGCAGCGCGAGCGACCCGGCAACGAGCGCCGGACTGAATACGCGAGTGGCCCCAGTGAAGAGCGGCATGATGCGCGGCCCGACGGCGAAGACCATCGTCGAAAGGAAACCCACCGTCAGGGCGTGGCGCGAAGCGCCGATCACGCCTGGCAAGCCGCCGGCAAGAGATCCCCATAGCGCCAGCGCCGAACCCGCCAGCAGCCACACGTACGCGAGCCTCACGAACGCCGACTGGCAGGGATGCACGCCATCGGTCACGGGGCGCCGCATCGCGCGCGTGAACACTCCGAGCGATAGCGTAACCGCCACGGAGGCCGCGAGCAGTATTGCGGCCCCTTCGGCGTGCCAGCCCAGGGCGAGAAGGATGGCGCCGGGCACGGCCAGGGCGAACGATCGAAGCAGAGATCGATCTGATCCTGAGTCGACACCGACGAGCACCGTCGCCCATCGCGCCGTAAATCCCCAGACGAACGGCACCAGAAATCCCCAGAGGGCGAAGCCCAGCAGTCGCTGGTTTGCCTCGTGCGGAACGGCGGGCCCATGGTTCGTGATGGTCATCCAGACGGCGATGGCAAGGTTGCCGGCAATCGCGAGCAGCATCCCGGCGGTCGCGGCGACAACCAGCAGCGCCCACGCGTCGAGCCTGGGTGGGCCGCCGCCTTCAGGCCGGTGACCGGCGCTGGCTCTGAAGAAGAGCAGGAACCCGGCAAACTCCAGCGCGGCCGAAATCGGCAGCAGCGCGTGCCAGGCGGCTTCGGAAATCCCCAGAGACCAGCGAATCAGTACGCCGGCGCCCCAAAGCGAAAGGGCGATCCACGCCTCGTCGACGCCGGCGATCTTCGCCCTTCGCGATGCCGGAAGCGAGTAGTAACCGATTCCGATGATGAAAGTTCCGATCCAGCCGAATATCTGCGCGTGGCCGTGCGACTGCACCCAGGCAGGTGCAACAGCGGACGCAGCGTGCTGTCCACCTATCGTCAGCAGATTTAGCACGCCGACGAGAGTTCCCGGAACCAGCATGCAGAAGAGCCCGAAAACGGCGTACGCGCGGAGGATTCGCGCGGCGCCCGGAGCCTCCGCGCGAGCGAGAAAGGAGCTTCGAAGATCTCCGGATGGGAAGGGAACTATCACGGCGTTCGGTTGCTCGACGGCCGGCGACATCAACTTCCGGAATGCTTTTCGGCGAACATTGCTGCGCGACGCATCCTCATCTCGCGGCCGACGGCCAGTAGCTCTTCTGGCGGTAGCAACCGTGCAGCCGCGGGGAAGATGACGTCGTCTTCGACTCTCATGTGCGGACCGTAGAGGCCAGCAAGCGCGCCAATGCACCGTTCGAGCCGATCGAGTTCCAGTTCGGACAGCACTTCGTCTCGCTTCAAACGATCGACGCGAACGTCGAAGTCGAGGTGCAACCGCTCCGCGAGGGTGTGTTGCGCCTCGAGACGGTCGAGCGCCTGCAGGACGACCCACTCGGAGGGCCCGGCGTGATGCCGGAGTCGCGGAAACAGCGACTCCTCCTCGTCGGCGGTGTGCTTCATGCCAGGTCCGGCGAAGTGCGCCTGGGCCGCATCGATCGCGCCGTAAGCCGACTGTGCTGTCGCCGGGTTGCCGTTGCGAAGCAAGCGGGTCGCGTGCTCGAGCGCTCGAAACTGGGCGTCGATTTTGCGGTGGCAATGAACTAGAAGTCCGAGTGGATCGGTAAAATCGGGAATGAAGGCGGGCGGCCCCTCCTGCTTACGGTGAATCTGCAGCATCTTGATTGACCTCCGGAGAATTATCGACGAAACGGTATCCGCTCGCCGCCACCTCCGCTGTGACATGCGTCACGAGGTACTCGAAGGGTTGGGGGAATTGATCGTCGAGACCTTCTCGTGATCCGGCCACGCCTGTCGGGGCGACAGGGCGTCGGTGCGGACTCGCGTGCGGTTGTGCGCTTACTTTGGAAGTGCGTCTGAGCAACGGTGCTCTTCGGCGACCGACGCCGGGAGCAACTCCGGTGCACGTACGACGACGTTCACGGTTGTTGACGCTCAGCCGCCCACAATCTCTGGCCCGATACCAGCGATCTAGGGCTACCGGCCCCCAAACTTCCAGTATTTACTCTGGGCATCGATTGACCGTCCGGAAAGATCCCTGTTTCCGGCCTATCCCTGCGTTTTCGACCCTGCCCGGCTTGAAGTCCCCAGATACTGCGCATAAGTTCTGCGCCCAACAGTAATAGCGGACGACGCTCGAGGTTCGCACGTCGTCAACTCGACCGCTGAAGTACTGGTTCGTCAGTAAGGCACTGATCTGTAAAGCCTTGTCGCTAAGGAAGGTGTTTCCGAGATTCATAGGCTGACCCCGAGCTTCATTGTCGCGAAGGAAGGCTTGTCTCCGTACGCTTCGGTAAGCCGCTGAGTCGCAGAGGTTTGTCGCGAAGGAAGGCTTTCCCCGAGCACCCCTACATCACCCCCTGCCTAGCCACGGATTTCGCGAATCGCGCCGTTATTGGACAGGAACTAGTTAGGTGCGGCAGTCGAAGCCGACACAGTGGGCCTGCGAAGCGAGCCGACGAAACCGGCCATCAAGTCACTGGTATCAGAGCCGTTCCCAGAGACCACCAGCAAGGCCACGATGGTCCCATCATCCCAGACCAAGGTGCACGATCTGTACTCAAGAGATAGTCCTCTCACCAGAACCTCTCGACCTTGGTACCCCGGCCCCGTGTACCTTGTTACAGGTACAATCGTTGCGTCGGACGACAACTTCGACGCTTCTCGCAACAACGCGCGCTCGCCGCCCGACAAAAACTCATCGACGGCAGCCCGCGACTTCGGTTCGTCGTGCGTGACCGTCACGATGAATGTATGACTATCGACATCACAAGAGTAGTAACGGAAGGGATGCCCACCCATGTGCATATCTCGAGTGTCCGGCGATACGGGAAAGGAGATAGAGACGTTACTCTGGGTATCCACGATTCGAGTCCAGGAGAGACTGTCAGGCACGACCCTGAGTGAGGTGGATGGGTACGTCGACCACACCTCTGGCTTGATCGGAGCGCTAGACCGCCAGTCCTGACCGCTTGTGGAGGCTGGCAGAAACAGCATCAAGATGAGGACGAGCAACGAAGGACTTCGAGGCATGTGGCGACTCCAGCTCCTGAGATTCGGCAAGCAACGGACGATCACCTAACGACAAGCATCAGGGGGCGCGCGACGACGTCAAGGAGAATCGACCACGCTCAACTGCGCGCGCTCCGCAGCGTGCGTTAGTTCGGCCGCCTGGTGTGCAGGCCAAGGACAATGTCATTCTTCCCGTGCGACCCCATCAGCACGTGAGCGACAAGATGGCCCACAAATGCAACGGTGAAGTGAAACACAGCTACGAAGATGAAGAGTAGGGATGCACCGCCGTCTCCGTCCTCAGATACCGATAGTTTCCCAGGAACCCCGGGTTTGGGATGGAGCACGAGCAAGAGCGGAAGCGCTGCAATGAGTGTCGGCAAGATGACGCCCCAGAGTCTGGCACGAGGATCGTTGTGCCTCGATCGCCAAAAATAGATGGCGAGACCAACCAACTGGGGAGACACGAAGAGTAGAACTCCGATCAGTACCTTCATGAGTGTGATAAAGCAGCGCGATGCGACTCACGAGCCAAGACGTCTAGAACACGAGAACGCTTGTCCGCCGGCAACGACTCGCGTGGCGACCCAACGACAAGCATCAGCGGGCGCGCGCGACGGCGTCAAGAGGAAACGGAATGATCTCGCTTCGCGCGCTCTCAAGAAACTCCACTGTAAGTTGTTGATTCCAGGTACAGGCTCTTCCAAGTTTCACCCTGCCCTGTCAGTGCGAAGCCCTGAGATGAACT
>JAJTWZ010000018.1 GCA_021463145.1 Blastocatellia bacterium | reverse complement strand
GGCGAGTGCAACGAGCCGCGTCGCGACCCGCGGAATCGCCCGCCCCAACGCGCCGACCGCGGAGCGGTCGCACCGTCGCTCCGGTCAAGCACACCGGGATCGTTTCGATTTGCCTGCAATGCGCACGCTTTCGCCGCTTGGTGCGACCGCTCCGCGGTCGGGATCGGGTTGTTGGGCGGACCGGGGGTCACGCCGGATCGCTTCGCTCACCGTCGCGACCCCCGGCTATCGTCTGTGACCGCTTCGCGGTCTAAACGCCACGGCCATCCTCCGCGACCGCGGAGCGCGCTGAGTCCAGTTGGGTGTCTCGCGCCATTCGCGGGCAGCGCGTCACGGCCATCCTCTGCGACCGCGGAGCGGTCGATGTAATACCCGTGGGTCGCGCGCGGCGAGTGCAACGGCCCGCGGTGCGACCCGCGGAACCGCCAACCCCAAAGTACACGCCTGGCGGCGGAGAGGCGGCGGGACGTATCGGCCCGCAACGCGACCTGCGGCGCCGCCAACCCCAAAGCACGCACACGGCGGCGGAGAGGCGGCCACGTTCACGACGGCGACGAACGAAATCGAGTCCTTCACGAATCGATCCGACCGCTTAGCTTCCGACGATCCAAATTCGACCGCGCCCTCGCTCCTACCGCTTCCCCATTCCGACTTCATTGTTGACCAATTTTTCACGTGCGTGGTAGCCTGCGTTTGTCAGTACTTACTTACCACACGGAGCCAGCCCCGAAGTGACCCAGGCAATCGATAATCGTGAGGAGAGCGCGCCACGCATGAGGGCCGACGCGAGGCGTGAGCAACTCATCGGCGTCGCGGTCAACCTCTTCTCGCGTAAAGGCTTTTCGGGAACGACGACCAAGGAGATCGCGGCCGCTGCCGGAGTTACCGAGGCCTTGATCTTCCGCCACTTCCCAACCAAGGACGCCCTGTACGACGCCATCCTCCGGTGGCGTGTCGAGCAGTCGGCCGCCGTGGACTGGATCGAACTGCTTCAACCACTCGCCGACGCCCGGGACGACGAGGGGATCATCCGAGCCGTTATTTCGAACATCCTCCGATTCCACGGAGAGAACGTCGACTTCCTCCGGCTCATGTTCTTCGCCGTCCTCGAAAATCACGAACTGGCGCAGAGCTTCAGGGATCGCCGCATCAGGCCCGTCTACGACTTCCTGCGGGACTACATCGCTCTCCGCCAGGAAGAGGGAGCATTTCGCGACCTGGATCCCGGCACAACGGTAAGGGCGATATTCGGAGCTCCGTTCTACCACTCGATCGTCAACAACCTGTTTCATTGCACAATGTTGCAAATAGACGAGAACAACGCCGTCGACACATTCGTTCGCCTCACGCTCGACGGAATTCGCGTGCCAGAGACAAGTCAGGAAGGATGACCACCGTGCCGAATGCCATCATGGAAGAACCACCGCGTGTCGAGTCTCACAACTCGATCGGACCGACACCGCTCGACCCGCCGGACCGCTCGAACAGGAATCGAAAGGTCTTGATCGTCGCCGCTCTCGCAGCGCTCGTCCTCACCTCCTTCTACTTCTTCGTGCTCCGCAACCGGGCGGCTGGCTCGACCGCCCTCGAGCGCGACAGTGCGGCGGCGGCGCCCACTACTGTTTCTACGGCGGTCGCGGCCGTCCGCGAGATTCCGACATACATCGAGGCCAGCGGCTCGCTGATCGCCTTCGAGTCGACGGACGTAGCGCCCCTCGTTCCCGGCAAGATCACCGAAACGCCGATCAACGAGGGTCGATTCGTCCGCCGCGGAGACGTCATCGCTCGAATGGACGACCGCGACGCGAAACTCCGCGTTCAGCAGGCGGAGGCCGCCGTTCGCCAGGCCGAGGCCGCAGTGAAACAGGCGAAGGAAACGCTCGGGATGTCGGCAGGAGCCTCGAATCCGACGCTGGTCGCCGAGGTCGAGTCGGCCCGCGCCACATGGCAACTCGCCGCGGTCAACGAACGGCGTTACGCGAACCTGCTCAAATCCGGCGACGTGTCGCAGGCACAGTACGACGAGTTCAAGGCCCGTGCCGACACCGCGCGCACCGCCTACGATGCGGCTCTGGCGAAAGCCAAGTCCGGCTGGGCCTCCGTCGACGTGCAGGAGAGCGCGCTGCAATCGGCCGTGGCCGCGCGAGACATTGCGAAGAAGGCCCTCAACGACACCGTGATCGTGGCGCCGCTCGACGGTTACGTCGCGGAACGGCCGACGGCGGTCGGCGAGTGGGTAACGACTTCCTCGCGCATCGTGACGATCGTCCAGAGCGATCGGCTCAAGCTTCTCCTGCAGGTTTCAGAGTCCGACGCGTCGCGCGTCAAAGTCGGGATGTCGGCATCGGTCAAGGTCGACGCCTTCGCCGACCGCACGTTCTCGGGATCCGTGGCCACGATCATTCCTGCGCTCGACCCCTCAGCCCGGGCACTGATCGCCGTCGTCGTAGTACCGAACGGCGAGGGGTTGCTCAAGCCAGGTATGTTCGGGACGGCCAAAGTGCTCGAGAGCGCGGCCACGGTCCGAAGCGTGGTCGTACCCAAAGACGCCGTCGTCCGCCTGCCATCCGGCGCCAGCATCGTCTACGTCGTCTCGGGCGGTCGCGCAGTGGCGCATCCGGTGCAGATCGGTCAATCGATCGAAGACTTCGTCCAGATCATCTCGGGCGTGGACGAGGGTGCCGATGTCGTGACGGCGGGCGCCGGTTCGCTCACCGACGGGGCGGCTATCGTGCCGTCCACTCGATAGGAAGAGCGACCAATGCAAAAGCTGGCGGAAATCTGCGTAAGACGGCCTGTCTTTGCCACGATGCTGATCGCGGCGTTGGTGGTCGTGGGAGTGTTTTCCTATGGGGCGCTAGGCGTGGATCTTTTCCCGAAGATCGACCTGCCGACCATCACCGTTACTACCGTCAACCCGGGCGCTTCGCCACAGGAAATCGAAACGGAGGTCACGGACCGCATCGAAGCCGCGGTCAACACGATCTCGGGCATCGACGAGATGCGCTCGACTTCGGTGGAGGGAGTGTCGCAGGTCTTTATCACGTTCCTGCTCGAGAAGGATCCCGACATCGCGGCGCAGGAAGTGCGCGACAAGGTTAACCTCGTCGTACCGGACCTGCCCGACACTTCCGAGACGCCGACGGTCCAGAAACTCGATACCGATGCGCAGCCGATCGTCGCGATAGTCGTCTCCGCCGACATGCCGATCCGGGAACTCACGACCATCGCCGACAAGAAGCTCAAGGAGCGCCTCGAGACTGTCAACGGCGTTGGCGAAGTACAGATAGTCGGCGGACAGGATCGCGAGATCCAGGTCTTCGCGATCCCCGACCGCCTGCGCGCCTACCGCCTCTCGGTCAACGACGTCGCGAACGCACTACGCGCACAGAACATCGAGGTGCCGGGCGGCCGCGTCGACCTCGGCCCGACCGAGATGACGGTGCGCACCGCCGGCCGAATCACTGACCCGAAGGCCTTCAACGACCTTGTCGTCGCGCAGCGCGGCGCCTACAACGTCAAGGTGAGCGACGTCGCCACCGTCGTCGATGGCGCTGTCGAGCAGCGGACCGTTTCGGTGCTCGACGGCCAACCGGCCGTAACGTTGCTCGTCACGAAGCAGTCGGGCAGCAACACCGTAGCTGTCGCCGACGGCATCAAGGAGCGCCTCGCCGAGATCGCGCCGCTGCTTCCGGCCGGCGTCACGGCAGAGGTGGTTCGCGATCAGTCGGTTTTCATCCGCGCTTCGCTCGACCGGATCAACGAGCACCTCATTCTCGGCGCGCTCTTCGCGGCTGCGGTCGTGTTCGTCTTCCTCTGGAACATCCGGTCGACCGTGATCTCGGCGCTCGCGATTCCCACGTCGATCGTCGCCACGTTCGCCCTGATGAACGCGATGGGCTACACGCTCAACTCGATGACGATGCTTTCGCTGACGCTGATGGTCGGAATCGTCATCGACGACGCGATCGTCGTGCTCGAAAACATCTTCCGATTCATTGAAGAGAAGGGAATTGCGCCGTACCAGGCGGCCATTGACGGCACGCGCGAGATAGGACCGGCGGTAATGGCGACTACACTCTCGCTTCTCGCCGTGTTCGTTCCGGTCGGCTTCATGGCCGGCATCGTCGGCCGCTTCATGTCCAGTTTCGGACTCACGGCGGCGTTCGCGATCGCAGTGTCGCTTCTGGTCAGCTTCACGCTCACGCCGATGCTGGCCGCCAGGTGGATCAGACCGGGTCAGCTCAAGCACGGGGACCACGACTCGAAGCACTCCCGCTTCTATCATCCGATCGAACAGCTCTACCTCGTGATGCTCGGCTGGTCGATGCGGCACCGCTGGGTCGTCGTCACGGCCTGCGTGCTCGTCATCGTGAGCATCTACCCGCTGTTCCGGTACGTCGGCAAGAACTTCCTCCCCTCCGACGATCAGGCACAGTTCGAGGTAACGGTTCGCGCCCCCGAAGGCTCGACTGTGACGGCTACTTCGCTCACGATGGAACGCATCGCGCGCGAGGTGCGCGAGCTGCCCGGCGTCGAATTGACGCTGACGACGCTAGGCGGCGGCCAGCAGCAACTCGTCAACAGCGGCACGATCTTCGTGAAACTCGTGCCGATCGAAGATCGCCAGCTCGACCAGTTCGCGATCATGACGAAAGCTCGCGCTTTGCTCGAGAACTATCCGCCCGAACTCCGAACATCCGTCCAGCCGGTAGCTGCGATCTCCGGCGGTGGATTCCGCAATGCCGACGTCCAGTTCGTCATAGGGGGGCCCGACCTCGCGAAGCTTACCGACTACTCGGACAAGCTCCTGGCAAAGCTGGAGACGATCAAGGATGTCGTTGACGCCGACACATCGCTCGTGACCGGCAAGCCCGAGCTGCGCATCGAGATCAACCGGCAGAAGGCCGCCGACCTCGGCGTGCGCGCGGCCGATATCGCGACGGCGCTCAACACGCTCGTGGGCGGCCAGGTCGTTTCCACGTTCAACGAAGGCACCGACCAGTACGACGTGCGGCTCCGGGCCGCCAGTCAGTATCGGGCAAGCGCGGAGGACGTACGCCGGCTGACGGTTCCGTCCACCCGGGGCCCGATCGGGCTCGAGAACGTCATTACGTACGAACGATCCACTGGCCCGGCGGCCATTGACCGGCTGAACCGGCAGCGCCAGGTGACACTCACGTCGAACGTAGCCCCTGGCGGATCGCAGAGCGCAGTCATCGCCGAGCTCGAAGCGTACGTGAAAGAACTCAACATCGACACCGGATACTCGACCGGACTGGCCGGCCGCGCGAAGGAACTCGGCCGCGCCGGGTACTACTTCCTGCTCGCAATCTCGCTTTCCTTCATCTTCATGTACATGGTCCTCGCGGCGCAGTTCGAGAGCTTCATCCATCCAGTGACCATTCTTCTCACGCTGCCGCTCGCGGTTCCGTTCGGTATCGTGTCGCTGCTGGTCGCTGGTCAGACGGTGAACATCTTCTCGGGGCTCGGCCTGCTGCTGCTTTTCGGGATCGTCAAGAAAAACGCGATCCTGCAGATCGACCACACGAATGTCCTGCGGGATCGGGGCACGCCGCGGTTCGAGGCGATCATGCAGGCGAACAGGGACCGGCTCCGTCCAATTCTGATGACGACGCTCGCGCTCGTGTTCGGAATGATCCCGCTGGTCGTGGGCACCGGGCCCGGCTCGGCGACCAACCGCAGCATCGGCGTTCTGGTCGTCGGCGGACAGTCGCTTTGCCTTCTGCTGACGCTTCTGGCCGTCCCGGTTTTCTATTCGCTGTTCGAGGATCTGCGCGAGATGCAGCTGTTCGGCCGTGCTCGCGCGCCGAAGCCCGGACGTTCGCCGCTCGGCGAACCTTCTATCGATGGAGTCAGACAATGATGCGCCCGCTCGTCGTTCCAGCCGCGTTGCTTGCCGTATTCTCGCTTGTGGCCCCCACGCTTGCGCAGTCGGCGGGTAGTATGCGCTACCCGGGCGTGACCGCCACCGCGGCGGCCGCCTTGACGGCTCCGCCCAATAGCGAGCCGGCGCCGATCGCGCCTGCCATACCACCGATCCCGCAGGAACAGGCACAGACGCCGGCCACCAGAGTGCACCGTGCCGTGGTGCCAGAAGCTCGAATCGGCGTGGACGAGGGCAACCCCATGCCAATCGCGCTCTCGGCCGCCATAGAGATGGCGCTCGTGCGCAACCGTGACCTCGAGGTCGAGCGAATTTCGACCCAGCAGTCGCAACTGCAGGTCGACATAGCCCGTGGCGCGTTCGATCCGATCTTCCGTTCGTCCACCTACTACGAGAATCGGCTTGCGCCCGTTGCCAGCTCGATTGGCGGCAACCCGTCAGGAGTCGTACGGTCGAGCAGCTTCTCGGCCACGGCCGGGCTCTCGAAGTTCTTCGAGTACGGCACGGTCCTCGAGGGACACTACTCACAGGTTCGCAGCGAGACCGACAACGTCTTCCTCATCATCAATCCGCAGCACCAGTCGGACATCGTCCTGAACTTTCGCCAGCCCATCCTGCGTAACCGCGAGACGAACGAGAGCGCACACAGGCTGAGAGTCGCCCGCGCCCAGGTCGACCTGAGCGATGCACTGTTCCGGCAGCGAGTCATCGAGACGGTCGGAGCCGTGCAGCGCGCCTACTGGGACCTCGAGTTCGCGCTTCGCAGCGTTCAGGTCGCCAGAGAGGCCGTATCGCTCGCCGATACGCAGATCGCGCGGCTCGAGCGCCTCGTGCAGGAAGGGATCAGCGCGCCAGTCGAGATCGTGCAGGTCGAAGCCGAGCTCGAGCGGCGGCGCCAGAACCTCCTGACGTCGATCGAGCTGGTCACTCTCGCCGAAAACGTCCTGAAATCGCTCATCCTCTCGGACCGCGCCGACAGCGAGTGGAACCGTCCACTTGTGCCTACCGACACTGCGCGTGTTGTTCCCGTCACGTGGACGATCGAAGATGCGGTGAAGACGGCACTGGAGAACAGGCCGGAGATAGCACAGCTCAGGACTCGCGAAGAGATGAACGCGATCGACCTGAAGTTCTACCGCGATCAGACGAAACCGCAGGTCGATCTGGTGGCGAGTTATGGAACGACCGGACTGGCCGGCACGGCATCCACGAACGACAGCCCGTTCGCCTCGCAGAACGAGGCACTATACAGGCGAGTCAACGAGCTATCGCTGCTCGCCGGACTGGATCCGGTCGCGCCTCCGGCGTCGCAGGGCGTGGCTCCCGTTCTTGTCGGCGGCTTCGGGAAAAGTATCGAGAATCTCTTTTCCCAGGATTTCCGTACTGTGCGTGTGGGCATAGAAATTGGATGGAGCGTGACGAACCGGGCTGCCGAGGCGAGCCAGGGCATTGCCGAGGCCGAAGGTCGAAAGATCGTCGCGCAACGGCAGTCACTCGAGCAGCGCGTAGAGCGCGAAGTCCGCAATGCGCTCCAGGTCGTGCAGTCCGCCAGGCAGAAGGTCGAAGCCGCGAAGGCCGCGCGCGAAGCGTCGGAAGTGCAGCTTCAGAGCGAGCAGCGGCGGTTCGAGTCTGGCTTGTCGACAACCTTCTTCGTGCTTACACGGCAGAACGATCTCTCCGAGGCAAGGGCGAGAGAAATTTCGACGTTGACCGACTACAACAAGGCAGTCTCCGAGTTACAGCGCTTCGTGGGCGTCACTCTTTCCGCGAACGCGATCGAGATCTCGGACGTCAAGGGAGCAGTCCAACCGTGAGCACCAGCACTGCCGCGGCGCCTAATGCGCGCTCGACGGCCTCGCTCCGCCTGGAGTCGAACGTTCCGATGCTGCCGCTCTCGCGGCGCCAGCGCGTCCTCGTCACGCTGGGAGTGATGGTGGGCATGTTTCTTGCCGCGATGGAGTCGACCGTCGTGAGCACCGCGATGCCGACCGTAGTCGCGACGCTTGGCGGAATCGAGCGATTCAGCTGGGCGTTTTCCGGCTACCTGCTTACGGCGACGATCACGATGCCGCTTTGGGGAAAGGTCTCGGATCTTTACGGGCGCCGTCTGACTTATCAGATCGGCATTTTCGTCTTTCTTGCCGGCTCCCTGCTTTGCGGCGTGGCGGCGACGATGAATCAGTTGATCGCATTCCGCGTGCTCCAGGGTATCGGCGCGGGAGCGCTTGTTCCCATTGCCCTGACGATCATCGGCGAGATCTACACTGTTCGCGAAAGGACGCGGATGCAGGGGATCTTCTCGAGCGTCTGGGGCATCGCGAGCATCGTTGGACCGCTCGCTGGCGGCTACATTACCGAAGCCATCTCCTGGCGATGGGTGTTTTTCATCAACCTGCCGTTCGGAATCGCGGCGGCTATCATCGTAGGCGCGGCGCTGAAGGAACCGGCGCGGTCGAGCAGGCCGTCGATCGACCTCGCGGGTGCGCTATCGCTCACGGCGGCAATCACGCTCGTCCTGATCGGCCTCACAGAAGGAGCGCAGTTTTTCGGGTGGTTCCACCCCGCGACGGTTGGCGCATTCGTAGCCGCGGCAATCTTGTTCGCGGCATTCGTCGCCATCGAGCGAAGGGCGGCCGATCCTATCGTTCCGATGGATCTCCTTCGTGATCGCGTGATCGCGATTTCGACAATCTCCGGAATCCTCGTCGGCGCGGCGCTGTTCGGAACGATGGCGTTCATCCCGCTGTTCGCACAGGGCGTGCTCGGGGTCTCGGCGACGACGGCAGGGTCCGCGCTGACGCCTCTTCTTATGTTCTGGGTGCTGTCGTCGATCGTCGGCGGCCGGATCATGCACGCGACCGGACTTCGATACACGGTAGCGATCGGACTGGGTTTCGTGATGATCGGATTCATGTTCCTGACTACGCTCGGCAAGGGATCGTCGATGTCGTGGTTGATGGCCGATCTTGGCGTAATGGGCGTGGGAATGGGACTCGCGGTCTTCACGCTGCTCGTTGCGACGCAGGCATCGGTCGAACGGGAGCGGCTCGGGATCGCGACGTCGCTCACGATGTTCGCTCGAACGATCGGCGGATCGATAGGAGTTTCGGTGCTCGGTTCGCTGCTGGCCGCGGGGCTGGCAACCCGGATGGCGGCGGCCGGAGTGGCGCCCGGGACGCTGGATCCGAATCGGCTGCTCGAACCGTCGGCTCGTGCGACGCTTGCCCCCGAGTCCATCGAGCTGATGTCGAATGCCCTCGACGGCTCTCTGCACATCGTTTTCTGGGTTGGCGCCGCGGTGGCCGTCGCCGCATTTCTCACGGCATTCATGCTGCCAAAGCGACTGACGGGCGAGGTAACGCTGCAACCGGTCTCCGTCGATTGACGCTCTCGGCAACTGGTCTGATAGGCTGTGCGGCCGGAATGGAAGATTCACACCCGTTCGCAGCCTGAGGCCAAGATGAGTACGCCGTACGCCGACACGCACGAGACCCGCCGCCTGACGACACCCGAAGCCGACCGAATGATCGGCGAGAAGATTCCCTGCCTCGACAAGGGCTTCGTTTACCTCGTCGATTACATGGGCGGAGACGCCTCGATCGTGCAGGCGGCGCGTGTCAGCTACGGCATCGGGACCAAAACAGTGAACGAGGACCGCGGGCTGATCCGGTACCTGATGCGTCACCAGCACACGACGCCGTTCGAGATGGTGGAGATGAAGTTCCACCTCAAGCTGCCGATCTTCGTCGCACGGCAGATGATCCGCCACCGCACCGCCAACGTGAACGAGTACTCGGGCCGGTACTCGGTTATGCCCGACGAGTTTTACGTACCACCGGTCGAACACGTCACGAAACAGTCCGACGCAAACCGCCAGGGCGGCGGCGATCCGGCTTCTTCGGATGAAGCAGCCGAGGTTCTCGGGATAATCGAAGGCGAGCAGAGGGCGGTGCGCGAAGGTTACGAACGGATGATCGAGCTCGACATCCGGCGCGAACTCGCGCGGGTGAACCTGGGTGTCGCGCAGTACACCGAGTGGTACTGGAAGAACGACCTGCACAACCTGTTCCGCTTCCTGATGCTGAGGATGGACGATCACGCGCAGTACGAGATCCGTGTCTACGCCCAGGCCATGGCCAGGATCGTGAAGGCCGTCGTGCCCGTTGCCTGGGAAGCGTTCGAGGACTACGTGATCAACGCGCGGAAATTCTCGGGGCTCGAAATGGAAGCGCTCGAGAGACTGCTGGCTGGAGAGAGGTCCGGATTTCCCGATGACGGGGAAGTCCTTGCCGCGTTGCCGGAAGCCTGGCAGCAGCGGGCCCAGGACGGAAGTCTGAAGCGGAACCGCGAGCGGGACGAGTTCCTGGCAAAGCTGCGCGACATCCGCAAAGATCCGGGCAGGGAGCAGTAGCTACCGGGTTGACGCCGGCTTTTTCGCAGTTCCAGCGCAGGATCCGGGCGGCCGGATACATCCCAGGCTGCGTTTCAAACCGTGCCAGAGCCAACGTGTGCACGCCGTCGCATCACGACCCGGTCGCGATCGCTCCCGGCGCCGATTCCTCCGCATCGAGCCCGGCCCGGCGCCGCAGGAACGCCTCGCCCGCAAAGATCAAGGGCAGCACGTAAGCCCACCAGACGCCTCGAGCCGGACGCGTCGATATAGCGACGGCGGCTCTGGCCGGGGCGCCGGCGGCTTCGACGAGCGCTTCCGCGTTCCCATCGCGCACGAGCGCTCCGCCTCCTTCCCGCAATGCAATCTCGAGCGCGCCCTGGGTCGACGGATCCGGCCGTGCAATTGCCTCACTCGTGGCTCGAACTTCGACTCGCGCGGTCCCGTGATCGCGACCGTCGATTGTGGCCGTGGCCAGCCACGTCCCGGGCACCGGCAGCACGGCGGTCCCGACGTACCGTCCAGGCTCCGACGCGTCGGCGACGAATCGCACGGAAACGGGCGCAGCACCGGCGTCCCCTTCGAGTTCCGCGACCGCCTCGACGCGAGCTGCCGTTCGGGGACTGAAATCGCTCGTACGCAACTCCATCACGAAATGCGCGGCCGATGCCTGGCCCGCGTCCGTAGGTTCTGCCCACATTCGCACCGTGTCTCGCGCTCCGGCCGCCGTCCATCCCACCAGCCCCGTCCAGAACTTCGCCGCAACGTCCTCGAATTCCTGTGTCGCCCCAACACTCAGTCGCCAGGTATCGGGCGGAGCGACCAGCGTGACCCGTCCGGCTCCGAACCGTTGCGCCACGACGAGCGGCGTTCCGGCGTGCGACGATCCGTCGACCGCGATCGTTTCCGCGCCCGGAGCAAGTTCGCCCATCCGCAGGTAGCCGCCGCCGAGCTTCGGCAGCTTCTTCAGGACAGCCGCCGGATCGTCGCCAAGCATCGAGAACGCCGGATGCCCCGTAAATCCCTCCGCCGGTTCGAGGACGGCGGCTCCCTCGACCTTCGCGGCGCTCGAGTCCGCACGGCCAAGACTGCGCGCCGGAATGACGGCCGGAATCAGTTGTGCGAACTTACCCCGAAGCGCGAGGACCGATCCCGCGTACGCGTTACCGCCCAGTACGACAAGCCCGCCTCCCTTTGCATCGACGAAACGCGCGAGACGGACCGCAGCCGCATCGCCAATCGCAGCCCCGTCAAGCGGCCCGGCGACGATTGCGTCGTAGGAAAAGAGGCGCTTTTCGTCGCCAAGCACCGCCTGCAGGGACGCCGGCCCGGCGATGGATCGGTCCGGCTTCGGCACCGAGCCGTCCCTCGTCGACGTCTGCACGTCGACGACGGCTTCGCGGCTGACGGCGGTCGCATAGTCGACACGAAGCGTCGGATCCTTCTCGAGCGCGCGCCGGACGAATTTCCCTTCCCACGTCGGGGCGCTCTCTATTATGAGCACGCTCCGAGCCTCGGACTCCAAGTCGATCCAACGGTCGAGCCTGTTGTCGGCGAGCGAAACCTCACCGGTCAGACCCGCCGCTTCGACGGTGACCTTCTGCCATCCAACGCTTTGCAGAGCGGCGCCGAAGGCAACCGTGAACGTTTCGTCCGGGCCCGCGACGTCGCGCGCTGCCGACCGTACGACCCGCGTTCCGTCCGAGAGCGTCACGACGACCCGCCGGCCCGCACTTCCTCGACAGCGAACCGTTGCGACAAATTCGACCGGTGCGCCGGCTGCCGCTCTCACTGGCGCGTCGACCGAGAGAATTGAACAGTCCGGGACCGAACCGTCGCGAGGTGGCAGCAAGGCGAATACCCGGCCGTCGCGCCCCGCGGCTGCGACGCTCGCTTCATCCGGCGCCAGCAGAAGCACCGCAGCGGAGCCGTCTGCATCGGACGCTGCCTCTGAAGAGTCGACAATCTCGAACCTATCGTCCAATCCGAGCGAGCGTGCGCGATCCAGCGACGACTGAAGCGCCGCGCGGCGTGTCTCACCGGCCGGCGCGTCCGCGATGTCCAGAGCTGCTTCGTCTCCCCATCGAACGACGAGTCTCGGCAGGCGCTCGACCGTCCGCATGATCGCCGGATCCGCTAATAGCGCCAGCGCCAGTCCGACGAACAGTCCACGAAGCGCGGCAATGGCGACACGCGTCAGGACGTCGCGGATGCCAGCCGAACGCCATGTCCACCAGGCGGCAGCCAAAGCCGCAACCGGACTCGCCGCCAGCAGCGCAAATCCAAGGGGGCCGTCCGTAGTCACGTCGAGTCCGGTCACCGGGCACGCTCCGCAAGTCGCCGGAAGTACCCCGCCGCACGGCCGGAGTCGATGGTGCGTCCGGCGCTCGGGCCGCGCACTGGCGTTCGAGTGTCGAGAAGCGACGCGAGTTGCGAAGCGGCGCCGGCCAACGCATCGGACAGAGCCGAGAGCGAAGAGCGGGCGCGCGCACCGTCGCCGCGACTGAGCGCGTCTCCAAGCCTCCGCGCTTCGCCCGACACGCCGGTCAGGCGCCCGGCTATACCGACTAACGCCGGATCGAATCCGGTCTCGATGCCGAGCAGGATCCGCGAGACGTCCGACGCCGCGGCTCCGATTGCCGCCGCGCGCCCGGCACCCGCCGGGGACGGGCTGTCGGCGTCGATCGTCGCCGCAAGTTCAACCTGACGGATGAGCACTCCGAGCTGTGCACGCATCGCGCGCTCGGCCGGCGTCAGCCCCTCGACCGTCAGACGCTCGAGGCGTCCGCGGATCTCGGCGAGCTCTCCGGCGTACCGTCGCTTCAAATCGATCGGCTTCGTCGTGACTCGCGCACGCGAAAAATAGCGCGTCGCCCGCTGCGCCTTCTTGAGGAGCTCGAGGGCGCGCCGCTCGTGCGGAATGGCGTCGGCCGTGTCCGCGATTCCGAGCGCTCGTTCTGCGTCCCACATAGCGCGGATGGACACGAGCAGATCGCGAAACGGCGAGTTCGCGGGACCGGACTCGTCGCCGGGTCCGTGCGCGTGCGAGCCGGTACGCGCCTCGACTGCCGCCTCGTGGGCCTCCTCGGCTTCGGCCGCCGGGTCGTGCTCATCTCCTTCGCCGTGAGACAGCTCCTTCTGCGCGTCCTGGATCGCCTTCTCGCTCTCGAAGGTCACGCCAGCGCCCTGGTCGTGCTCGCCGTGAATCTCGATGAACTGGTCGAAGCTCTCCTTGAACTCGCGCTGTTCGCGCGCGAGTTGCGTGGACTCTTCCCGATAACGCGGCGCCGGCGTCCGGTCGCGCCTGGCATGCAGAGCAAGCGTCTTCTCGAGAATCATCCGCTGCGAAACGAGAAATCGCTGGAAATCTTCAGGCCGCAGGTCTGCAAGCGTGACCGGCGCAGGCGGGTCCGGCACCGAAACCTCGAACACGAGACTCTCCGAAAGTCCCGTCGACGGACCGCTCACCGTGTTGCGATCCTGCGCTTCGACGTGGAAGACGAGCGAGGATCCAGGCACGATACCGAGCTTCTCGAGGTCGAGGCGGCACGATCCGCGCACTGCGCCGGCTTCCGTCCGGCCACTTGTCCGTACGGGCAGATCGCCGCGCGTGAATTCGGCGGCATCGCCTTCGCCGATGGAGCGAATCCACGCGAGTTTCATCGGCCCAAGGCCGAAATCGTCGGATGCCTCGAAGCTGACGTCCAGCAACGCGGGCCGTGACCTGGCGTCGACAAGGATGTCGGCCGTGGGGTTCACGATGCGGACCTCGGGAGCGCGGTCCTCGGCAATCTGAAGCGGCAGAAGGAACGCGCGACGCTCTCCGCGAGAGTCGAAAGGCCTGATCGCGACGCTGCCGGGCTCGGTCGCCACGAATGACGCGGCGAGGCTCCCCGATCCGTCCGCCGCGAGCTCACTGTCGACGCCGCCGCCAATCGAAAGGGTTGCAGTCACGGCCGGATGTCCAGGCACGAGCGCAACCTCGATCCGGGATCCGGCGACCGCGACGATCTCCGCCGGATCGTCGAACCTGGCTGCGGCGCGGCCGGTGTAAGCGGGAGGCGTCACGACGATCGCCAACCTGTCCGGAGCGTCGACGAATGGTTCGGCGGCGTAGGCCGCATCCGCGCCGGCCGGCGTGGAGCTCGCTTCCAGTCGTGGCGGCAGGAGCCGTCCGGACAGGTCATATCCGGCAACCGGCGAACACAAGACGACGGCGCCGAGCGCTACGATCGTGGCTGCAATTCGAGCTGGCCTGTCGAGCGGAACCTCGGCCGGCGGATCGACGCTGGACGCCTCGGCATCGGCCGCGGCCGCGAGCCGGTCGGCAACATAGGCGGGAGTCTCGCCGTGGGATTGAAGCTCGAGCCAGCTTGCAAGCGCATTCGCCGATTCGCCGGAGTGCGCGGCACGCCATCGTGCAGCCGCGGACATCGACCTGTCGAATCGAACGGTCGCGATCGAAAGCCGGAGGATTCCGACGATGCCGAACACGATGGCGACAGCAAGCCCGATCCATCTGACAACCGGTCCGAAACCGAAGACAGCGTCGGCGACAACAAGCGTCACGGCGGCCGCAGCCGCGGCGATCCACCACGGGAAGACTGCTCCGCCGATCTTCACGATCGCGAGCCGGTTCCGCAATTGCTTGAGCCGCTTGAAGTTCATCGAGTGCCTGACGTCGTTCCGCCGCTAACTGCGAGCAATCTTCGCCACTTCGTACAACTTTCCGGAGCCTCGAGGGCACAAACCGCTACGAAGACCCGCGAGAGAACAAATGAGACGACCGACCGCACGAATGGCCGCGCTGCTGTTACTTGGGATGCTTGCGCATTTCCTCGCGACTCCATCCGCGTCTGGACAGGATGAAGACGAAAAGCGGACGTTCGCACTCACCTGCGTTCCGAAGGGTGGACTGACCGGGGACGATCGCGCCGTCGTAGCCGAGTATCTCGCGGAGAATGGCGACGACCTGCCGAAGGCGCCGCGTGCCGTCGCCGAAATGGTGAAGGTGACAAGGCTGTGGACATCTGAATGCGCCGAGCACGCGATGCGCCTGCCTCGCAAGCTCACAAAGCTGCTCTCCAGTCCACCTGACGGAACCGAGAGGTTTCTTTTCGATCGCGCACTGATCGTCGTCGATACGAACTCGGGCCGCATTCTCGCCCGCGTAGAGGCTGAATAGGACAATCCACGGATGACGGGGACGAAGACAGATCTCACGGATTCGACCTCCTGACCGGCGTCGATCCGCGTTCATCGGCAGACAATTCCCACCAGTAAAGCGCCGCGACGACGAGTGCGTGCTCGATGCGGCCCTCGGCCGCGAGGGTGCGGACCGACGACACCGGTTCGAGCACCAGCCGAAGCTCTTCGTTCCCGTCGGGCGCCGGTTCCGAGACCTGTTCCGAGTCCAGCGCCAGGAACGTGTGGCACCGATTCGACTGGATAGCCGGATTCGGGTCCACGATACCGATACAGCGCCAGTTATCGCTGGCAAATCCCGTCTCCTCCAGAAGCTCTCGACGCGCCGCGTGCTCCGGAGATTCGTCCGAGGCGTCGATCATTCCACCCGGAATCTCCAGCGTCGTCCGCCGTACGCCGTGTCTGTACTGCTCCACCAGAACGATGCGATCGTCGCGCGTGACAGCCACGACGTTGACCCAGTCGCCGGCGTCGAGCACGTAGAAGTCGCCTTGACGGCCGGTCTCCTGCGACGAGCGGCGATGGGCGTTCAAAGTGAAGATCGGTGTCTCGGCGAGAGTCCGCGTCGATATGTGTCTCCAGTGCTTGATCATGAAGGCGATGTCTCCTCGTCGGCCCTGGCCGGCGGAAGCGACGGCAAGGGCCGCCGGCGAAGTCCCAGGACGGCGAGCTCGACCACCGCGGCCGCCAGTGCGAGGGCGAGCAGGAAACGCCAGAGCGGCCACCGCGATTCGGAAGCGGCGAGTGCCGCTGCGGGAGCGGCGTCAGCCACGGCGGCATCGCAGGCAAGTGCCGCGACTTCGCCGGCAGTGAGTTGCGCGGGCTCGGACTCGGCCGTCGGGACGTTGACGGCAACGATTCTCGAGCCCGACGGCGACGAAACCCTTGCCAGTCCCACGGAGTCGAGCACCACGCTGCCGTCCGGTCGAGTGGGCAGCCTGCGGCCCTCGATCCCGACTGTAGCACCGGGGGGCAGGCCCGGCAGCGTGTCTCCGACGTCCATCGATGCCGTTGGCGGCGGGCCCACCAACTCTTGGACGACATCGGGAAATCCGCCGTCGAGTACGAGTCGTCCCGAGGCCGGCGACGCGTCGAATCCGGCGACCGTCACGACGCCGGCATCCACGTTGCGCCGCACAACGACGGCGTCCCCGTCGGAGTCACGAGCTATCACCGCATCGGATGGTTTCGCTTCTACCGAACCGGCGCGAATGGAATCGCTCCGCAACGCAATTGCGGCGGGAGACGATGGAAGGGCGGCAAGCGAAACTGTCGCACCGGTTTCGCCGGGTGGGGTGACGCCCGGAATCAGGTCCGTTGGCGCCACGGCGCCGGCCGCGAAAATTAGCGCCGAGCCACCGGCGCGTACCCATTCGTCGATTGCGGCAAGCGCTCCCGATGCCGCCAGCGCACGTGAGCTGACAATTGCAATCGAGGCACCGGCCAGCGAATCGCGATCGACCTGCGGAACTGCGCGGACTGCAGCGTCTCCGGCATTCACGCGCGCCGCCGCGCTCAGGTAAGGGGCGCCGGCGCCGGGATCGCATACCAGGACCTGTCCGGTGGACCCGGCGATGCCGAATCTGACATCGTCGCCTCCGAAGCCGTCAGGCGCCGTCACGCGCGCCTGCCAGGTGGCGCCGTCGACGGCGACGAGCAGCCCTTCAGTCGCTGCACCGTCGGCAAGCGGCACGGATGCACGCCACACGCTCCTTCCCTCGCCCGTTGCCCGGACGATCGAGCAGCCCAGTGCTTCACCGTCCTTCGTTCCTTCGATCGAAGCATCGACGACGAAAGCATTGTCGAACGCGTTCTCGATCCTGACCGGCTGGATCGACGCCGTGTATCCGGCGGGCCGCGACCACGGGCCGTTCGCCACCTGAAAATCCGAGACGATGACGACCTTCCTGTCGGCTCCGGGAACCGCTGCAAGGCTGCGTTGCGCGTCCTCGAGCGCGACGGACACGTCCGCTGCGGCAAGTCCTGGCGCGTAGCCAGCGAGCGCGGCGATTGCCTCGTCGCGTGACGCATCGCGGGCGAGCCAGCGGATGCTCCGGTCGAACTGCGCGACGCTGACCCGATCTGAAGCGTCGAGCCGGCCGAGGACTTCGCGCGCTGCCGAAAGCGCGGCGTCTCTCGCTTCCGGCCGCGACATGCTCGCCGAGCCGTCGACAAGCACTACGGTGGCCGCGCTCCCGCTGCCAGTCCAGTCCGTCCACACGGGACGAGCCGCCGCAAGCGCGATAGCCGCAACAACGAATACGCGCAGCGCCAGCAACCACCGGCGGTTCGGCGGCGTGAAGCGCCGGACGAGCGACGGTGTCTCCCGCAGAAACCTGAGGTCTGGAAAATCGAGGCGCTTCGACCTCGAGCGCCTGAGCATGTGGACGACGACCGGACCGGCAACCAGGCCGAGAGCGGCGAGTGCCAGCGGAGCGAGGAACGCGACCGGCATCACGAGCGCGCTCCGCGCAGGCGACGCGCGCGCAGCGCCGTCGCAAGGGGTCTGTCCAGCGGATCGGCAGTCGAGACCGGAACGAAAATCGAACCGCACCGCGCGCACGCCGAGGCTAGATCGCGCACGTGCGCGTCGATGCGCTCGCGGTAGGAACGCTTCAGCCGGCGAGGGTCGGCCGTCAGATGGCCGTCGCCCTCCAGTCCGACGAACTCCGTGTCCCCATCGATTTCGAGCGTCCGCTCGACCGGATCGAGCACGTGCAGCAGCGTGACGTCGAACCCGGCCCGCGAAAGCCTGGCGATCGCATCACCAATCCCGCTTGCCCGCTCGTAGCAGTCCGACAACGCAAAGATCGGCCCCCGGCGCTGCAGCCGGCCCAACAGTCCGTCCAGCTCGGCAGCGATGGACCCCTTCCCGTCCGCCTCGAGCCGCTCGAGTCCAAGCAACAAAGCGCGAAGGTGTCGATCGCCGCTGCCCGCCGAGATGCGCTGAGTTCGGCCCGAGCCTGCAACCGGAACGAGCCCGACCCGGTCGCTCTGACCAACGAGCAGATACGCGAGCGCCGCCGCCATCATTCGCGCGACATCGAATTTCGAGCTGCCAGTCGTTCCGAACCTCATCGACGCGCTTGCGTCGACGAGAATGGTTGCTTCGAGGTTGGTTTCGGCCGCGAACAACCGCACGTAGTAGCGATCCGTCCGTCCGTACACGCGCCAGTCGAGAGAGCGCAGGTCGTCGCCGGCGATGTACTGGCGATACTGGGAGAACTCCGTCCCGATGCCCCGACTGCGGCTGGCGTGCATGCCCACCATCGTTCCATCGACGATCGTGCGCGCGATGACGTCAAGCGAACCAAGTCGTGACAGGAGTTGAGGATCGAGCACGGTGAAGTGATCTACGCAGCGCGCCGAGAGGGGTTTCGAGCGGTTCGCTTGCAAATGTCACGCACGCCGCGTCATCCAGAACACAATTCCCGGAAGCGTACGTTCCGGCCCGAGAAACGTGTCGTCGACGCGATCGATCGCGAAGGCGCCCTCGAACGCACGCTCGACCTCGCGCGTCCTTCTATCCCGTTCCTTCGCTTCGCCGATTCGCCGATCGTCGCGATATGCCTTCACGAAAAGCAGGAGACGCGCCCCGTCGACCGAACGTTCCCGAAGCGTTGAGGCATACACGAGACGATCGCGAGCCGCGAGTTGGTGGAAACAGCCGCGGTCCACGAGAACGTCGTATGTCCCCTCGGGCCACGACCCGCGGCAGACGTCCGCCACGAAGTACGCGAGCAACCCGGGCGCTTCGCCGTGCCGCTCCCGTGCGCGGCGAATGGCGGAGGGCGCGATGTCGATCCCGACGCTAAGAAACCCGTGTGTCGCGAGCCACGCGGCCACATCGCCCCTGCCGCATCCAAGATCGATCGCATGCTTCCCGGGGGGAAACCAGCCGCTTTCGACCGCGTCGACGATCTCGCTCGAGATGTCCCGATCGTACCAGGGGCCGGGAATGGAGTCGCCCTGCCAGCGGTTCTCCCATAATCGCCGGAAGAACCAGACGCGGAGCGCCTCGGGGAGCACCGGTATCAGCCACCGTCTCACGCTGTCAGTTACCCTTCGCACCGTTGCCGTTCTACCAGCACTCTTCCACGAGGCCAACGGCATTGCGCCAGCCCGCCGCGCGCTGCCGTATACTCACGCCGCGCCATATGCCCGCCCTGTCCGAAACGCAATCGATTTCGTCGGCCATCGAAGCGCTGGCCGCCAGGTATCCGGCCCGCGTCGCGGTCCGGTCGCCCGGCCGAGTGCTGACGTACGGTGAGCTCGACGCCGAAGCGAACGGGATCGCAGGAGAGCTCCTCGACCGGGGCCTCGGTGTTGGCGATCGCGTGGCCTTGCGGCTGGACGGCCTGGATCGGCTCGTGCCCGCGATTCTCGGGATCTTCAAAGCGGGCGGCGTCTACGTTCCGCTCGATCCGACGTTTCCGGAAGCCCGATCGCGATTCGTCCTCGACGATTGCGGCGCGGCGTTCGTGCTGACGGACGGCGGAAATGGCATCGATCTCTCGGCGGTGCGGACGGCGAATTCCGCGCCAGGCGTCCCGATCAGCCCTGATGCGCTTGCGGTGATCGTGTACACGTCGGGGTCGACCGGCGAGCCGAAGGGCGTCATGCAATCCCACGCGTCGCTCGTCAGCTTCGTTCGTAACTACGCCGCACCACTCGGTGTGACCGAACGCGACCGGCTGTCGATGCTCTACTCCTATAGTTTCGCCGCCGCGAACCTCGACATCCTGACCGGACTGCTGCACGGAGCGGCGCTCTGCTGCCATCCGACGCGCCAGGCCGGTGTCTCGGGCCTGGCGTCGTGGATCGCCGCAGAGCGCATCACAATCCTGCACACGTTGCCGACTGTGTTCCGTCAGCTTGCGTCGAGCCTCGGATCGGCGGAGACGCTCGAGTCGGTCCGCGCCGTCGACCTGGGCGGCGAGCCCGTCACGGCCACGGACGTCAAGCTCTTCCGCGCGCATTTTCCGCCCGATGCCGTGCTCGTCAACCACTACGCCGCGACCGAGTTGAGCGTCATCGCCCAGATGCAGATCGTTGCGTCGACGCCGATCGCGTCCGGAGCGATGCCGGTCGGATTCGCGCCGTCCAGCGTCGAAGTCCGGATCGTCGACGCGGAAGGCGAAGACGTGCCGTTCGGCGAGGAAGGGGAGATCCTCGTCCGCAGCCGGCATATGAGCACCGGCTACTGGAACCGTCCGGAGCTGACGGCGCTCGCGCTCTCGGCGGATCCGTCCACGGACGAGTGGCGGTCGTACCGGACGGGTGACGCGGGCCGTCTACGCGCGGACGGATGCCTCGAGCATCTCGGCCGCAAGGATTCCCGGCTGAAGATCCGCGGCCAGAGCATCGAAGTCGCAGAGGTCGAGAACGCGCTCGTGGCGACCGGTGAGTTACGCGAAGCGATCGTCACGGCCCGCGCGACGCCATCCGGCTCGACGAAGCTCGTGGCGTACGGCGTGCCCGTCGACCAGGCATCGCCGACGATCGAGATCGTCCGCGCGCAGCTCGCCGTTTGCCTGCCGGATGCAATGATCCCGTCGACGCTCGTTCTGCTCGACGCGCTGCCCTTTACGTCCACAGGCAAGGTCGACCGCAACGCGCTTCCGGACCCGCCGCCAGAACGCCCCGCCCTGGCCACGCCGTTACTCGACGCGCGCGACGACCTGGAGGCCACGCTCTGCCGGATGTGGGAGGAGATCACCGGAGTCTCGCCCGTAGGCGTCGACGACGATTTCTTTGCGCTCGGCGGCGACTCGCTCGGCGCCGCGCAATTGTTCGTGCGCATCGAGCGCTTGACGGGCCGGCGCTTGCCGCTCTCGAGCATCGTCCGCGCTCCGACCGTCGCCCGCATGGCCGAGCTCGTGCGGACGGAACCCGGCTACGCGTGCGCGTGGCATCTGACGACCCTCGAGGCGCGCGGTACGCGGCGGCCGCTCTTCTTCGTGCACGGCCTGCGAGGTGGCGTCGTCTTCCTGCGCGAACTCGTGGCCGCGCTCGGGGCCGACCAGCCGGCGTTCGCCTTCGAAGCCGACGGGCGATTCGAGGGCAAGCTCGGCGCCAGGTCCCTCGAAGACCTCGCCGCGGCATACGTCGACGTGCTGCGCGGAGCCGTGCCGGACGGTCCGTACCGCCTCTGCGGGTACTCAGCCGGCGGCCTTGTAGCATTCGAGATGGCGCGCCAGCTCGTGGCGTGCGGAGAGCCCGTCACATTTCTCGGGCTCATCGACACGTACGCACCGATCGAGGGACGGCGCGTCTCGCCTGCACGAAAGAAGCTCAATCACGCTTCCGTCCTCGCGTCGCTGCCAGCGGGCGAGCGCTTCGCTTTCGCCAGGCGAACGCTGCAACGCGTTGCCCGGCGCGAACGCCGGCGCACGGGCGGCCCCGACATCGACGGTCCGCTGCGCCGGGCGATGCTCGAGCTCGTCGGCCGGTACTCGCCGACTGACGCATATTCCGGCCGCGTCGACGTCTTCCGGCCGGCGATCCCGTTCCTCGGCGCTCGGCTGGACCGCTCGCTCGGCTGGGACCGGTCTCCCGTTGCGGAACACGTCGTGCACGACGTCCCGGGAGATCACCGGACCGTGTTCGAAGCGGGCAATGCATTGGCGCTGGCAACGGCGATCGAGCGGGCCATGGGCGCCCGGGGGCCGGAGAACGCATGACCGAGATCCGCCTTCGTTACGGATACGGCGAGCAGTCGGCCGCGCTTCCGGCGACAGCGTCGCTTTGCTCCGTGGTTTCCGCGCCGCCGGACGATCCTGAACGCTCGCCGGACGATATCGTGTGGCGCGCGCTCGACGCGCCAATCGGTTCGGCGCCGCTCGACGAGCTCGCGATGGGAGCCCGATCCGCGGCGATACTTATTCCGGGCAAGACGCGCGTGGCCGCGACGCGCGTCTACGTCCCGGCGCTCGTCGACGTGCTCGAGCGTGCTGGCGTGCCGGCGAGCGGGATCGAGGTGTTCCTTGCGACTGGCACGCACGAGCACCACCTCGAACGCGACGTCGCAGGGCTGCTCGGCGAAGACACGGCGGCGCGCGTCCGCACGGTGTTTCACGACTGCTTCGAAGAGTCGAACCTCGAGCATCTCGGGACGACCAGCTTCGGGACGCCGGTCGCCTTCAATCGGCGCGTGCTGGACGCCGGCGTCCGGATTCTCACGGGCCGCATCGTGCCGCACTACTTCGCCGGATTCAGCGGCGGCCGTAAGGCGCTGCTTCCTGGTGTCGCCGGCTTTCGGACGATCAAGGCGAATCACCGGCTGACTCTCGATGCCTGCCGCGGCCTTCATCCAAGGGCCCGTCCGGGCGTGCTGGACGGAAACCCGATCCATCTCGACATGCTCGAAGGACTGCGGATGGCCGGTCCGACCTTCTGCCTGAACACACTGCTTGACACCGGGCACCGCCTCGTCGATGCCGTTGCCGGCGACACGGAGGCCGCGCATCTCGAAGGCTGTCGCCGAGCGGAACGACTGCACCGGGTCCGTACGCCGGAAAGGGCGGACGCCGTCATCACGAGCGCGGGGGGAAATCCATATGACTGCAACTTCATGCAGGCGCTCAAGGCCGTGATGAACGTCCGCGAGGCGGTGCGTCCCGGCGGCGCGATCCTGTGGCTTGCCGAGTGTCCGTTCGGCATCGATCCGGACTTCTTGAAGTGGGCGGCCGTCGAATCGGACACCGAGCTCGAAGCGGCCGTCCGCGAACGGTACAACCTCAAGGGCCACAACACGCTTATGCTGCGCGAGGTGTCGCGGCAGAACGGCATTGCGCTCTGCAGCGGCCTGGACGACGACTCGGTGCGCCAGATGGGCCTGCATCCCGTGCCGTCGCTCGAAGCCGGGATCGCATGGCTCGAAGAGCGGCTCGGGCCGGGATTCCACTGCCACGTCGTCCCCCACGCAAACGTCACGCACGTCACGGCGACCGAGGCATGAGCTCCGCAGTCAAGACGGTTCACCATGTCTGTACGGGCTGCGGCGCGGCGTTTCCGCACTCGTTCACGACGTTCTGCAATCGCTGCGGTGCGATGATCGACATTCGGTACGACCTCGGCCGCGTCGTGTTTCGGTCGTCGGAGGATTCGTTCGTCCGGTACTTCGATCTGCTGCCGCTCGAGTCGACGGAGAACCTGACGACGTACGGCGCGGGGCCGACGCCGTGCCACCACGCCGGGCGGCTCGGCGACGCCCTTGGGCTTCCGTGGCTCTACATCAAGGACGAGTCCGTGCTGCCGACCGGCACCACGAAGGACCGGATGGCTGCCGTCGTGCTGTCGTTCCTCCGGGAATGCGGGATTACCGAGTTCTGTACCGCTTCGACCGGCAACAGTTCGACGGCCCTCGCAAACCTGATCGGTCGCTGCCCTGAAATGCGGATGTACCTGTTCTCGGGCGACGAGTTCAGCCATCGCGTGAACTTCGCATCGACAGACCAGGTTACGCACTTCGTGCTTCGGGACGCGACGTTCGTCGAGGCCTTCGAGTTCGCGGCCGAGTTCGCTCGACGCAATGGACTGCTCTCCGAACGAGGATTTTTCAATCCTGCGCGGCGTGAAGGACTCAAGCTCGCGTTCCTCGAAGCGGTCGAGCAGGTGCCGCGGCCCATCGACTGGTACGTCCAGGCCGTTTCGAGCGCCATGGGCGTATACGGCACGTGGAAAGGAGCCGTCGAGCTTGTGGAACTGTCGCGAATCGCGCGGCCGCCCCGGCTCCTCTGTGTACAGCAGGAGACGTGCAGTCCGATGGCGTCGGCGTTCGCCGAGGGGAGCGAGACGATCGAAGAGCGCCACATCGTCGAGCGGCCGACTGGCATCGCGTCCGCCATCCTGCGCGGGAATCCGTCGCGCGTGTATCCGATAGTCCGGCGAATCGTGCTCGAGAGCGAAGGCGCCTTCGCGTCGGTCTCGGAGGCTGAGATACGCGAAGCCCGGCGCATGGCGGAAGAGCTCGAAGGACTCACGCTCTGTTTCAGCAGCGCAGCCGCGATTGCAGGGGTGGCGCGCCTTGCCCGGCGAGGCGAGCTTCCCGCGGGCCACACGGTGCTCGTCAATCTGACGGGCCGGGACCGCGACGAGACGGCCGGCTCGCATGAAGTCCGATGGCTGCGGCGCTCGAATGGCACGTGGGTTCCGGAAGCGGAGGGCGAATGGTGAGGCCGTCATTACGACGCGGCATCCGGGACGCGTTGCGGAAGCACTTGCGAAGCCGATAGCCTGCGCCACTCTTCATCGGATGGAAATGCCAGTACAACCGCCACCGGCGACGTTCGGCTCCGTCGCCCGCCAGGCGTCGATTCGTTTCTCGGGACTCGCGTTCGACAAGGTCCTGGGGTACCTGTTCGCTCTGTTCGTTGCGAAGACATACGGTTCGACGGCATTCGGTCTTTATCTGTTCGGGGTCGGAATCTTCGAGATCTGTTACGCGTTGACGGAGGGCGGCTTCGAGAAAGCGTCCATTCGCGAGACAGCGAGCGCGAAGGCACGCGGCGTGACTCCCGAAATTCCCCGAATCGTGAGGACCAGTTTCGCCGTCACGCTGCCGCTTGGAATCGCCGTGATGGCGGCGGTGATTGTCGCCGCTCCGTGGCTCGCGGAGGTCCTCGCCCGGCCGGACCTCGCGCCGTTCCTCCAGGTCGCGGCGATCGCGATTCCCCTGTCGCTGTTTGCCGACAACCATCTTTGGGCCCTGGAAGGCGTCGGCCGTCAGCGCTTTCCGGTCATCATCCGCATGGCGGTCGAGCCGACGGTGAAGATCGCAGTCGCAGGTGGGCTGTACTTCGCGGCCGACTTCGTTTCCCAGTCGGCGCCTCTCGGAATTGCGTACGCCGGGGGCATTGCGGTTAGCGCAGTTCTCGCACGGATCGCGTACAAGCGCGAGCTCGCAAGCGCAATCACAGGACACGGCCGGGAACGGCACCTGCCGGCAATGCTGCGCGTGGCAGTTCCGTCGTGCGGTCTCTCGCTGTTGCAGCGACTGCTGACGTGGTCGTCTACGTTCATCGTATTCACGTTCGTGACGTCCGAAGCGACTACGCACTACGCCGTGGCCGTTCGAACGGCGCTCCTGACGATGATGGTCGCATCGGCGTTCGACGCGGCGTTCCGGCCGTCGATAGCGGCCGCGCTTGCGGTCGAAGATCGTGGTGACATCGCCGAAGCCTTCCAGCGGGTCGCGCGAACGGTGCTGACCCTTGCGCTGCCGGCGGTTGCAATGCTCGTTGCGTTTCCCCACCGGGTCATGCCGGTCGTAGGCGATCAGTTCGCCGTGGCTTCACCCGTCGTGGCTATCGTTGCGCTCGGCACGCTCGCGAGCTTTCTCGCCGGTCCTGCGGCGTCAGCCCTGACGATGGCGGGCCACGCGCGTGTGCCATTCTGGATCGGACTCGTGTCGGGTGGCGCGGGCGTGGTTGTTTCTCTCTCGCTCGTGCGGGGCCACGGCCTCGTCGGCGTTGCGATCGGACAACTCGCATCGATGATCCTCGCGAATCTGCTGCACGCAGTCGCGGCGCATCGACTGCTCCGTGTAGTTGCCGTCGGCCGGGCACATCTCAAACCGGCGATGGCTGTCGCGCTCGCGGTGGTTGCCGGGAGCCTAGTGGATGGGGTGGCGAGTGGCAACAAGTACGTGGCGCTTGCAGGGATCGGAGCGGCCGTCGTTGTCGCCTACGGTGCAACCCTTTTCATCGTCGGGCTTCCTGCCGAAGACGTGCGGATGCTGCGCGGCCTGGCCGGTCGCCTCGTGACCGCGGCCAGGCGGAAGAATCAGGACGAGGAGCCGGCCTAGCCTGTGCGACCGGCCGCCAGGCCAGCGCTGCAGCGGCCGAATGTGGGACGATAAATCGCCAGGCGGTCCATCGTCACAGTTCGCAACGCGCCTTCGGCAAGAACGCTCGGGATCGGCTGGGCCGCCCTGGATCGGCTGGGCCGCCCTGGATCGGCGTGACCGCTCCGGATCGACTGGACCGCTCTGGATCGGCCTGACCGCCCTGGATCGGTATGACCGCGAAGCGGTCACAGACGATAGCCGGGGGTGACGGCGGTGAGCGAAGCGATCCGCCGTCACCCCCGGTACGCACCCAAATCAGGATCTCGACCGCGGAGCGGTCGCACCCAACGGCGAAATCGTGCGCATTACAATCAAATCGAGACGATCCCGGTGTGCTTGACCGGAGCGACGGTGCGACCGCTCCGCGGTCGGCGCGTCAGGGCGGGCGATTCCGCGGGTCGCGCCGCGGCTCGTTGCACTCGCCGGCGCGCGACCCACGGCTATTATATCGACCGCTCCGCGGTCGCGGACTCGCCTGCGCGCGACCCACGGCTGCTGTGAAACACGGCCGTGCGCTGACGCCTGACTCCGCCCGTTTCATTCCAAGGGGTACGCCGCAAGCGTGCGGGGAGTTACTACATCGACCGCTCCGCGGTCGCGGACTCGCCGGCGCGCGACCCACGGCTATTTCACCGGGCTCCGGATCGGTATGACCGCGAAGCGGTCACAGACGATAGCCGGGGGTCACGGCGGTGAGCGAAGCGATCCGCCGTCACCCCCGGTCCACCCACCCACGTCGTCTCGACCGCGGAGCGGTCGCACCCAACGGCGAAATCCTGCGCATTCTGAGTTTCAACAAGCTTTGTCCGTGCGAAGCACTGGGACGAATCCGCTGCCTCCGCCCTCCGCGCGCATTCGGAATCGCAACCACGCGCGGCGTCGTCCAACCGCCGAACCCGAGCGCCGGGCCGTCTGCGTCGCCACTCGGGCGCTTCCCGCAAGCGCCGCCGAGGACGGCTTTCCCGTTTCTTACTCGAGCGGAACGTCGGCCAGCACCCGATCCACGATCGTATCCGAATCGAGACCTTCGGCCTCGGCGTGGAAGTTCGGTACGACGCGATGGCGCAACACCGGATGCGCAATCCTCCGAATGTCGTCGAACGTCACCGCGTACCGCCCTTCTATCAACGCGTTCGCCTTTGCGCCGAGCAGCAGCGCCTGACCGGCTCGCGGTCCGGCTCCCCACGCCACCCAGTCGCGGGCGGCTTCCACTGCGTCGGCGGTGCCGGGGCGCGTCGCGCGGGCAATGCGCGCGGCGTATCGAACGACGTTGGTTGCGGCAACCACGTCACGCACTGCTCGCTGCGTCGCGAGAATCCGAGCCGCATCGGCCACCGGCCGAACTTCATCGTCACGCGCGGCGGTAGTAGCCGAGAGGATTCGTTCCTCTTCGTCGAGGTTCGGATAGTCGACCTTCACGTTGAAAAGAAAGCGATCGAGCTCGGCCTCGGGCAACCTGTACGTGCCTTCCTGCTCAATAGGATTCTGCGTCGCCATCACGAAGAACGGTGCGTCGAGCGCATACCGCTGGCCAGCGACGGTCACCTGGCGTTCCTGCATCGCTTCGAGCAGCGCGGCCTGGGTCTTCGGCGGTGTGCGGTTGATTTCGTCGGCAAGCAGCACCTGACAGAACACGGGTCCCGGGATAAACCTCGTCACACGGCGCCCTGTCGTCAGATCCTCTTCGAGGACTTCGGTTCCCAGGATGTCGCCCGGCATCAGGTCCGGCGTGAACTGCACGCGATTGAACGCCAACTCGAGCGATGAAGCGAGCGTCTTGATCAGCAGCGTCTTCGCGAGGCCGGGCACGCCGCGTACCAGCACGTGTCCGCCGACGAGAAGGGCCACCAGGACCTGCCGGACGACTTCGAACTGACCGATGACGATCCGGCCGATCGACGCTTCGAGTGTGGCGACTAGTTCCGGCGCTCGCGCAGCGGCCTCGGCGCGGCCGTCCTCGGAGATTTCCGCTGGTCTCATCGACTATTCGGGCGACAGCTACCGCTCGATCTGATCGAGCAGCGAGCCTGTCCTGGGCTTTGGATTGCCCGTTCCCTCGCCGCCCGGCCGCGTCACTGGCTGTGCGTTCGGAGGGACTGCGGGCCGCGGCGCCTGTTGCGACGCAATAGCGGGTCGAGGGGGCGGTGACTGCGGTGGCACCTGCGCGGACGGGTCACGCAGGTCGGCCAGCGAAAGACGCAGGTTATGGCGATTTGTCGCGTAGGCCAGGCCGTCGTCGAACTCAATGACGCCCTGGCGAACCATCCGCTCGAGCACGGTGTCGAAGTCCTGCATCCCGTCGATGTCGCCAGCGCGCATCGCCTCTATGAGCGAGCGCTTCTCGGCCTCGCCTTTCTCGATGTACTCGCGCGTGCGCATCGTCGACCGGAGGATCTCGACGGCAGGAACCCGCCCCGAACCGTCGGCGCGTGGCAACAGGCGCTGCGAGATGATGTACCGGAAGCTGGTCGACAGCCTCTGCCGAATGCTCTGCTCGTGCGTCTTCGGGAAAATGCCGATAATGCGGTCGACCGTCTTGGCCGCGTCGGTCGTGTGGAGCGTCGAGAAGACGAGGTGGCCGGTCTCGGCGGCGTCGAGCGCGACTTCCACCGTCTCGAGGTCGCGCATCTCGCCGACGAGGATGACCTTCGGCGCCTGGCGCAGCGCGGCCCGGAGCGCGCTGGCGAAGTTGTCCGTGTCCGTGTGCAGTTCACGCTGATGAACCGTCGACATCTTGTGCGGATGAAGGAACTCGATCGGGTCCTCGATGGTGACGATATGGTAGGCGTGGCGATTGTTGATCTCGTCGACTATCGCGGCGAGCGTGGAGGACTTGCCAGAGCCGGTCGGGCCGGTCACGAGCACGATGCCGTTCTTCAGGTCGACGACTTCCTTGAGGTGCTCCGGGAGGTTCAACTCCTTGAAGCTCGGAACGCGGTTCGGGATCACCCTCATCACGATCGCGATCGTGCCGCGCTGCTTGAAGATGTTCACCCGGAAGCGCGAGATCCCCGGCAGCGAGTAACTGACGTCGGCCGAGCCGGTCCGATCCAGGCTCACCTGTGCGGCTTCGTTTCCGGTCACGAGGACCTTCGCTATCGCAGCCGTGTGATTCGGAAGCAGCCTGTCGAGGCCTGAAAGACGGATCGGAGCCAATCTGCCGATGTGCTCCACCTGCGGCGGACGGCCGGGCGAGAAGATGAGGTCGCTGACGTTGTCGGCGTGCGCGAGCATCGCCTTCAGAATCTCGTGGAAATTCTGGATGGTGGCCGCGGCCGAATTACCTGGTTGAGGAGGGTTCTGGGACATCGTTTCGGGAGCGCCCCGGAATCTACCGCGACTTAAGCTGTCAGGGCGTGGACCACAATGTTCACTCCGAACTTCGTGTTGTCAACCGTAGAGAAGCGTTTGTTCGTGTGATCGTAGTTCCACTCGCATCCATAGTCCTTGTTGCTGTAGAGCACGCCGATGCGACCGCGAATCGTCACGGCCTTCAAATACTCGTGGACCATGTCGTCGCCCCAGCCGTTCAGTTCGTGCGAAGTCGCCGGCGGACCGTCCTCGAATTTGAAGAAGGACCTGTAGAGCGCGTGATCGTTGTTGAGCTTGCGAAGCGCTTCGGGGCCCCTGAAAAGCCGGTTCATCTCAGCCTCGAAAGTGCGCGCGAAAACCCCGTCGACGTCGTGATTGCAGTCGTCGACGAACAGGAACCCGCCACTGTGAACGTAGCGGCCGACGTTCTCGCGCTCTCTCTCGGTGAATCGGACGAGCTCGTTACCGGAGAGATACAGAAAGGGAAATCCGAACAGTTCGTTGCTGTCGAGCGCGACGACCCGGTCCACCGGGTCCACACGGACGGACGTGTACTCGACGAGCGAGTTGAGGATGTTAGAAGGCATCTTGGCGTCCGTGTCCCAGTTGCCGGAACCGTACTGTGCACGGGCGAACGTGAAGGCGGACGTCTGGGCAAGGACGGGTTCGATCGCCCGGGCTAACTCCGAGAGCGGTACCGCCGCTGCCGCCGAGGCCGCGGTCATCATGAAGTCACGACGTCGCATTGAACTCCTCCGGCTTCCCCAACTGCGGGAATCTTCGAACAAGGATTCTGACTGTGCCGCGAGATACGCAACTCGCCAAAAGTTGTTTCAGAAGGGACTCGTGCTTCTTCGACGGCCCGGCAACGCGACAGGCCAGGCCGTCGAACGAATCTCTAGCGTGCGGCCGTCGTGGTAACGACGCCGTTCGGCTTGTTCCGGCGATAGGCCTGGGCCATTCGCTCGGCCTGAGGCACCTCCCGGATGGCGCGTTGAAGCTGTGGATCTACGAGGTGCGTGACCTGCCCGGCCGTCTCCGTGCCGTAATGGGCCGTGACAAGCTCGCGACGGAGCTCAGAGCGGAGGTACTCACGCTCGGCCTCGACTTCCGCCGCAGTCAGCTTGAGCGAAGGTGTCTCGGTTACGAACTTCTTGAACGCGTCGATGTACTTGTCGGTGACGACGAACTCGCTCGGTTGCAGGACGGAAACGGACTTCGGCGTCTCGAGCCGGAACGACTCGAAGCCCTTCACCTGGCCGTTGACGGCCAACGCCGTGAAGGCAAAGGTCGCGCCGATCCACTTCGCAAGCTTCCGGCCGGTGTCGGGAGGGAAGGCGACTTCGATGTCGGGCGAAATGCCACCGCCGCCGTATATCGGACGGCCCGAGTCGGTCCGGAACACTTCCTTCTTTGTCGTGTCGGCGTCAGCCATCGGACTCCGATGCATGATGTAGTCGTAGAACGAGGTCCTGGAGTAGTCGCGCTGGATGAGCCGGCCACTCGGCGTGTAGTACTTGCCTGTGGTCAGAATCAGGCCACCGCTGTCCTTTTCGAGCTCGAACGGCGACTGCACGAGACCCTTGCCGAAGGAAGTCTGACCGACGATCAGCGCGCGGTCGTGGTCCTGGAGGGCGCCGGCTACGATCTCGGAAGCCGACGCCGAGGCGCCATTGACGAGGACGACCAGCGGCGATTCGTTCGGCTGCGGATTCATCGCCGGAATCTCGCCGCTTCGCATTCCGCCCGAACGGCCCCGGATCGACAGAATGCCCTGACCCTTGTAGAGGAAATCACTCGATATCGCGATCGCTTCCTTTACGAACCCGCCGGGATTGTCGCGCAGGTCGAAGATAAGCGCCTTCAACCCCTGCGGCTCCAGTTTCGCGAGCGCAGCCTTCACCTCGTCACCCGAAGTGGAGTTGAATCCACGCTGAAGGTGAATGTAGCCCACCCCCGGCGCAACCATGTATGCATTCGTGACGGACGGTTGCGGGACCATATCACGAATAATGTCAACGGTTTGCGGCTCAGAATTTCCTGGCCTCAGGTACTTGATCGTGACTTTGGTGCCCCGCGGTCCCTTGATGTTCGACGAGACCTCGAACGAGCTCCATCCCTTCGTGGACTTTCCGTCGACCTCGACGATCTCGTCACCGTAATGGAGGCCGGCACGAAGGGCCGGGGTTCCGGGGAATGGCGCCAGAATATAGACCTTGCCATTTCGCGCGCCGATCGAGGCGCCGATGCCGAAGTACTGGCTCTGCTGCTCGGTGCGGAAAGTCTCGAACTCTTCCCGGTCGTAGAAACTGGAGTGCGGGTCGAGAGTGCGGAGCATCCCGTAAATGGCGGTCTTGGAGACCCTCGCGTAATCGAGCTCGCCCGAGTAGTTCGCCTCGACGACGGTCAGCGCCTCGATGAAGTCCTGCGTGACCTGTTCACGGTCTGGACCGGCGGCCGGAACCGAAATCGGGGCCGCCAGAACGACCGCCACGAACATCGCCAAAGACACGGCCAAGAAACGGTTCTTCATAATGCTCCTGTCAACAATGCTTTGCGGCTACCTTGATCGCAACGAAACTATACCGGCACTGTCGAGAGCCGAGCAAGAACCGGGCTCGCGGGCCTCGAATCGACATCAGTCCGGAGAATACGGGCTTGCGCGCCGGATGTTGCCCGTACGCTCCAGAATGTTGAATGTCTTCTGGCGGCGGATTCTTCCGTGGAAGATGAACTCGCCCCCGACTATGTCCCCGACCTTCTTGCTCCGGAGCGCGGCGGCGCCTGCCGGCAGAATCTGGGTCAATTCCGAGTCGACAAGAACGTAGAGATCCGGCACGCGATCCTCGCTACGCGTCCGGGCAATCCGGATCGCCGCTTCTCGAGTCACGTCCAGACGGTCGCGCGAAATCCTGAAATCGGCCGCACCTACGTCACCCTCATCTCGCAGATGGGTCAATTCGGCGATTTCGGCGTCAATGAAGGTCATGTACTCGGTCATTTCGGGTCCCAAACCGTATTTCGCACTATCGGACGCAGGCCCGACAACTCGCTGGGAACGCGGCGCAGCGATCACGGTAGCGGCGACGGTCGCGATAAGCGCCGCCACCCCGGCATGTCGTGTCAAAGCATTCATTCCATTCGCCCAATCCACCGGAGTTCCTAATAGGGATCGACAGTCTAACGGGAAGGCGCCGGAACCAACAAGAATCTACCGGTTGGAGCCTCCGAGGCGCGTGGTATGATGCCGCGGTTTCACGCCTTCCAGTATCGGACCCCGACATAAGCCAACCAGAAGTATCGGGCTTCGGGAGAAGTTCAATGCAGTCCGTCCGGGCATGTGTTCCGGTAAATCTATCGGTCTTTGAGATAAGCCAGCCCCTCGCGCCCGCCGCCGATCTATTGGTTTTCGAGATAAGAACGCCCTTCGGCGACGTCGATTCATGCCTTTGGCTTCGGCGACATACCTATTGGTCCTCGAGAGAAGTCTTATCGGTTGCCGGAAGAAGCGAGTATTGGACTCCGGGATAAATTCTTACTGGTCTTCGAGAGAAGTTGGACACGGGTTTCGGAAGAAGCGGGTATTGGGAACATGGGCTTGGCGCTATCGGATTCATGAAGAAGAACTATTGGATACCGGGAGAACGAGATTCGAACCCCGAGATAAGCGTCATTGGGTCACGAAAGAAACCGTATCGGCCATCGAAAGAAAAAGCGCGTTGCAAGATCTTTTGTATCAGTTAGTTACGACAACGGTAACATGAGAGAATAACTGCTTGTAACATGAAGAGAAGCGGCAGATGTTGTTGCTGTGAGCCAGGCTTGAAGGAGCCAGGATGACGAAAAAGAGCCGTCCGGCGACGCCGGGAACAAGAAAACTGAGGGGACGCAGCGGGAAGGACGAGATGAACCTCGCCGTCTTCCCGATTGCGGCCCTTTCGGTTCGAGTTCCAAAGGACGTCAAGGCGTTGAAATTCCAGGATACGATCCAGGGCGACGGCGGGAAAATCGTTAAACGGACCTGGACCGTCCAGGGCGGTTCGGATTGCGGCATGCCGACGGCCGGCGACGAGGACGTCTACGTGGCGCTGATGGAACTGACGCGGAAGCTCGGTTTCGCTGACCGCAAGGTGAACTTTTCGCGATACGAACTGGCGAAGCGGCTTGGGTGGTCGCCGTGCGGCAAGACTTACAGCCGGATCGAGCAGGCGCTGCTGCGCCTTGCGAACGTCAACATTCACGCGTCGAACGCCTTCTGGGACAACGCGAAGCGCAGTTACGTGACGGTCAGCTTTTCGCTGATTCAGGAATACCAGCTCTACGACGAGAAGCCGCGGAAGGGCGAGAAGCTCAGGTCCGACCCGCCGTCCAGCTTCTTCATGTGGACGGAACGGCTTTTCGAGAGCTTCAAAAGCGGCTACATCAAGTTCCTCGATACCGAGCTCTACTTCAAGCTCAATTCAGCAACCGCCCGGCGGCTGTTCCGATACCTCGACAAGAAATTCGGGCGGGATCACTTTTTTGCCATCGACATCTTCAAGCTCTCGCACGAGCACCTGGGCGTCAGCCGAAACTTCAAGTACGTCTCTCAGCTCGTGCAGCAGCTCAAGCCGGCCCTCGAAGATCTGAAGGTCAACGGTTACCTGAAGAACTGGGAGATTCGCGACCGTGTGATCTCGTTCCAGCGTGTCCCGCACGATGACTTCGAGCAGGAAGTCATCGAGGAAGCCCTCGACGGACTGCCGTTCGAAGAAGCTGCGCTGACGATCGAGGTCGACGGCGACGACGAAGCACGGTTGGCTGGAGCTGAGGGCGACGTGCTCGCCGCGCTGGTCGACCGAGGAATCACCAGACGTCGCGCGGCTTCAATCGTCCGGGCGCACTCGCCTAACCGGCTGGGACAGGTCACGGACACGATTTCGTACTTCGACTGGTTGTTGAAGCACGGCAAGCGGCGTGTCGACAACCCGGCGGGCTTCCTGATCTCCCTGATCAGCGACGAGTTGCCGGTAAGCCACGTTGCGCCTCCACAGGAGACGGCGTCGGTCAGTGACGTGACAGACGAGATCGAGCGGCGAAGTCGTGAGGAACTCGATTACACGGGCTTCGTCGACGCCGAAGTGAACCGCGAGGTCGGCCGTATGGGCGACCTTGCCTTCGAAGCTCGCGTGCTCGAGAAGATCGCGGAGTTTCGGGCGAGCGAGCGCGCCGAGGTTTATCAGCGCTGGTCCGAGGACATGCTGCGAAGCCACGCCGTCCTCTTCGTCCGTAAGGCTGTAGCGATGGAGCTCGAATTGCCGGAGTTCGAGGCCTGGCTGGATCAGCGGCGCGGATAGAGCCGAAGCAATGGCGGCCGGGGCGGCGAGCGATTCGATCGACGTCAGCGGAATCGAATATCCTCCCGGCCGCTTTCGCTCGGTGCTCCGATCGCTGGCCAGCTCTCCGCTACTCCTCCGGCTCCGCGGGAGTGACAAGATCGCGCAGTTCGGATCGCAACTTTTCGATCTCCACGAGCTTTCCGTCTATCGTGCCGAAGACGTCGGCCCGTGCCTTGATGCCTTCGTGCAGAAGGTAGCTCGCCGATTCGGCGCGCGTCTTGAAGATTCCGGCTTCGACGAGTGTATCGATGCGGCGCTGGGTCTCGTCGTCGACGTGGACGGTGATCGTGTTGAGCCGATCCTTGAGCGTTTCGAAGGCCTTGCCGATCTGGTCAGGAATCTTCTGCGCGAATTCCTTGACCGACGACTTGAACTCTTCGAGTCGAATGCGCGCCTCGGATGCCGCATCGCGTTGCGCAGGATCGCCCTTGTGCTCGACGGTAACGTCGCCGGGAACGAGTGTCTTTTCGGGTTCCGCCATTGTGTTCCTCCCTATCTGGCTGGCCATCGGTCCGGTCACCCCGCGCGCCGGTCCTGGCCTCCGTGACGAGTATAGCCGCCCGTACGACGGATGGGCCGCCAGCGTTTCTTGCCGCGGCAAATCGGCCGGTGGTATAAGCCGTTGTTTCGTGCGGTCCGGTGTCGCCACAAGAGTTCGGCCGAGGAGGAATGACGTGCTCAAGTCCGTGCTGACGATCCTGACGTTGACTCTGGCAATGGCTGCGGCATCCTGCTCCGGACCGGCGGCCGCTCCGCCTAGCGATCAGAAAATCACCCAGGATATCGCGTCGTCTTTCGACGCTGCGAACATCGCGGGCGTGAACTATACGGTCTCGAACGGAATGGTGACGATGACCGGGTCCGTCTCCGACCAGGCGACGCTCGACAAGGTATTGTCCATCGTGAAGGGCATTGCGGGAGTCACGACGATCGAGAGCCAGATCGCGGTAAATGCCACACCCCCGGTGGTCGTCGATCCAGGTAACAAGGACAGCGTCCTTGCAGCCACGGTGCAGCAACGTCTTCTCGCGGATCCGGCTCTTGCGGGCAGCAATATCGTGCCGTCAGTTGCCGGCGGCGTCGCAACACTCTCGGGCACGGTCCCGACGGAGGCCGCGAAGGCCGCAGCTGAAAAGACTGCGAAGGCCACTCCCGGGGTTTCGTCCGTGACGAACTCGCTGCAGATAGTTGCAGCCGCCGTGGAAGCGCCGGTACCGGACCCGCAGCTGGAGGAGGCCGTCAGCGCGGAGCTCGACAAACGATTTCTGGACCTCACGCTGTTCGTGACCGTGAAGGATGGAGTCGTTTCGGTAAGCGGCGCTGTTCCGGACCAGTCGAAGATTGTCGAAGTAACCCGTGCCGTTCATCAGGTGAAAGGCGTCAAAGCTGTCGACACCGGCCGCCTGACGGTCAAGGGCGGCGAACCCGACGACAAGCGCATTGGCGCTCCCTCCACCGGTAAGTCGTAACTGATATCGGGATTCGAAAGAAGGGAAGCCTGCCGTCGCTGCAAGTCTCATGGCCATGAGACTTAGCGATGCGGGATCGTACGGGTACGCTCGGGAACGGGGCGTATTCGCCTTCCGTCGAAACCCATGACTCCACGGGAACGGCCGGTGCGGGCGGCCACGGTGATCCGGTCGACACCTGGTTCGGTCGATGTGAATCGACTCGATTGCCAATCTCTTCGCTATCGCTCCCGGTTCTGGCACTTCAATTGGGCCGGCCGTAGTCCTCAGATCCCCGTGCCGCCGTCGACCAGGATCACCTGCCCGTTCACATACTCCATCTCGTCGGAAGCGAAGTTTGCGACGATGCGTGCCATCTCCGGCGTCGATGCCGCGCGCCGCAACGCAACCCGCTCGACCATCCTGGACAGATACTCCTCCGGAAGTCCGCTCGTCATCTCGGTCTCCACGATGCCGAGCGCAAGCGTGACGCAGGTGACGTTGCGCCGGCCAAGCTCGTTCGCCAGTGACTTCGTGAAGCCTCCGAGTGCGGCTTTCGACGCGGCGTAATTCGTCTGCCCAGCGAAGCCAGCCACGCCGCTGATCGACCCGATGTTCACTATTCGCCCCTTCCGCTGCTTCACCATCAGCGCGGCCGTGTGCTTAGTGACGTTGAAGACACCCTTCAGATTAGTTCGGACGACCTCGTCCCAGTCCTCTTCCGTCATCTGCAGGATCAGCTTGTCGCGCACGATGCCGGCGTTGTTGACGAGCACGTCGATGCCGCCTAAGGCCTCCTTTACGTCGCCGACGAGTTGCCGGGACGCCTCGAAGTCCGCGACGTCGGACTGGTATGCCCTGGATATCACTCCAAACGTCTCGGCCTCCGCACGCACCGCTTCGGCGCTATCGGCGCTCCGGGCGTATGTGAACGCCACGTTCGCCCCGCGACGGGCAAACTCGAGGACGGTTGCACGTCCAATACCGCGTGATCCGCCCGTAACGAGTACTCGCTTTCCGCTGAATTCTCCGCTCATCGTTGTCTCCCTTTGCATTTGGTGGTGGATCAATCGTACTTCCGGCGCAGTTGCTCGAGCGAGGACTGAAGCTCGGCTCTCGCTCGTTCGAGACCTTCGTCGTCCGCGTCTCTGTCCACGTAAATCGGGGCGGCGACGCTGACGACGGCGCGCGAGAACGGCTTCGGGATCTGGAACCGGTCCCAGGATCCGATCTCCCATCGACGCGACAGGGCGAGCGAAACCGGGAGGATCGGATTACCCGACCGTCGCGCCGCCGCCGCTGGCCCGGGCTTCACCTCGTACATCGGTCCTTTCGGTCCGTCCACCGTGAACGAAACCTCGTAGCCGGCCGCGAGCGCCCGATTGAGCCCGATGAGGGCGCCGACCGCCCCGCGCGTCGACGATCCGCGCGACGCGCCGTATCCGAATCGCTGGATGCATCGCGCAATGGACTCTCCATCGAAGCTCCTGCTCGTCATCACGACAATTCCGCGGTCGCGCCAGAACCACGTCGTCGCAAGAATCCGGTTGTGCCAGAAACAGTAGATCGGCAGCTTGCCCGACTCGTAGATCGACTCGAGATGCTCGCGACCGTGCATCGTCCATCGCAGCGTCGGACCGAGGACAGAGATGAGTGCCCAGTAGCCGAACGTCATCGCCCGAATGGCGATGCGCTGTTTCCGGGTGTAAGCGCCGAGGTCGCCGTGAGCGAAGAACTCCTTGACCCCGGCCGCCGCCTCCGCAGGCGGCAAAGGCGGAGCCGGTACGCGGAGTCCCCTGACGGGCTCCGTGTACCGGCCCTCTGGCGTGACGGCCGGGGGTGTCTGCGGACGCTCGTGCATCTGGCAGGGCGTCGCGTCGACGCCGGCTACTTCTTCTCGGCGACGCTCTTTCCCTGAAGGAAGAGCAGGAGGTAATCGCGTCCGCCGGCCTTCGAGTCAGTGCCTGACATGTTGAATCCGCCGAACGGATGCACGTCCACGAGGGCGCCCGTGCACTTGCGGTTGAGGTAGAGATTACCGACGTGGAAGTCGGTCCTCGCCCGCTCGAGCCGGTCCGGATCACCCGAGTAGAGAGCGCCAGTCAGGCCGAATTCGGTGTTGTTCGCAATTGCGATTGCATCGTCGAAATCGGTCGCCTTGATGACGGCGAGGACCGGCCCGAAGATCTCTTCCTGAGCGATGCGGGCCTTGGGATCGACGTCTGCAACGACGGTCGGCTCGATGAAGTAGCCGGGGCCAGCCGACTCGGCCCTTCCACCACCGGCGACGATTCGCCCCTCGCCCTTTGCAATGTCGATGTACTCGAGGACGCTCTTGTACTGGCTCTTTGACGCCACGGGGCCGGTCGATACGCCACCGACCGCCGGGTCGCCGACCGTCACCTGTCCGGTCCGCTCGACGACCTTCGCAAGCACTTCGTCGTAGACGCTCTCCACGATGACCGCGCGCGAGCAGGCCGAGCACTTCTGACCCGAGAAGCCGAACGCAGCCGCGACTATTCCTTCGGCAGCCGAATCCAGGTTCGCGGTCTCGTCGACAACGATCGTGTCCTTACCTCCCATCTCGGCAACGACGCGCTTGATCCAGATCTGACCCTCCGCGGTCTTCGCGGCCAACTCGTTGATGTGGAGACCGACGTCCCGAGAGCCGGTAAACGAGATGAAACGGATCCTGGGGTGACCGACAAGGAAGTCGCCGATCTTGGAACTGCTGCCTGGAACGAAGTTGATGACGCCCTTCGGCAGTCCGACCTCTTCCATCAGTTCGATGAACTTCGCGGCGATGATCGGAGACTCGCTCGAGGGCTTCACGAGGACGCAGTTCCCCGCGACCGCAGCGGCGGTCATCATTCCCACAGTGATGGCAAGCGGGAAGTTCCACGGTGGAATCACCATGCCGACGCCTAGCGGCACGTAGAAGAACGTGTTCTCCTCGCCCGGGAGCGGCGACGGAGTTACGCCGTGCGGCCCCGCGTAACGAAGCGCCTCACGGCCGTAGAACTCCATGAAGTCGATGGCCTCGGCCGTGTCCGCATCGGCCTCTGCCCAGCTCTTGCCGACTTCGAGAACCATCCAGGCCGAGAACTCGTGCTTGCGTCGACGCATTATCTCGGCGGCCTTGAAGAGATAACCAGCGCGTTCGGAGGCCGGCAGCCGCTTCCACGAATCGAAAGCGGTCCATGCCGACTCGAGAGCACGGCTCGCGATCTCCTGGTCCGCAAGATGGACCGATCCGACGACCTGCTCGGGATTCGACGGGTTCGTCGAGACGAGGAGCGATCCGGTCGTGATGTGCTCGCCGTTGACGACGCACGGGTACTCGCGGCCGAGCTGGCTCGAGACCTCGGCGAGTGCCTCGCGCATGGAGGCGGCATTTTCGGCCGCAGCAAAGTCGGTGAAGGGTTCGTTCTTGAACGGCGGCATCATGGCGCAGTGGCGCTCCTTTGTAGGTAGTCGTTGGAACGCGAACATGTACCACACGGCATTGCGGCTCGGAAACGGCGCGCCGGGGCTCGATTGACGGCGTCGCAGCGCACGTCCTATGCTCGGAAAGAGATGGAAGGACACCCGAAGGTCAGGCGCCGCAAACTGTCGGCTGTCGCGCTTTTTGCGATAGCAGGACTGGTCGCGGTCCTCGTGGCTCCGGATCGCGGCGAGGCTTCTGCGTCCGGTCCGTTCGGAGGGTTCACAGGCGCCCCTGGCGAGGAGACCTGCCGGCATTGTCACGATTCCTTCCCTCTGAACGTTCCGGGCGGACTGCTGACGGTCTCGGGATTTCCGGAGACGTACGTGCCCGGAGTGACCTATGCGGTGACCGTCACGCTCACGAGCGACAGTGGTCTGGCGTGGGGATTCGAAGCGACGGTGCTCTCGTCCAAAAAGAGGCGGGCGGGAAAGCTGATCGCCTCCGATCCGGCATTGACCAAGGTCGTACCGGGAGTATTCCTGACGAGCCGGCAGTACATCGTCCAGAAATCCGCTGGCTCTTACGCCGGTCAGCGAGGATCCGCCACCTGGACCTTCAATTGGAAGGCTCCGAAGAAGTACAAGGGGCCGCTCACCTTGTACGTCGCAGGAAACGTCGCCAACGGGAACGGGCAGAACAATGGCGACTTCATTTATGCGAACCAGTTGACGTCGCAACCGGCGGGCTGAGTGGCGCGTTGAAGGCGGGCTGCGCCGGGTTCCTCAACGCTCGGGGGCCTGGACGATCGTCACCGTGATGAACGCGCGTTCGGCGCGGGCTGCAAGGCTTTGACGTTCACGCTGGAGCGAGTCCTTGGATTCCTTCTGCTTGCGGGAGGCGGACACGCCGTCTTCCCTCTCGCCCGCGTAGCCCAGTTCACCGTCGATTTCAGCAATCCGGCCGGATAGATCGATTGCAGACCGGCGGACCGACTGTACGTTTCCCACGCCCCGCAGTCGCGATATCGTCTGCTCGAAGTTCCCGGCCGGCACGTTGAGCTCAATGGTCACCGTTTGAGCGCCATCCTCGTTCGAACGTGCCCAACGCTTCGTGACCGTGCCATTCTCGGCACGCGCCGCGGCGGCGACGCGGTCCGCAATAGCCGCGGCCTCGCCACCAGCGATCGCAATGTCGGCGCGGCGGACCACGGCCGAAGTGGACGCGCGCCGGTCCGCGCTGCGGGCCGCCGACTTCGACGCTGGTGGAGCGGGACTCGTAGCGGCCGCGCCGGAACCGGCCTTGTCCGCCCCTCGCCCGTCGTCTTCGTCCCGCCTTGCGACCGATTCCGACGGCTGCGCCACGGCGCCTGGCGCAGGTGCGGGGTCGGGCTTTGGAGCTTCTTCGCCAGCCGGCGCGGGAGCCGGCCCATCGGACGGCGTCGCGTCAACGCCACCTTCAGCCGGCGCCGCGGCCGCTCGCTCGGCCTTTCCGCTTGCGTCCTGATCTGCAGAACTACCCGCTTGCGGCTGGGCACCCGCATCCGGTCGCGGGGGCTCCGGCTTGGCGCTATCGGTGCCTGCCCGCTCGTCCGGTGGCTCGCCTCCGCGGCCAGTCGCCGCCTTGCTTGACGTCCCGCTCTCCGTGGGCGCCGTAGCGAGCCCTGACCGGTCGTTGGACGTGTAGCGTGGAAGGACGACGAGGCCGGCCACGGCTGCGAACAGCACGATTCCGGCGACGGCGCCGTACTTGCGGGCGAAATCGCGCCATCCGCCCGATCCCGGGGCCGCCGATGGAGGCAGGCCCGCGCGATCGAGCAATTCGCGCGCCGTCGGCAGCGAGGCAGGGTCGGCGACGGCCCACTTTTCGAGCGCTCCAGTCACCTGCTTGAGTTCGGCAATGGTGCGGTGGCAGTCGAGGCAGCCGACGATGTGCTCCGAGACGCGCGCGCGCCCGGTCTGGTCGAGGTCGCCATCGACCCACGCCAGCAGCATTTCGTCTTTCATTCCGCAGTTCATCTAAGTCCCCGTTTCTGCCCTTCCACTACCGGCCTGGCGACCGCATCGGTATGACGCGCCCGCCCTGATCGTCTTCCGGTTCCACGCCGAGCAGCGGCTCGAGATGCCGCCGCAGTTCAAGTTTTCCGCGGAATATCCGCGACTTCACGGTTCCCACCGCAACACCGGTGACGTCCGCGATCTCTTCGTAACTCAACCCCTGGTACTCTCGCATTACGATCGCCTCGCGCTGTTCCGGATCTATCCGGTCGAGCGCCGCGACGACAAGTGCCGCTTCCTGCTGCTGGCTTGCATGTCCATCCGGACTGATACCGTGATCCTCCACGTCGATCGTCGATCCGTCTTCTCGCTCGAGCGGGTCCAGGACGCGAAAGTCGGCTCTGCGCGCCTCGCTTGCACACTGGTTGAAGGCGATCCGATAGAGGTAGGTCTTGAACGACGCCTCCTGTCGCCACGAACCGCGTGAACGGATCAGCCCCATGAAAACCTCCTGCGCGAGTTCTTCGGCGCGCGACGCATTGACCAGCCGCCGAAACACGTACTGGTAGATCGATCGCCTGTACCGGCCATAGAGCTCTTCGAATGCCGCGTCGTCGCCGCCCTGGAACGCGGTCATCAACTCCTCGTCGGTCATTGCGGGGTCCCCCACGCGCTCACGCCTACTATCGTACACTGCGTCCGAAAGTTCCCGGCCCGGAGAATTGGGGGAGATGCGCGGTGCGATCGAATCGAGCCGGACGATTGGCGCACGCAGTATCACGGCGACAGCGCCTCGTCTGCACGCTCGGGTCGCGCGTTGCCGAGTCCGCGACCGCGGAGCGGTCGCACCGTCACCATCGCGACGAGCACAGCGGAAGTCGCGTCCGTCAAGAATCAGTGCGACCGCTCCGCGGTCGAAATCCTTCTTGGGGCGCGTACCGGGGGTGACGGCGGATCGCTTCGCTCACCGCCGTGACCCCCGGCTATCGTCTGTGACCGCTTCGCGGTCATGCCGCCCGCGGAGCGGTCGATGCAATAGTTCCCCACACGCCTGCGGCGTACCCCCTGGAATGAAACGGGCGGAGTGCAGGCGTCAGCGCACGGCTGTGTTTCATAGCAGCCGTGGGTCGCGCGCAGGCGAGTGAAACGAGCCTCCGCGCGCGACCCGCGGAACCACCAGCCCCATCGCGCCGACCGCGGAGCGGTCGAACGGCCGGTCCCGAAGCGAGCACGGTGGATATCGAATCGCGACGGCTTCAGTGCTACCGCTCCGAGACCGAGATCCTGCCTGCGGCGCGTACCGGGGGTGACGGCGGATCGCTTCGCTCACCGCCGTGACCCCTGGCTCTCGTCCTGGACCGCTTCGCGCGCGTGACCGCTGCGCCGCAGGCGCAGCTACCGGCGCCGCTCGGAAGTCCCGGAACTGCGCTAGATCGAACGAAGGACTACCCGATTCGAGCCTCGACGATCTCGCCGGCAGCCGCTCGAGGAGTGATGCCCTTCGACCGTGAGAGCTCGTGAATTGCAGGAATGTTCTTCGTCACAGCCGTGATGATCCGCGCGACCGCAGCCGGGATGCGGAGCGAGTCGAGCGGGTTCTGTAACTCCGCCCAGCCCTCGGCACCTCCAATTACGCCGCCGCAATTGACGATGTAATCGGTGCCGACGACTACGCCACGCTCATGAAGGTGCATCTCGGCCTCCTCGGTCAACGGCGCGTTCGCCGCCTCGAGCACAAGCTTCGTTCGCATCGACTGCGCCGTTGCCAGGTCGACCGAATTAGTGCGGGCCGCAGGAACGACGATGTCGGCTTCGACAGCGAACAGCCGCTTCAGTTCGGAGCGCCCGGCAAAGACCTGCACTCCCGGCTGATCCGTCTCGACGATCGACTTGCCCGCATCGCGCAGGGCGAGCAATTTTGCAAGGTCGAGCCCGTCAGGATGGCTGACGACGCCGCCGTAATTGCGGGCAGCGTCGGGCAGATCGCTTGCCGCAACCAACTTTACGCCGCTCTGTGCAGAGAAGCGCGCCAAGGCGGCGCCGACGTTGCCGAAGCCTTCGACCGCCATCGTCGACCCGGCGACCTTCGTTAGTCCATTGACGAATCCGCCTTCTACCAGCAGTTCGAGCGCGTGCATGACTCCAAGCGCGGTCAGACCGAGCTGGTCGAGCGGAATGCCGTCGGTGCGTCCTATCGAGCGGGCGTTGCGCTCGAAGATGACGTCCATGTCACGTTCGTCGGTGCCCATGTCCGGGCCGGGGATGTACTCCGTGTACGGCGCGACACAGTCCGCGTACCACTCGATCAGCGCGCGGCGCTGGGGCGAACCCTGGGGAAAATCAACCGGATTGGCAACGATGGCCGACTTCGCGCCCCCGTGCGGAATCAGCGCGGCCGCATTTTTCCAGGTCATGGCGCGAGCAAGCTCGTACACTTCTCGCGCGGTGACGTCGGGTGCGAAACGGCATCCACCGATGGCCGGGCCGCGAGCGATGTTGTGCGTGACGAGGATCGACTTCGCGCCTAGCTGCGCGTTCTCGAACGAGAGGATGTGAAGGGGTCCGAACGTATCGACATCGTTTCCGACGACTGAGCCGTGGTCGAGCTCGACGCCTACACAATTCTCCCTCTGGGGATTCGCAAGAGCCATGGCCACCTCCGAAACTGTAATCCTCGCTGTCCGTACGGGAGCGGTTCACTCCACGGTCGCGTTCTCCGCTTTCCGCCGGACCCGAGACCCTACCGGTCCCCGAAATGAACCGTCAAGCCACGGGAATTCGCGTTTCGCGGACACTTTCGACGCGGATGCGAAATGGGCCACGGAACCATTCGCCTCGCCGTACTACCGTCCGTAGATCCGGTCCAGCCGGCCGAGTTCGCGCCGGCGAATCTCGTCGTTGAGATGGGTGATGTCCCTGATATGGCGAAGCGTCGAGTACGCGTGCTCCAGGACCGCAACCGTCCGGTCCTTCGAGAAGAGACCCGTCGCAACCTTGGCCGATTTGAGTACGACTCCGATCAGTGTCTGGTGGCTGATGCGGTGGGTGAACTGCAGGCTTTCGACGATCATCTCGATCTGTTGCTTCCGCTCGTCGTAGTTGTCGAGGTCTCGATAGATCTTCTCGTACTGCGTTTCGGTGAAGCTCGGCGGCAAGGCGGCGGCGATCATCCTCTCCGCCACCGCCTCGTCAAGCCGGTCCGTCAGCGAGTGGAGGTCGAGCAGGCTCACGAGTCCGTGGTAGATCTCTTCGCCGAGCAGGCTTCGAAACTGGCCGGTGATCTTCCGGAAGCTCTCGTTGCGCTCCGTGAAGTCTCTTGCCGAATAGATCTCCGTCGCGAAGAAGTCGCTGAACGGGCCGTACTCCTCCGACATTCGAAGGTCGCGAAAGTCGCGCTTCAGCCGCCGGACCTGGAAGTCCTGCACCGCCGTCTTCGCCTGTTCGAGGTTGTTGAGCTTGCCCGATACCGACGTGGGTTGCTTCACAAGAGGCAATGTAGACAATCACGCAACGCCCGCGCAACCGCGCAATCCGGCAAGCCGCCTGCGCGCGCTCTTGTCAAAGGGCACTCGTTGCCCGCATCCTCTTCGCGCTTGCCCGCCACGTTCGATGACGTGCGCGAGCCAGTCCTCCGAGCGCGATGGAAAACACAGTTGGGATCGAGTGGATCGTGGATGCCTCGGGTTGCCGGCCTTCGGCGCTCCGGGATGAGGGCGTGATCCGATCAGTCGTCGAACTGGCCATCTCCGAGCTCGGTCTCACGGTGCTCGGCGAGCCCTGCTGGCACGTGTTCGGCGGAATGGGTGGCGTCACCGGGCTCGTCATGCTGACGGAATCGCACCTCGCGGTGCATACGTATCCCGAAGACGGCGTTGCCACGTTCAATCTCTATTGCTGCTCCGTCCGGCCGGAATGGTCCTGGGAAGACCGCCTCTCCGAAGCTCTCGGCGCGTCGGACGTAACTATTCGGACCGTGCGCCGGGGTGCGCACGCAGGCACGCTCGAAGCGACGATGCGATGACGATTACTCGAGCAGATTGCCCGTCGTGCGGCGCTCCGGTCGAGTTCAAGCTCGGGGCGTCGATCGTGGTCGTGTGCGAGTACTGCAACTCGGCGATCGCGCGGACGGATCGCGACGTGCGCAACCTCGGCAAGGTCGCCGATCTGGTCGACACGCGCTCACCGCTTTCTGTCGGCACCGAAGGACGATTCGACGGCAAGCCGTTCGTCCTGACAGGCCGCGCTCAGATTCAGCATCAGGCCGGCGGCGTCTGGGACGAGTGGTATGCCACCTTCGGCGACGGGCGAACCGGGTGGCTCGCCGAAGCTCAGGGACGCTTTTACATGACGTTTCCAGTGCCGGTGGCGGACGCGAACCTCCTTCCGCAACTTGGCAACGTGCGTCCTGGCCTTCAGGGCCCGCTGCCGGGGACACCAGGGAATTTCGTCGTAAGCGAGCTTGGCGCCGCGCGCCCGATCGCTGCCGAGGGCGAGATCCCGTACGAGCTCGTTCCCGGCGAGGAGTACTATTTCGTCGACCTCGCGGGCGATGCAGGGCAGTTTGCAACGATCGACTACAGCGAGACTCCGCCGTTACTTTTTGGCGGCCGCGAAGTCACGCTGGGCGGCATCGGCATAACACGCGAGGCGGATTCCTTCGACCAGCGGGAACGCAGGGTCGGATCCGTGCGCCTGACGTGCCCGCAGTGCGGTGGACCGATGGATCTGCGGGCGCCTGAGTCGGAACGTGCAACGTGCCCCAATTGCAATGCGCTGCTCGAAGTCGAGAACGGGAATCTCTCGTACCTGCGAACGCTCGAGTCGCGGTCGATTCCGCTCATACCTCTTGGATCCGTCGCCAACTGGAACGAGACGGCTTTTACGACCATCGGGTACATGACGCGGGCGTGCGTCGTCGATGGGGTGACATACGGCTGGGAGGAGTATCTGATTTACGCGCCGCTTGCCGGGTTCCGATGGCTGGTTCACGACTCCGGCCATTGGTCTTTCGTCGAACCGCTCTCGGCAGGCGACGTCTTCGACGGCGAAACGATGGCCTCGTATCGGAGCAGGTCGTTCAAGCGCTTTCAGGCGGTCACGGCCTACGTGCAGACCGTTTACGGCGAGTTTTACTGGCGCGTCGAGACCGGTGAGTCCTGCTTCGCGACCGATTTCGTTCGCGCCCCCGAGATCCTCTCCCGGGAAGTGACTTCTACCGAGATGACGTGGTCGCACGGCGTCTACGTACAGCGTGACACCATTGCGGAGCTCTACAAACTGCAACGCGAGATGCCGCAACCGGCGACGGTCGGAATGGCCCAGCCGAATCCGCACAACGGAAAGGTGCTGCCCTGGGTACTGATGCTTCTGTTCGCGTTCGTCGTCGGTCTCGGGTTTCAGGCGTGCGGGCCGCGGAGGCCGATATTCGACAAGACGATCGAATTCAAGCCGCTCGAGAGCTCGACGGCCACCTCTGTCTACTTCAGTGACGAGTTCAACGTGAAGGCCCACGAGAACCTCAAGGTCGAGGTCACGGCTCCCGTCAGCAACTCCTGGTTCTACGTCGAAGGCGATCTGGTCAATGTCGAGAGCGGGCTCGTTCAGTCGTTCTCGATTCCTGTCGAGTTCTACAGCGGCGTCGAGGGCGGCGAATCCTGGAGCGAGGGTTCGCCCTTCTCGGAAACCCATCTCTCGTCCTTGCCCGAGGGCCGATACACGCTGCGCCTCGAGGCACAGTGGCAGGACTTTGCAAAACCGACTCAGGCGAAAGTGGCCATAACGCAGGGCGTGCCGCGAGTGCTGCACTGGGTGCTCCTTATGGTGTTGGTTTCGGTCGGTATGTTCATCGCCATCCTGGTGAAGGCCAACTTCGAGGCCAGGCGATGGCGCGAGAGCATGTTCAATACAAGCTCCAGCGACGAATGACGGACGGAGGATGTGACGTGTTCAACAAGTTCTTTCTCGGCCTCGCGGCACTGGCGATCATCGGCTACGGCGGCGTGGCGTGGACCGGCACCGAATTCGGCGACTCCGAGCGGGAATTCGTGCCCGCGGACGTCCGGCAGTCGCCAGGCGGTTACCGCTCGTTCCATTTTTGGCATTCCGGATACCAGGGAGGAAAGTGATGTCGCCTGAGGCACTCAACCTGTTCATCGCGCACCTCGTCGCGGCGCTTGTCTTCGCTGTCATCGGGGTCATCGCGTTCGCGATCGCTTTCGTCATCATGATCAAGGTGACGCCGTTCTCGATCCAGAAGGAGATCGAGGAGGACCAGAACACGGCGCTCGCGATCGTTATGGCGTCCATCATCATCGGCATCGCCATCATCATCGGCATGGCAATTCAGGGTTGAGGCAGGGCGCGCCCGCGCCTGCGAACGCCCCACGCGACCGTTCGCGTGCAGCCGTCAATGTCCGCTGAGTCCGACACATCCAGCAGCCCGCCTGGCGTCCCTGCGGACGCCACGCCGATTCGTCCGGCGATCGTATTCGTCAACGTCTTCCTGATCGCCACTTGCGGGCTGATCTACGAATTGCTGGCCGCCACGCTCGCCAGCTACGTGCTCGGCGATTCGGTGACGCAGTTCTCGCTGGTCATAGGCATCTACCTGTCTGCGCTTGGAGTCGGCGCGTGGCTTTCGAAGTTCGTCAGGGCGGATGTCGCCCGCGTCTTCGTCGAGGTCGAGCTGGTCGTTGCGCTGCTCGGCGGTACTGCCGCGCCGGTCCTTTTTCTCGCCTTTGCCCGCGTTGGTGCGTTCTCGCTGCTTCTCTACTCGCTCGTCTTCGCGATCGGCGTGTTCGTTGGTCTCGAGATCCCGCTTCTCATGCGGCTGCTCGAGAATCGACTGACGTTCAAGGACATCGTCGCGCGCGTTCTTGCCTTCGACTACATCGGGTCGCTCGCCGCGTCGATCCTCTTTCCGATCATCCTCGTCCCGCGCCTGGGTCTCGTCAGGACGTCGCTTCTTTTCGGATTGCTGAACGCCTCGGTTGGCTTGTGGAGCACGTGGCTTCTCGGCCCGCTGATCAGGCGGGGCGCCACGGGGCTGCGCATCAGGGCGTTCCTTCTCATCGCATTGCTCGCCATCGGCTTCTGGAAGGCGAACGCGCTCACATCGCTTTCCGAGGAGGGCCTGTACGCGGACGACGTCGTATACGCCAGGTCGACCTCATACCAGCGGATCGTCGTAACGAAGGGCAAGTCGGGATTCCAGCTCTTTCTCAACGGCAATCTGCAGTTCGCTTCTGCCGACGAGTACCGGTATCACGAGGCGCTCGTGCATCCGGCTATGCTCGCCCACCCGAATCCTCGACACGTGCTCGTGCTTGGTGGAGGCGACGGGCTGGCGCTACGCGAGATTCTCAAGTGGTCCTGCGTCGAGTCGGTGACGCTTGTGGATCTGGATCCGGGGATGACGGAACTCTCCAGTCGATTTCCTCCGCTTGCGGAACTCAATGGCCACAGCTTCGCCGATCCGCGCGTGTCGGTGGTCAATCGCGACGCGATGATCTGGCTCGCGGAAGTGCAGGAGTCGTTCGACGTCGCAATAGTCGACTTTCCGGATCCGAATTCGTTTGCCCTCGGGAAGCTGTACACCACGCGATTTTACGGACTGCTTCGCGCGCGACTGGCGCCCGGCGCCACGGTCGGCATTCAATGCACTTCACCGCTCTTTGCGCGCACGTCGTACTGGTGCATTGTCCGGACTCTCGAGGCCGCGGGCTTCATAGCGCGGCCCTACCAGACGCCCGTTCCGTCATTCGGCGTTTGGGGTTTCGTGCTTGCGCGGCTGGAACCCTTCGACGTGCCAGTTGTCGCGCCCGAGGGAATGCGATTCCTGAACGACGAAGCTCTTCAGTCCATGTTTCGCTTCAGCGCAGATATGAAGCCGGTCGAGGTCGAGATCAACCGCCTCGACAATCAGGCTCTCGTTCGGTACTACGAGCAGGAGTGGAAGCGGTGGGATTAGGCGCCTGGACCAGACGCGACCTGCTGGCGTCGTTCCTTGCCGCCCCGGTCGCAGCGGCGGCGTGCCGTGGCGGCGCGGCGGTTCCGCCACTGCCGCCGGGAGAGCTCGCCGGTCCGTCGTTCGAGCTTGGCCATCGGTTGCGTGACGGATTCCGCCCTGAACCCGCGGCCGAGGCGTGGGACGACGTCCCCGTGGTCATCGCCGGCGGCGGTGTAGCGGGACTGGCCGCCGCGTGGCGACTCGAGCGAGCCGGGTTCGAACGATTCCTGTTGTTGGAGCTCGAGCCCGAGTCTGGTGGCACTTCGCGCGCTGGCCAGTCCGGTGTCGTGGCGTATCCCTGGGGCGCGCACTACATTCCTGCACCTCTCAAGGAAGATCGCGCGCTGGTCGCGTTGCTCGATGAGATGGGCGTGCTCGAGGGCCGCGACGCGCGGGGAGAGCCCATCGTTGCCGAGCAGTTCCTCTGCCGCGATCCGGAGGAGCGTGTCTTCCATCGCGGCCGCTGGTACGAGGGACTCTATCTGAACGCGGGCGCTTCAGATGACGACCTCTATCAGTATGGGCGATTCGTCGCGGAGGTCCGCAAATGGATCGCATTTCGGGACGGACGCGGGCGACGCGCATTCGGCTTGCCCGTGGCTGCCGGATCGGACGACGCCGATGTCATTTCGCTCGACAGGATGACGATGGCCGACTGGATGGGTGAACGCGCACTCACCTCGGAGCGCCTGCGCTGGTACGTCGAATACGCGTGCCGCGACGACTACGGCTCGAAGCTCGAGCAGACGAGCGCGTGGGCCGGGCTTTTCTATTTCTGCTCGCGCGTCGGGGGCCTCGACGACGCCGCGCAGCCGCTGGTGACCTGGCCTGAAGGCAATGGCCGGCTTGTTGCGCACCTGGCTGGCGTCGCGGGGCCGCGCGTGCGAACGCGAGCGGCCGTGACCGACGTTCGCGTCGCAGCAGACGGCAGGAGGCTCGAGGTGGTCGCGTGGGACGCGAAGACAGACACGGCATTCGGCGTGCGCTGCGACCGCGCGATCGTCGCGACTCCGGGACACCTGACGCGCAGGATTGTTGCTTCGATACGCGACGGCTACAGCCCGGATCGCCCGGCGCCGGCATACGGAGCGTGGATGGTGGCGAACATCCATCTGAGCGACCGCCCGAAGTTGCGGCCCGGTAACTTTCCGATGTGCTGGGACAACGTGCTCGTCGAGAGTCCGTCGCTCGGATATGTCGTGGCGACCCATCAGACCGAGTTGGATCGCGGTCCGACGGTGCTCACCTACTACTACCCCTTGACCGATTCGAATGCGCGAGAAGGGCAGCGCCGGCTGCTTTCCGCCGGACGCGACGAATGGGCCGAGGTGGCGCTGTCGGACCTGTCGATGGCGCATCCCGATGTGCGGGAGCTCGCTACTCGCGTCGACGTTATGCGGTGGGGGCACGCGATGGTCCGGCCTGAGCCCGGCGCCGTATGGGACGATGCCCGGCGTCGCGCGGCCGCTCCGATCGGCGGGGTGCATTTCGCGCATACGGACCTCAGCCGGATCGCACTTTTCGAGGAGGCGCTTGCCCACGGCGTGCGGGCAGGCGAGGAAGTGCTCGCGGCCCTTGGATTTCGCGTGGAGGCGCTTGCCGGATGAGCGCCGTAACCGCACGAGCCGCTTCAGGCGGGTTGCCGTGGCTCTTCTCGATGCCAGTCGACCTGTCGGTGTTTCTGGGCAGCGCCGTGTTGTCGTTCGCGCTGCTCTGGGCAGGCGCCAGGTTCGGTCTGCTGGCTGCTGGCACGCCGGAATGGGTCTGGGTGCCGTGCGTGCTGTTGATCGACGTTGCGCACGTCTATTCGACGTCGTTCAAGATATACCTCGACGGGCAGGAACTGCGCCGGCGGCCTCTGCTATACACGGCAGTGCCGGTCCTGGCTCTCGTCGCCGGAATCGCGCTCTACACGTTCGGTGCGCTCGTTTTCTGGCGCGTGCTGGCATACGTGGCGGTGTTTCATTTTATCCGCCAGCAGTATGGATGGGTGGCACTGTATCGGGGCCGGGCCGGTGAATACGACCGGCTTGGCCACTGGCTTGACGCGGCGACGATCTACGCGGCCACTCTCTATCCGCTGGCTTACTGGCACTCAAATCTGCCAAGGCGTTTCTGGTGGTTTCTCGAGGGAGACTTTGCGCTCTCGATTCCGGGTTTGGCCGTAACCGCGTTCGGTTGGGTGTACGTCGCACTGCTTTCGGCCTATGCGGTGAGATCGAGCCGGGCGTGGATCGAGCGCCGGCCGAATCCGGGCAAGGACATCGTCGTGGCGACGACGGCGGCATGCTGGTATGCGGGCATCGTCGCTTATGACTCGGACTATGCCTTCACCGTGACGAACGTGATAGTGCACGGTGTGCCGTACCTCGCGATCGTGTGGTTCTCGGCCTCGAGGCGAGCCGCGGCGATCCCGGGCACGGCTTTCGCGCGATTTTTCGGACGTGGAGCGATCGTGTTCCTCGCGACGCTCTGGGTGCTTGCCTACGTGGAGGAACTGGTCTGGGATCGGGCGGTATGGCAGGACCGGGCGTGGTTGTTCGGGCCGGGCTGGAACGTGGAATGGCTGCAGTTCCTGATCGTCCCGCTGCTGGCGGTGCCCCAGATCGTTCACTACGTGCTCGACGGCTTCATCTGGAAGCGGCGCGAGCGTGCCTGACCGTGGGCTGTAGCGCGTTCGTAGGGGTACAATTCTCCCGCCATGCCGACGAGCCACCAACCGGGGCGTTCCGGCGCCGTTGTCGCCGATCCGAAAGCCATCACGGGCCAGCCACCGATGTTCAACGTCCTTCTGCACAACGACAACTTCACGACCATGGAGTTCGTCATCGAGGTCCTCGTTTCCGTGTTCCATCGCGATCACGCAACTGCATTCAGGGTCATGCTTCAGGTTCACAACGAGGGGATCGGCGTTGCAGGCGTCTACCCATACGAGATCGCCGAGTCCAAGGTCGCCAAGGTCACGCGCTTGGCCCGCGAAAGCGAGTTCCCGCTTCTGTGCTCGCTGGAGGAGGCGTGACGCCGTGTTGACGAACGAGCTCCAGTCCACGCTCAACCGCGCGCTCGAGGTCGCCGTGATGCGACGTCACGAGTTCCTGACGCTCGAGCACGTCCTATATGCGATGCTCGACGAACGCACTTCGAGCCGCGTGTTGCGCGAGTGTGGCGCGAGTGTCGAACACCTCCGCACTGAACTCGAGAGCTACCTTGCAGGCGAGCTGGAGGCGAGCCTGGACGCCGACCTGGAAACGCCGGAGCAGACCCCGGGCTTCCAGCGTGTGCTCCAGACGGCCGTGAACCAGGCGCGCAACTCCGGTCAGTCGCTCATCGACGGCGGAAACATTCTTGCCGCCATCTTCACCGAGCAACAATCGGCGGCCCGCTACCTGCTCCAGGCACAGGGAATTTCACGCCTCGACGTGCTCAATTACCTTTCGCACGGCATCTCGAAGGCCAGGAATCTGCCAGCGCCGCGTCCCCCAGGCGCGGGGCAGTACGACGAAGAGCCTCGAGAAGCGGTTGCCGATCCGCTCGAAGCGTGGACCGAGGACCTTGTCGCGCGCGCCGCGGCCGGCGGCGTCGATCCCCTGATCGGCCGCGAAGCGGAAGTCCTGCGCACGATCCAGGTACTCTGCCGCCGTCGGAAGAACAACCCTATCTTCGTCGGTGACCCGGGTGTCGGCAAGACGGCGATCGCCGAGGGACTCGCTCTGAAGATCCATCGCGACGAGGTACCGGAAGTGTTGCGCGGCGCCGGCGTGCGGGCGCTCGACCTCGGCGCGCTTCTCGCTGGCGCAAAGTATCGCGGAGAGTTCGAGGAACGGCTCAAGTCTGTGATCGCGCGGTTGAAGGACGAGCCGGGGACGATCCTGTTCATCGACGAGATCCACACCCTCGTCGGCGCCGGGGCGGTGAGTGGCGGCGCGATGGATGCGTCGAACATCCTCAAGCCGGCGCTCGCCGCGGGGCAACTGCGATGCATCGGATCCACGACGTACCAGGAGTACAAGTCGGCGTTCGAGCGTGATCGCGCGCTGGCGCGTCGCTTCCAGCGGATCGAGATCTCGGAGCCTTCGGTTCGGGATACGATCAGGATCCTCGAGGGCCTCAAGCGTCATTACGAGGCGCACCACGGGGTCCGCTACACAGCTGGCGCACTCGTCGCTGCAGCCGAGCTTTCTGCGAAGCACCTCACCGACAGATTCCTTCCGGACAAGGCAATCGACGTAGTCGACGAAGCCGGAGCAGCCACCAAGCTGGTTCCGGCAAGGAAACGGCCGAAATCGATAACGGTGAAGGACGTCGAGCACATCGTCGCGCGAATGGCGAAGATACCCGCGCGCTCGGTGAGTGCGTCGGATCGAGAACGGCTCTCGGCACTCGAGGCCGACCTGAAGTCGGTGATCTTCGGTCAGGATCATGCGATCGAACAGCTTGTGCGCGTCATCAAGCTGTCGCGTTCCGGCCTCGGCCAGCCCGGCAAGCCGATCGGTTCGTTCCTGTTTTCGGGACCGACCGGTGTGGGCAAGACCGAGCTCGCGAAGCAACTCGCCGTGTCTCTGGGTGTCGAGTTCCTGCGATTCGACATGAGCGAGTACATGGAGAAGCACACGGTTTCGCGGTTGATCGGCGCGCCGCCTGGATACGTCGGTTTCGATCAGGGCGGCCTGCTGACGGACGCCATTGCAAAGACGCCATACGCCGTGCTCGTACTTGACGAGATAGAGAAGGCGCACCCCGACGTGTTCAACATCCTGCTGCAGGTGATGGATCACGCCACGCTTACAGACAACAACGGCAAGAAGGCGGACTTCCGCAACGTCGTGTTGATCATGACCACTAATGCCGGGGCGAGGGAACTGAGCGCCGGCGGACCAGGATTCCTCGCCGGGGGCGGCGGAAGCCGTGGCCGCGGGGCGATCGAGCGGGCGTTCAGCCCCGAATTCCGCAACCGTGTCGACGCGTGGATTGCCTTCGAACAGCTCACGTTCCCGATCATCGAGCGCGTGGTCGACAAGTTCGTCGACGAGCTCGGCGCGCAGCTCGCCGAGCAGAACGCGACGATTGCGCTGACGGAAGCAGCTCGAGCCTGGATGGCGTCGAATGGCTACGATCCGGCGTTTGGCGCGCGGCCGATGGCGCGCCTCGTGCGCGAAAGGTTGCGCGAGCCGCTAGCCGAAATGCTCCTGTTCGGTCCGCTCGCGGGCGGGGGCGCTGTCGTAGTGGATGTCGTGGGCGACAAGCTCACGCTCGTTGTCGAAGGCACATAGGCGCAGAGGGATCGAGCGGATCGGGCGTATCGATCGGACCCGAGCGAGCTGCGGCCAGGCGCCGTTCGATCCAATGTAACTGCCCACCTTGCGCTGCTTTCGGGTGCTTGCGAATCGCGTCGATCGGGAGGCCACATTCGCGTCAGTTGTGGTATTTCTCATGGCGTGATGCCTGACGATCTTCTCGCAGCCGTAGCCGAGGCCGCACGCGTCGAGTTCTACAAGACGCTCCTGCGGATCGATAACGGCGTGCGCATGGCCGTCAATGGCGGGCTCTACGAATTCGAGCCCGAACCGTCCGACGTCATGATCGACGAGCGCCACGTACTGCTTCGGCGATACAGGCTCAAGCGGGAGGGCGGCCCGATTCATCCCGTGCCGGTGTTGATCGTCCCGCCTCTGATGGTAAAGCCCGACATCTACGACCTCCGGCCTGGACACTCTTTTGTCGAGTTCATGCTAGACGAAGGTTACGACGTCTGGCTTGTCGACTTTGGCCGTCCTGACGAGCAGGACCGTGAATTCCGCCTCGAGGACTACCTTCTGCGTCCGATCAACACTTCGGTCGAGAGGATGCGGGAAGTGACGGGATCGCGGCAGGTATCGATATTCGGATACTGCATGGGCGGCATCTTCGCGACGGTGTATGCGGCCCTCGAGCGGACGAACGCGGTGAAGAACGTCGTGATGCTCGGCGCGCCCGTGGATTTCTCCAGGCTCGAGTTCTATCACCAGTTGATGAAGTACGCGGAGGGGCCGCTGGTGTCGATCGCGGAACGGTACGGCTACTTTCCGGCGTTCCTGTCGCAGGCGCTCTTCCAGCTTACCCAGCCGATGAAGATGATCACACGTCCGGTGTCGCTCGTCTGGAATCTCTGGGATGACGAGTTCCTCGAGGGCTACGAGGCGATGAGCAAGTGGATGGGCGATATTCTCCACTATCCCGAGGCGGCATTCAAGCAGTTCGCTCGAGACTTCATCCGCGACAACAAGCTGATCCGCAATGAGGTGGTGATGTTCGATCGCATCGTCGACCTCTCGAAAGTCACGGCGGACTACCTGGTGCTTGCGAGCCCGGACGATCATTTCGGCGCGCCGGCGGCCGCCCGTCCGGTCATAGATGCGATCGGAAGCCGCGAGAAGACGTTCATGCTCGTGCGTGGCGGACACCTCGGCGCTATGGCCGGCAGCCGTGCGCCGTCCAATTGGCGGCTCATTTCGGAGTGGCTTGCAGGCAGATCGGCGATTCATGAACTGCCGGCGGCCGAAGCGACCGGATGAGCGTGGCGGTCGACACTTCCTCCACCACCGTTGGCCGTCCGCTGAGCGCAAAGGCGGAGAGCGTGCGCGGACTCCTGCTTCTGCCGGTCGCCTTGCTCGTTGGGGTCGTTTACGGACTCTGGAGACTCGTACGGAGGGCGAGGCCACTCGCTACGTCTGCCCGGTATGCAATCGAAGGCGGCCGGCAGCGGATGACGGACGTCGCGGCGTACGCGGCGGCGCGCGAGGCGGAGCCGATGCACGCGAGGCCTGGCTACGGCACGAAGGACTTCCTGATGGTCTACGCGCCTGACCTGATTCCAAGCGTCCTCGACATCCGCCCGCGATTTTCGAATCGCTTCTTCAGCTGTCCGCCGCCATTCCGGCGAGTGACGATCGAGTCGCTCGACGGCACGCCGATCTCGGCGGAAGTTGCGGCCCACGAGGGAGAATCGCGACCCGGGATCGTTGTCGTGCACGGCGTGTTCGGTTCGAGCGGCCAGCGGATCTACGGTGACCAGGCGATTCGCGCCTTTGCGGACTGGGGGTTCAACGTCGCGATCGTCGATCTTCGCGGCTGGTCGCGCAGTGCGACGCTCTCGAGCACTCCGATGAGCGGTAGCTGGCGAGAAGGCGAGGACGTGCTTGGTGCGGCCAGGTGGCTGCTCGAGAACACTGCGACATCGACGGTCGGCGCGATCGGCTACAGCCTCGGTGGAGCATCGGTGCTTTCGGCGGCAGCCCACGACAGGGCGCCGGAACTGTTGAAGTCCGGGGTGCTTTCCGAGTCGGGGTTCGTCGATGCCAGGGAAGTAGTGAAGATCATCGAGAGGAACCCGGGGCTCCTCACGCGCGAGCACATCGCCTACCGCCTTTTCACGATCAGCTTCGGAGAGAAGTTCCGCTGCGAAGGGCGGGGCAGGATGTCGATTTCAGAGTACTTCGAGCAGGTGTCGGCGCCGTACTACGGGCTGTCGATCGACGAGCTTTACGATCTGGACAGCGTGGTGAATCGGGTCGATCGTATTCGCGTGCCGGCACTGCAGCTGCACGCCGAGGACGACTGGGTCGTAGGAGTCGATCACGCCAGGCAGTTGCGATCGGCGGCCGCGCGCGCGGGGAACCGGCTGGTCGGTGTCTGCGTGAAGCCGCGAGGCTCGCATTGTGCGTTTGCGCGAGTCGCTCCGCGGTGGCGCGACGGGATCGCCCGCGAGTACTTTGCCGCTACGTCCGGCGTCGAGCTCCGCGAGCGCGCGCAGCCCGATTAGGAGCAGTACCGCGAGCGGTAGCGAGCGGGTGCGCCGCGCAATCGCGCGCGCAGCCCGACAGGATCAGTACCGCGAGCGGCAGCGAGCGGGTGGGCCGCGCAGGCGCGCGCGCAGCTTGACAGGATCAGTACCGCGAGCGGCAGCGAGCGGGTGCGCCGCGCAATCGCACGCGCAGCCCGACAGGATCAGTACCGCGAGCGGCAGCGAGCTGGTGCGCCGCGCAGCCCGAGAGGATCAGTACCGCGAGCGGCAGCGAGCGGGCGGGCAGCGCAATCGCACGCGCAGCCCGACAGGATCAGTACCGCGAGCGGCGGCGAGCGGGTGCGCCGCGCAGGCGCGCGCGCAGCCTGACAGGATCAGTACCGCGAGCGGCAGCGAGCGGGTGGACCGCCCAAGCACACGCCCCTGCAATTACCGCTTGACGGCTATGACGCAGTGCGTCATATTGCCGGCATCATGCCTTACACCATCAAGCGTTACGCGAATCGCAAGCTCTACGACACCCGCACCAAGCGGTATCTGACCCTCGAGGAAGTCGGCGTGCTCGTGAAAGCCGGAGAAGACGTTCGCGTCGAGGACGCGGACACTGGCGAGGATCTCACCGGCACGGTCCTGGCGAGGATCCTTGCCGATGGCAGCAGGAAGGGCAACACGCCGCTTCCGGCCAACGCGCTCATTGATCTCATCCAACGGCCCGGCGAGGCCGTACTCGGTGCCGTGAAGTCCTCGGTCAGCGCGGGACAGCGCGCCGCCGAGCAGGTTGGAGCCGAGATCGGAAAGTTCGTCGACAGCGTCAATCGCCGCGTCGAGCGAGACGCGGTAAAGCCGCTGGTCGGCGTCAGCGAGCAGATCGCCAGGATTGTCGAGGAACGCCTGCGCTCGCTTCTCGCGGAGATGAACGTCGCCACGCGCGCAGACGTCCAGGCGTTGGCAGTCCGGGTTGCCGCGCTCGAGAGCACGCACGCCGGGCGCAAGAGCCCGTCTTCGGCAAAAGCGGCCGCGACACGCATCCGCGCCAAGTCCGTCGGACCGAAGAGCCGGAAGGTCACAACTCCCAAACCCGCGGCCACCAAGCCCCGCAGAATCACGTAAGTTCACCAACGAAGGAGACACATCGAATGACGACCCGCAAGACCGCACCTACTTCGCACATTGTCGATGTCAGCGGCCACGAAGGCCGATTGGCGGACAGCATCCCGACGATTCCGTTCGACGTCGTCGTCGACGTAGCCCGCATGGGCGTGCAGGCAACGATCGGCCTGGCGGCGTTGGCGTTCGACGAGGCGCAGAAGGTTCTGTTCCTCGCGATCGATCGCGGTGCGAAGATCGAGAAGGAGGCGCTGAAAGACCTGAAGGCGTTCGAGAGCGAGCAGGTTGCGTACATGAAGGACTACCTGAAGAAGGTGCCGGGAGTGGCGCCGAAGAGGCCAGTTTCCATCGAAGCGCATGTCGAGGAGGCCCTGAAAACTCACGACGTGCCAACGCGCGACGACATCCGCGAGCTCGAGCAGAAGATCGACGAGTTGACTGCCGCGGTCAAGCCGCGACGCCGGTAACAGCCGCCGCCGATCGTCCCTAAGCGATCGATCGCGACATCGGACCTGGGCGCGGGACACGCGAACCGCGCCCGGCCGGACTTCCGGACCGACGACAGCCGGGTGAACGCCAGAGACACAACCGCGTTGACAGGCACCGGAGCGCCGACGACACTGGTCGAACCCTTCTGCAGGAGGCGCTCGCAATGTCCAACAAGGTTCCGCTCGACAAGACGAACAACTTCAGTCCCGAGATCATCGCCGAACGACAGCGCTTCATCCGCGAGCAGTCGGGAGCCGATATCAAGCACGTCTTCAGCCACTCCTTCGATCCGCCGCTCGCTAACGGCAACATCGAGAATTTCATCGGAGTTGCCCAGGTGCCGATCGGGCTGGCCGGTCCCGTCCTGATCGACGGAGAACACGCGAGCGGCTGGTTTCACATCCCTCTCGCGACGACCGAAGGAACCCTTGTCGCGTCCTACAACCGCGGAATGAAGGTGCTGAGCATGTCCGGCGGCATCAAGACGACCGTAACCGGCGACCAGATGCAGCGTGCGCCGGTTTTCGTCTTCGAAGATGCGAGAGGAGCGCGCGACTTCGCCTACTGGATCGACGAGCACATGGATGGCATCCGCAAGGCCGCCGAAGGGACATCGAGCGTCGCGAAGCTCGTTGGGATCGAGAAGTATCACGCGAACAAGTTCATGTTCCTGCGGTTCAACTTCCGCACGGGCGATGCGGCCGGGCAGAACATGGTGGGACGAGCGACTTACTTCGCGTGCGAATGGATCAAGGCCAACTGTCCGCTGGTTGGCAGGTATTACCTCGAGAGCAACTTCGCGACTGACAAGAAAGGGTCCTACATCAACACGATCATGACCCGTGGCAAGCGTGTGACGGCCGAAGCGACGGTGCCGCGGCAGGTACTGATAGACAACATGCGCACGTCGCCCGAGTCGCTGCAGTACCATCATCATGTTTCCTCGGTTGCCGGGTTCATGTCCGGAGTCAACAACAATGGTGCGCATTCGCCGAACGGCATCACGGCGATGTTCATCGCAACGGGACAGGACGTGGCCAACGTGGCGGAATCGTCGGCGGGCGTGCTCCACGTCGAGCTTACGCCCGGCGGCGATCTCTACATGTCGATCACGATCCCGTCGTTGATCGTGGCGACCTACGGCGGAGGTACGAACCTGCCGACGCAGCGTGAATGCCTCGAGATACTCGGCTGCCACGGTCGCGACAAGGTGTACAAGTTCGCGGAGATCGTCGCCGCAGTGGTGCTGGCTGGGGAGCTCTCGCTGGGCGCGGCAATAAGCTCGCTCGACTGGGTGACGAGCCACGAGAAGTTGGGCCGGAACAGGTAGGGAAACGCCGTCCGCCGTTTCGGAGACTACACTGGCGCCCGGGCCGGCCAACCCGAGCCCATTCGGACCCGAACTCCAATGGCGCGTTGCGTCATAGCTTCCAGCCATGGTAGAAACTGAATGACGATTCATTCAGTCCCTTTCGGAGATTCCAACCCTTGGCGCGAGACGCGAAACTGGCGGCCAGCCGTAAGCCGGAGAAGTTCGACGCGATCCTTCGCGCCGCAGTCCGGGTCTTCGCGCGCAACGGCTTCTTCAATGCGAAGGTCGCCGACGTGGCCAGGGAAGCCGGCGTCGCTGACGGCACGGTCTATCTGTACTTCAAGAACAAGGAGCACCTTCTCGTCTCTATATTCGAAGAGACGATGAACGAGTCGATCTCTCAGGGCCGTGGCGTCATCGATTCCATCGCCGACCCGCGCGAGAAGCTCCGGAAAATAGCGCTGCTTCACCTCGAGCGAATGGGTGCCGATCGAGACCTGGCGGTCGTTTTTCAAGTCGAGCTCCGATCCTCCACCAAATTCATGGAGCAGTTCTCTGAAACGCGCGTCTCCGAGTATCTCGACCTGATTCGTCGCGTCATTCAGGACGGACAGCGCTCGGGTTGCTTCCGCGCGTCGCTGGACGCAAACCTGGCCAGCAAGGTCTTCTTCGGCGTCCTTGATGAAATGGTTACCAACTGGGTCCTGAGCCGGAAGGCCTACGACCTGAGCTCGACGGCCGACGTCGTCATCGACCTCTATTTCAACGGCGTCAACGCCGCCTGAATCACATCCTCGGAGAGCATTCGACATGGCCGTGCAGGAAACGATCCCACATCTCTTTCGAAACGCAGCGCGACGGTTCGATCGACCGATCGTGCTGGCATCGAAACGTGATGGCGCGTGGCATCCGATCTCGCACAAGGAGCTCGTCGAGCGCGTGCGTTATCTGACCGCCGGGCTCTTCGATCTTGGAATCCGGAAAGGCGATCGCATTGCCGTTCTCTCGGAGTCTCGTCCGGAATGGACCATGACGGACCTCGCGACAGTCGGTCTCGGCGGTGCGCTCGTGCCGATCTATCCCACGCTGACACCGGACCACGTCGAGCACATCCTGAAGGATTCCGGTGCTCGCATCTGCGTGGTCTCGGACTCGGCCCAGCTCGGGAAGGTGCTGCCGCTTCTGGCGGAGCTGCCTGCCCTCGAACGGCTCGTGGTCATCGACCCGGCGGAGTGGGAGCCCGGCGCTCCGGCCATCTCCATGCACGAGCTCGAGGCGACCGGTGCGCGCCGGCTCGACGTCGAACCCGACCTGCCCGAACGCCTCGAGGACGAGATCCGGCCGGAGGATCTTGCTACGCTCATCTACACGTCCGGGACGACCGGCCGGCAGAAGGGAGTGATGCTCTCGCATCGGAACTTCGTCTCGAACATCGAAGCGACGTTCGAGACGGCGCTCAGGCTCGAGCCCGGCGATGTCGCTCTTTCCTACCTTCCGCTCTCGCACATCCTCGAACGGACGGCCGTCTACGGCTACCTCAACGTGGGCGCGTCGCTCTACTTCGCGACTTCGTTCGACAAGGTGTCCGGCGAGTTCAGAGAAGTCAGGCCAACGGTCGGGACCAGTGTGCCGCGCTTTTTCGAGAAAATGTACGAGAAGATCTGCGGGCTCGGACGAAGCGCCGGTGGCTGGAAGTCCGTTCTCTTCGAACGTGCCCTCCGAGCCGGCGATCACGTCGCACGAACTTCTCACGCCGGAAAGGCGACCGACCCACTCGTGCAGCTGGAGTACAACCTCGTCTCGAACCGGCTGGTGTTCGACAAGTGGCGCGATGCCCTGGGCGGCCGGTTGCGCTTCTTCCTGTCGGGCGGAGCGCCGCTGTCGGCCGATATGGCCTACGCGTTTCTCGGCGCGGGAATTACGATCTACGAAGGATACGGACTGACCGAGACGTCACCCGTCATCGCCATCAACACGGCGGAAGCGTGGAGGATCGGCACCGTTGGCCGTCCGCTCGCAAACGTGGACGTGAAGCTCGCGGAGGATGGCGAGATCCTGGTGAGCGGTCCGTCCGTCATGGAAGGCTATTACAACCTGCCCGACGCGACTGCCGAGGCGTTCACCGGCGACGGCTACCTGCGCACCGGTGACATCGGGCTGATCGACGCCGACGGATTCCTGAAGATCACGGATCGCAAGAAGGACTTGCTCAAGACATCCGGCGGCAAGTACGTGGCGCCGCAGCCGATCGAGAACGCGCTGAAGTTCTCGAGCCTCGTATCGCAGGCCGTCGTGATCGGCGATCGCCGCAAGTACTGCTCGGCCCTCATCGTCCCGAATCGCGACGCGCTCGGAAAGCACCTTGCCTCGAAAGGCATCCGGATCGCCGACGGTTCCGACCCGCTCGCCGATCCTCGCGTTACCGAACTCTACGAAGGGGTCGTCCGCGAGTTGACGGGGCACCTTCCGCGATACGAGCAGATCAAGAGGATCGCGCTCCTTCCGGCCGAGCTCACGATCGAGTCCGGCGAGCTCACGCCCACTCTGAAGGTAAAGCGGCGCGTCGTGGAGGACCGTTATCGCGACGTCATCGAATCGATGTACCCCGAGGCCGAAGGAGCCGCCACCGGTGCCTGACCAACGCTTCAAGCCAATGCGGTTGCGCGTCGAGAGCGTGGCCCGGCGGACCGAGTCCGTGTGGCTGTTCACCCTTCAGGCCGCCGATGGCGAGCATCTCGAAGACGTGAAGTTCGAGCCCGGTCAGGTCGCCGTTCTCTCCGTGCCGGAGGTCGGCGAGACATACATGGCCATTGCGTCTTCTCCCGATGCCCGGCATCGCCTGGAGTTCCTCGTGAAGAACGAGGGCGTGTTCGGGAAGAAACTTTTCGACCTCGGCCACGAGTCCGAAGTCTCGCTCGTCGGGCTGGCTGGCGACGGGTTCCCCGTCGACCGGTACTGGGGGCGCGATCTTCTTTTCGTAGCGTCGGGCACGGCGATCGCGCCGGTCCGCGCGGCGGTCTCGTACGCGGCAGCACGGCGTTCGTCGTTCGGGAAGCTGGTGCTTGTCCACGGCGTGCGGCATCCCGGGGATTTCTCCGTCGACGACGAGGTCGACGCCTGGCGCCGCGCCGACGTCGACGTGGTCCTGACCGTGACACAACCGGGCGACGGAACGTGGACGGGCTCGACCGGACGCGTGCAGGGACTGCTCGATCGAGTCGTGCGCGCGACGTCGAACCCGGTGGCTTTCGTCTGCGGTTCGCCCGAGATGATGTCCCAGACAACCGAGGCGCTGGAGGCGCTCGGAGTGGATCGCGAACGGGTGATCCGCAACTTCTGATCGATCCGATCTCTCTTGCTCGAGGAATTCATGAAGCACGCAATTCGAACCGCGGCAGTGCTCGGCGCCGGAACGATGGGCGCTCAGATCGCCGCACATCTCGCCAACGCCGGCATCCAGACACTCCTCCTCGACATCGTGCCGCGTGAACTGACCGCCGACGAGGAGCGCGCCGGACGCACTCTCTCCGATCGCGCCGTCCGTGACCGCATTGCCCAGACTGGACTCGACCTCGCCCTGAAGGCCAAGCCGGCGGCTTTTTTCACGGCCAAGGCGGCCGCGCTCGTCTCCGTCGGCAACCTGGAGGACGACCTCGAGCGCGCCGCGACGGCCGACCTCGTGATCGAGGCGATCGTCGAGAACCTCGACGTCAAGCGCGACCTCTTCGAACGGATCGATGCCGTGCTCGGACCGGCCACGGTCGTTTCGACGAACACTTCCGGCATTCCGGTCGGGAAGATCGCGGAAGGCCGGAGCGACGGTTTTCGCAGCCGGTTTCTCGGCATTCATTTCTTCAATCCGCCGCGCTACATGAAGTTAGTCGAAGTCATTGCGACACCAGACACCGACCCTGACATCGTGGCGCGGATGTCGGAGTTTCTCGACGAACGGCTCGGGAAGGGAGTCGTTTCGGCAAAGGATGCGCCGAACTTCATCGCGAATCGTGTCGGCACGTTCTCGGCACTGCACACGATGAACGTGATGATCGAAGACGGCTACACGCCGGAAGAGGTCGACCTGCTGACCGGTCCCGTGATGGGCAGGCCGAAGGTCGGCACCTTCCGGCTCATGGATCTCGTCGGCGTCGATGTCTTCGCGCACGTGGCGGGCAACCTTTACGTCAATGCACCGCAAGACGAAAGGCGCGAGGCGTTCACGGTTCCGGCGACGATCGCGGCGATGGTCGAGCGTAAGTTGCTCGGCAACAAGACGCGCAAGGGCTTCTACCAGAAACAGGGCGACGAGATCCTCACGCTCGATCCCGCGACTCTCGAGTACCGCCGGAAGATCCGGCCCAGGTTCCCGTCTGTCGACGCGGCGAAGACGATCGAAGATCTGGCAGAGCGCGTGCGGGCGCTCGTCTTCGGGAAGGATCGCGTCGCCGCGTTCCTTTGGCGGGTCACTCGCGATACCCTCGTCTACGCGGCGAACCGGATTCCCGAGATCGCGGACGACGTGCTGCAGGTCGATCGCGCGATTCGATGGGGGTTCAATTGGGAGATGGGCCCGTTCGAGCTCTGGGACGCGCTCGGCGTCCGAAAGTCCGTTGAGCGGATGCGCGCGGAGGGCCTCGATATTCCGGTCTCCGTGACGAAGATGCTCGAGAACGGTGGCGAGACGTTCTACCGGCGCGACGAGGGACGGACCCAGTACTGGGACTTCGCAACCGAGTCTTACGTCGTCGTGGACGACACGCCCGGCGTGACGATTCTGCGCGACGTGAAGGACCGTGGCCGAGTCGTCAGGAAGTCGGCCGGCGCGACGATGATCGATCTGGGCGACGGCGTCGCGTGCATCGAGTTCCATTCGAAGATGAATGCTATTGGCGGCGACACGATCGCAACGCTGAACGCGGGAGCGAAGGCGCTCGAGGACGGCGAGTTCGCCGGGCTCGTGATCGGCAACCAGGGGGAGAACTTCTGCGTTGGCGCGAACCTCATGTTGCTGCTCCTCGAGGCGCAGGAGGGCAACTGGGACGACGTGAACCTGATGATCCGCGCTTTCCAGAACGTGAACATGCGGCTGAAGACCGCTCCGGGTCCCGTGGTCGTCGCGCCGTTCGGAATGGCGCTTGGCGGGGGTTGCGAGATCACGCTCCACGCCGCTCGCGTGCGCGCCGCTGCCGAGACGTATATCGGCCTGGTCGAATTCGGCGTCGGACTCATTCCTGCTGGCGGCGGCACGAAGGAAGTTGTGATCCGCGCGGGCGACGCGACCGCGGCGACCGGCGGCGATATGTTCGACGCCATTCGCAAGGCGTTCGAGATCGTCGCGATGGCGAAAGTCGCGATGAGCGCGGAGGAGGCCCGGTCGTTCGGATTCCTCCGACCGGCAGATTCGATCACGATGAATCGCGACCGGCTGATCGCGGACGCAAAGCAGGTCGCGCTAGGCCTCGTAGCCGAGGGTTATCGTCCCTATCGTCCGCGCACGGACATTCCGGCACTCGGCGAAGGCGCGCTCGCCGCGCTGAAACTCGGCGTCTACCAGATGCAGCAGGGCGGCTATATCTCGGAGCACGACGCGAAGATCGCCGGCAAACTCGCGCGGATCATGACCGGCGGCGACTTGTCGCACCGGTCCGTCGTTACCGAACAGTACCTCCTGGATCTCGAGCGTGAGGCGTTCCTCTCGCTTTGCGGCGAGCGCAAGACGCTCGAGCGCATCCAGCACACACTCAAGACCGGCAAGCCGCTGAGAAATTAGGGAGCGGAATTCATGCACGACGCAGTCATTGTTTCATCGGTGCGGACCGCGGTCGGCAAAGCGCCCAAGGGGACGCTTCGCTCGACGCGGCCTGACGAAATGGCGGCCACGGCCCTGCGCGGAGCGCTGGACAGGGCGCCAGGGCTGGATCCGAAGGAAGTCGACGACGTGATTCTCGGCTGTGCCATGCCCGAGGCGGAGCAGGGGATGAACGTCGCACGAATCGCCAGCCTGCGCGCGGGCCTGCCCGTCGAGTGCTCGGCGATGACGGTCAACCGGTTCTGCTCGTCGGGCCTGCAGGCGATTGCCCTGGCGTCCGAACGGATCATGGCCGGTGGCGCGACGGCGATCCTCGCCGGTGGCGCCGAGACGATGTCGCTCATTCCGATGGGCGGGCATCGCATCTTGCCGAATCCGAAACTCGTCGACACGTATCCGGATGCGTACCTGAACATGGGCCTCACGGCCGAGCGCGTCGCAGCGCGGTACGGCATCACGCGCGAAGAGCAGGATGCGTTCGCGCTTGCGAGTCACGAGAAAGCGGTCGCCGCCATCGCCGGCGGTCGCTTCGAGGCCGAAATCGTGCCGCTCGAAGTCACGGTCGACTCGTTGAACGCGAAGGGCAAGAAGCAGACGTCGACGGTCACGTTCTCGGTCGACGAGGGCCCTCGCGCCGACTCGAGCGCCGAGGCTCTCGCGAAACTGCGGCCGGCGTTTCACGTGAGCGGAACGGTGACCGCCGGCAACGCGTCGCAGATGAGCGACGGCGCAGCAGCCACCCTCGTGATGTCGGGCGACAGGGCGAAGGCACTCGGCCTCGCGCCGCTTGGCCGCTTCGTCGCGTTCGCGACTGCAGGCGTGCTTCCGGAAGAGATGGGAATCGGGCCGGCGCTGGCGATCCCGAAAGCGCTCCGGCTCGCCGGCCTCTCGCTCGACGACATCGATGTCATCGAGCTCAACGAAGCATTCGCGGCCCAGGCGCTTGCGGTCATCCGCGAGCTTGGCCTGGATCCGGACAAGGTGAATCCGAACGGCGGAGCTATCGCGCTCGGGCATCCGCTTGGATGCACGGGTGCGAAGCTGACGGCGACGTTGCTCGGCGAACTCGCGAGACGCAACGGCCGCTACGGAATGGTGACGATGTGTGTGGGTGGCGGCATGGGAGCCGCCGGAATATTCGAACGGATGTAGCAAGGAGCAATTATGTCTACGGTGCTCGATAAATCTGCTGACGCAGTCTCTAAGGGTGGGAGCTTTCTGATCGAAGAGCACGCTCCTGCCACGATCTTCACCCCTGAGGACTTCACCGACGAGCATCGGATGATCGGCGAGATGGCCGAAGAGTTCGTCGCGAACGAAGTGCTTCCGGCCGAGCCCGAGCTGGAGAAGAAGAACTGGAAGGTCCTCGTCGAGTTGCTGCGAAAGGGCGCTTCACTCGGCCTCCTGTCGATGGACATTCCCGAGGAGTACGGCGGTCTCGCGCTCGACAAGGTGTCGTCGCTCATAGTGTCGGAGAAAGTCGCGGCGTCCGCGAGCTTCGCCACGACGCACGGCGCCCAGGCGGGCATCGGGACGCTTCCTATCGTCTACTTCGGCACCGAAGAGCAGAAGAAGAAGTACCTGCCGCGCCTCGGCTCGGCCGAACTGCCTTCGGCGTACGCACTGACGGAGTCGGGCTCGGGATCGGACGCTCTTGCGGCGAAGACACGCGCCGTGCTCAACGAAGCCGGCACACACTACATTCTCAATGGCGAGAAGATGTGGATCACCAACGGCGGGTTCGCGGATCTCTTCATCGTATTCGCGAAAATTGACGGCGAGCATTTCTCGGCGTTCATCGTAGAGCGGGCGTTCCCCGGTGTCTCGACTGCCCCGGAAGAGCACAAGATGGGCCTTCAGTCCTCGTCGACCGTAGCTGTCCGGTTGGACAACGCCGAAGTTCCGGTGGAGAACCTGCTCGGCGAGATCGGCAAGGGCGCGAAGATCGCGTTCAACATCCTCAACATCGGGCGCTTCAAACTGGGCGCGAGCGTGTGCGGCGGTGCGAAGTATGCGCTCCGGTCCGCCGTCGCCTACGCAAAGGACCGCAAGCAGTTCAACGTTCCGATCGCGTCGTTCGGGCTCGTGCAGGAGAAGCTGGGCGAAATCGCCGTCCGCACGTACGCCGCCGAGTCGATGGTCTATCGCACGGCCGGGATGATCGACGGACTGCTCGCGACCATCGACAAGTCGGATCCGATGGCGGTGTTGCAGAGCATCGAGGAGTATGCGATCGAGTGCTCGATCGTAAAGGTCTGGAATTCCGAGATGATCGACTACGTCGTCGACGAGGAAGTCCAGATCTACGGCGGCAACGGATACAGCAAGGATTATCCGGCCGAGAAGCACTACCGCGACGCGCGCATCAACCGCATCTTCGAGGGCACGAACGAGATCAACCGGCTCATCATCTCCAGCCAGTTGCTCAAACGCGCGATGAAGGGCACGTTACCGCTGATGCCGGCGGTTCAGAAGCTGATGGGCGAAGTGATGGCCTTCCCCGAGCTCGAGGAAGAGTCGGACGAGGTGCTGGCTGCCGAACGCAAGGCGGTCGTAAACGCGAAGAAGATTGCGCTCATGGTGTCGGGCGTTGCGGTGCAGAAGTTCCGGGATGCCCTGAAGGACGAGCAGGAGGTTCTCGCGCTCGGGTCCAACATCATCATGCAGGTGTACGCAATGGAGTGCGCGGTGCAGCGCGCAGTGAAGCTAGCGTCGAGCGGTTCGACCGATCGCGCTTCGGTCGCGGCAGAGATGGCTCGGGTTTTCGTCAACGACTCGGTGCCGATGGTCGAGGCGTGGGCGAAGTCGGCGCTGGCGGCGACGGTCGAGGGCGACGAGCTTCGTACCCTGCTCGCGGCGCTGCGACGCTTCACGAAGTACACGCCGATCAACACGGTGGCCCTCCGGCGTTCGATTGCGGCGCGCGTGATTGAAACGGAGCGGTATCCTCTCTCGTAAGGAATCGGACGCGCCGGGTCCGGCGTAAGGGCCCGGCGCGTTACCGGGAATGCGCGTCCATCAATTCCAGATTCCGACGGGACTGTACCTTGGCCCGGTCAACGTCTACCTCGTCGACGAGTCGCCGCTCACGCTCATCGACACGGGTCCGAATCTGCCGGAAGCGCTCGATGCACTGCGAAAATGCGTCGAAGGCGCCGGTCACCGTCTGGAGGACATTCAGCGGATCGTCGTTACCCATCTGCACGAAGACCACTCGGGCCTTGCGGCGACGATTCAACGGATTTCGAACGCCGTCGTGTTTGCACACCCGTGGGAAGCGGATCGGCTGCGCGGGTACGACGACTACCTGATGTACCTGCCGTTGCTGGAGCGGGCGGGCGTGCCTCCGGAGGTCATTCAGGTCTTTCGGCGCGCCTATGCGGGGATCCGCGAGTTGGGGGAGGACATCCACGAGATCGAAGGCATCGAGGACGGGGATCTGATCGATTTCGACCGTGGCAGTTTCGAGGTGCTGCACACGCCTGGACACACTCCGGGCAGTGTCTGCCTTTATCGTGCCGCGGATCGTTCGTTGATTGCGGCCGATACGGTGCTCGCGAACATCTCGCCGAATCCGGTGCTGAGTCCCGATCCGCTCGCGGCCGATCGGCGGTTTCAGAGTCTTGGCGAGTACCTCGTGTCGATGTCAAGAATCAGGGAGCTTGCGCCGACGGTGATTCACGGTGGGCACGGGCCGGATGTGACGGACTTCGAGAGCCACTTTCTCAAGACGGTGCGGTCGGTGGACGACCGGCAGGCAAAGCTCGAAGGACTGTTGCCGACCGGGGGCGCGTCGCCCTGGGAAGCCTGCGTCGCACTGTTTCCGGCGGCTATGGACGCACACCGCTTCCTGGCGCTTTCTGAGACGATCGCGCAGTTGGACTTCGGGGTTAGCGAAGGGCGATTCCGGCGGTCGGAACGTGGGGATGTGGAAGTCTACGCCAGGACCCGCGGGCGGGAATGATTGGGAACGCACTTCGTCGTGCACACGGATCTACGATCCGGACTGCGGGCAAGACCGGCCGCGAAAGGCGCGCGTCATACCATTCTCAGAATCCCCGGCCCAGCCCCGTCGACAGGTTGAACAGCATGTAGATCACGAAGAGCACGACGTCGATCCCTCCTATGATCATCGCGGCCGTCGCGAAGCTCTGTCCGTCCTCCACGCCTTCCCTCTGCAGAGTGGACCTCGAAGAATAGCCGAGACCGATGCCGATGGGACCCAGGATGATCCCGCAGCACAGGACACCTACGATCGAGCATACGAGCGCCCAGATCGCCTGTTTTTTCGCGCTCGCTGCCGAAGCCGACATCATGCCGAATGAGGGGGGAGGGGTCCACGAGCCCGGGGCTCCACCAAATCCGCCCGGCTGGTACGGAGAGTACGGCGCAGCGCCGAAACTCGGCGGCGGAGCGGGTGCGCCAAACGAAGGCGGTGCCGGATTGCCGAAGCTGGAACTACTGCTTTCGCTGCCGAAGCTCGTGCTGCCCGCGCCGGGACTGGTGGGAGGTGGGTACGAAGCCGGCGTCCATTGATCCGGCGCCGACGGCTGTCCCCAGCCGGAGTTGGCTGTGGCGCCGCCAACGGGATCGGTCGGCATCGTCGTGGGCGGCGGATACGACGGAGCGTCGCCCCAGCCCGAACTGTTCTGCTGAGGCGGAAGGGTGCGCCCACAATTCTGGCAGACGGCCGATCCGTCCGCATTCTGGTTCCCGCAGAAAACGCAGTGCACGCTTGGACTCCTCGGAATGAGAGTGACGAGTCACGACGGTCGACGATCCAACGATCGCAGCACGGTCCGGGCGAGTGTCGCGCACGGCCGGTGCTGCTGTCAATTGAGCGTCCGATCGTGGAAGCCGACAATCGTCGCATCGGCCGCACACTCCGAAGCGCGGCGAGCCCGGCCGGCGAGGCCGGGCATTCACGCGTGCGCCACTTCCGCGGAGATTCGCGAGCGGCTAGCTTCGATGCCTGTAGGTAATGCGTCCCTTGGTCAGGTCGTAGGGTGAGAGTTCGACCGTGACTCGGTCACCTGGCAGCACCTTGATGAAGTGCTTTCGCATTTTTCCGGACAGGTGGGCGAGAACTTCGTGGCCCTCTCCGAGTTTCACCTTGAAGGTCGCGTTCGGCAGAGAGTCGATGACCGTGCCGTCGACTGGAATCATGTCTTCTTTCGGGATTCAGATCACCTCCTTTCGTCGAGTTGAGTCGACGTTAGTCTCGCGCACAGGAGACGAGAACGACTCCGCGCGCCCCAAATCGAAGTCGCTATACTAGCGGGTTCCGGCACTTACGCGAAACGGATTCAGTCACGGAGCTTGCCCGATAGGAATTGCCGGGTGAGCAGGCTCACGTACAATTGACGGCCAGAACCCTCACGGCCGGCCCGTCGCTCTCGGGGTACGACTCCGCTGAGTGAACTGTGCGTGGGACGGTGCGCGTTGCCGACGGACCGGCCGTGCGCACGAACCCGGTCCGACTCACCGACGGCAGAGCGGAGTCGTACCCGGAGCGCCGAGCGACGGGCCGGCTTTGCGACTCGGAGCGCTCCGCGGCTGGGGCGACTTGAGAGGAGCCGACGTGGCTCCGTTCATCTTCGGGCCGGCGGATCGGACTGGAAGCCGGTGGCTGGAGACTGGGACAACGACGGAGACGATTCCATCGGCATCTACTCCAACGCCGCGGGACAGATCTGGT
>JAJTWZ010000173.1 GCA_021463145.1 Blastocatellia bacterium | reverse complement strand
GGCACGCCCCATGATCGAGACGGCGCGGGAAAAGTTGCGTGGCGGGTGAAGAAGAAACCGAACGCTCCGGGACGGGCTCGGCCGGGCATTTGTCGAAGCTTACGCCGGTAAACCCCGATTCGAAGAGGGTTGTCGCGAAGGAAGGCTGTCCCCGGGCAACACAAGGAAGGCTGTCCCCGGGCAACCGGGCAACCGCCGGGCAACACGGAAGGCTGTCCCCGGGCAACCCCGGGCAACCAAGGAAGGCTGTCCCCGGGCATCCCGGGCAATCAATCATTGGCAGGCTCGAGGAGTGCACGTCGACGACTCAACCGATCCCTGGCGATGAACTTTGCGCGCTCCGCTCCCTCCTGCGACTCCGGGGAGAGACGAGCTCACCGTATCTCTTCCTCGGCGAACGGGGGTCATTCACGCTCCAGGCGGTCAACTGTGACCCATCGGCAAACGTGCTTGACGATTGCGTGACGCAGGCGTGAATCGGGGTTCGCGAATTTCGAGCCGAACTTTTCCCTTCTACTCCTTTACGGTGGGCTCTGGAGGTAGCATCTGCGATCAACACGCCGGGCTACGAGGTGTCTCGACTGCTTCGCAGTTGCGGCGTTGCACGTGAAAGGGTCACCATTTCGCCTCGGCGCAATCATTCTTCGGTTTTCCGGGAGGACCGCGTGAAGCCCGTTACCGTACTCATTGCCGTTCCAGACCTCTTGTTCCGATCCAAACTCCGTGACGCTGCAGGTCACGCCGGGGCTGAAACAGTATCGGCAGCAAAACATGAGCTTGCATTGCAGCGAGTGCGGGAGATGCAGCCCGCCTTCCTTCTTGTGGATCTCGGCGACGAGCGGATCGAGCCGTTCGAGTTGATACAGGAGGTGAAGTCGGATCCGGCAACGGCGACGACGCACGTCGTCGGGTTCTTCGCCCACGTCAGGATCGATCTGCGAGACGCGGCTCGCGAGGCGGGGTGCGACACCGTCGTGACGCGATCGGCGGTCGTCGCGGCAGTCGCCGAATTGGTTGGCGGGGTCCGGTGAAGCGCCGCAACGGTTGGAGCGAAGCCGAGATCCGGATGCTCGTGGCGCGGACCGGCAGGTCGCGCGTGCTGGTCGAGGCCTTCTGCGACGCGGTCGACCGGAAGCTGTATCTGCAGTTGGGCGAGCGTCAGCGGCGGGCAACGCTCCATTTCCACCTCGATGTCGACAGTCTCCAGGACGAAGCCGACGCGCCGCCCGATGAAACGTGAACCGGCGATTTGCCGCTTAAGCTGCCCTTCTCGATCACGGGCGCTTGTCCACATTCAGTCGGACCGAGCCTTTGACCACCCCGGCAAAACCGGTACACTGACCCGCTTTCCACTCGACTGGTCAAGGAGTCCCACTCGGTGAAGACCGACATCCTCGCAGCCTCGATCAATGAAGCGCCGGCCGACGTCCTGATCGTGCCGGTCTATCGCAACGAATCGGTGACGGAAGGTCCGCTCGCGCCGCTTGACGCAGCGCTTGGCGGAACGCTCGGCGAGCTCGTCGACACGGGAGACCTGCACGGCCGATGCGACGAGGTGACATACCTCCACGCGCCGGCGGGGATTGCAGCGAAGCGCCTCGTGCTCGTTGGAATGGGAGAGCCTTCGTCCTCGCCGTTGCAGCAGAACCGGCGGGCATTCATGACGGGAATCCGGGCCATGCGCGGCAAGCGGCACGGTGCAGTGGCGGTCGCCGACCGAGGCGAGGGCTCCGCCTTCCGCTTTGGCGAGATGGCGGCCGAGGCGGTGGCGATCGCGGCCGTCGACCTGTCGGCTTACAAGACCGAGGATCGGAACGACTTGAGCGTCGAGTCCGTGCTGATTCAGACGACGAGCGCCCGCGAGCCGGACGTGCGGCGCGGCGCGGAGCGCGGCCGGCACGTCGCCGAAGGAATGAACCTCACCCGGAGTCTGGGTAACGAGCCGGGCGATCGCATGACGCCGCCGATTCTTGCCGAGCGCGCCGCCGGGATGGCGAAGGAGCACGGGCTGCAGTGCGAAATTCTCGAGGAGTCGAAGCTCAAGGAGTTGGGTATGGGCGCGCTTCTCGGCGTGGCGCGCGGCAGCGAGGAACCCGCGCGGCTCATCGTCCTGCGTTACGAGCCCGAGGGCGAAGTCGAAGGTGAGACGTGGGGCTTCGTCGGTAAGGGAATCACGTTCGATTCGGGGGGAATCTCCATCAAGCCTCGCGAAGGCATGGAGTGGATGAAGTACGACATGTGCGGCGCCGGCGCCGTGGTCGGGGCAATGAGCGCAATTGCAAAGCTCGCGCCATCGCGCCGCGTGATCGGTGTCATCGCCGCCGCCGAGAACATGCCGTCGGGGAGAGCAATAAAGCCTGGCGACGTATTGCGCAGCTACTCCGGCAAGACGATCGAGGTGCTGAACACCGACGCGGAGGGAAGGCTCGTCCTTGCGGACGCGCTCACCTACGCTCAGGAACTTGGAGCGACCAGGCTTGTCGACCTCGCGACGCTCACCGGCGCGTGCGTTATTGCGCTTGGCCACGTATATGCCGGATTGATGTCGAACGATCAGGACTGGGCGAACGACATCCTGGCGGCTGGCGGCCTGGCCGGTGAGAAGCTCTGGCAACTTCCGATGGACAAGGCATACCGGGAGCAGGTGCGATCGGATATCGCCGACATCAAGAATCTGGGCGGGCGGGCAGCCGGAACGATTACGGCGGGGTATTTCCTCCGCGAGTTCGTTGGTTCGACACCCTGGGCGCACCTGGACATCGCCGGGACGGCGTGGATCGAGGACGAACGTCCGTACATCGCTCGCGGCGCATCCGGATTCGGGGTTCCGACGCTGGTCGAACTCGCGGCGCCGGTCGCGGATTAGGTGGGCGCGCCTGCAGATCGAGTCGACTCGGGACGCGT
>JAJTWZ010000172.1 GCA_021463145.1 Blastocatellia bacterium | reverse complement strand
GACCGCGCGGACAGGACATTACAGATGCATGCGCCGCCGTGGAGTGTCGCAGGCGACCGGCGCATCGCCGGACAGTCGCTCGCGGTACTGATCCCAGGTGCAAGCCCGAGTGACGCCTGCGGATCAGTACCGCGAGCGGCAGCGAGCGGGTCGCCGTCGAGACTTCCTAGCGGATCAGGGCGCCCAGCGGGCCGTTCGAGTTCAGTACGTCCTTGATCTCGGCAAAGGGCAGGTACGCCTGCATCGTGTCTCCCGCGACGTGCGGCACGGAAAACACGATAGTCAGACCGCGCCGCGTCACGTACCACTCCTGGAAGTTCTCGGCCACGGGTTCCAGGCCGGTAGAGAACAAGTCGTCCTTCGGCGCCAGCGCCCGGCACTTCTGCGAGAGCGCGCCGACGAGCGAGCGCGTATCGCCACCGATGTCAGCCAAAGTCAGGAATCGCGCCCTGGAAAAGTCATACGTCCGCGCGTAAACGGCCGAGACCGGATGCGCCCCGCCGAAATTCGCGTACTCCGTAAACACGATGCAGACGATCTCGTCCGTCGCGACTGCGATCTCGTAGTCGATCTGCAGGGCGAGCATGTCGACCGTCACGTATTCGCCGAGGTTCTCGACGGCGCCAGTCGTGAACTCGCGCACGCGATCCCGGATGAAGCTCTCGACGGCACTCGACATAGCCGCGGACTGGGCCGAGTCGCCGCCTTCCGCCTTCGGATACCGGACCGTCACGACATCCGAGAGCCTGCGATCCGGCGACGGCAGAGTCGTCGACACGAAGCGAACGCCTCCCGGCGTCGTCGTCAGTTCGCTCAGCACGACTGGCAATTCCGACGAGCCATCCGCCTTCTTCCAGGTGCCCACGAAGCGCAATCCAAGCGTCGTGTTCGTGAGGGTCCCCTCGAACGCTCCCGTCTTTTCGGACTTGCCGCTGGAGTCGCTGGCCGTCTCGTCGAGCCGAACCATCCCGTCCGCATCGATGGATCCGTCGAGCGACAGCACCTCGACGACCGTGCGGATCGCCGAACGGCTGGTCTCGTAAATGTATTCGCCACTCAGGCGGCCTCGCTCTCGCGAAAGCCGGACGCGCACAGGAAAGGTGCCAACCGTGCCGTCCAGCGTATTGGCGAAGCTGTCTGGAATGTCGATGGTGGCCGCCGGCGGAAGAGTCGCCTGGTTGACTGACTCCGTCACCGGGACGGCGCTCGTGTTCGAATTCGAATTCGCATTGGGAACGGGAGTTCCGGAGCATCCCGTGAACAGGATCGCAACAAGGTGGACAGCAACGGTGGTGGACCGGCCCTTCACCTGGCTCGGAAGCCTCCGCTCGCAACGTGACTCATTATCGGATACCGAACGGAATGGCCCAGCCCATCGATTCGAGCCGGCGGATCTCCGCGAGCGCGAGCTTGAGTGGATGGTAGGCCGCGATCGGGTTCGTCCTCGTTTCGTCGATCGGGAATTCGACCGACCGCTTGACCGTGAAGATCCATTTGCGGAACGTGCCGTGCACCGTCGCGCGGCCGGTCAGGTGCAGCGCGTCGTTCGGCATGATGGCCTCATCGAAAACGCCGGGTGCGACGCGCGAGAACCGCACCCGCAGGCGAAGCGGCTCCGCGAGCGTCACCTCATCGCTCTCGGGCAATTCGAAGTCAGCCGTGTACGGATCGACTTCGAAGGGGATGCCGTTGATCCGCATTTCCTCGAATCCGATTCCGTGGATCTCCCCGGAAATGCCGACCGGACGGATTCGAACCGGCACGTGAACGACGACCTCGGTCCACGAGACCTCGGCGACGGCCGGCGTGCCCAGCACGACGGACTGGCGGATCATCTCGTTGTTCGAACCGGAGTCCGAGGCCGCAGCGCACTGAGCAAGCGCGAGGATCAAGCCTGCGAGTGCCGTGAACCGATAGGCCGCGCTAGTCATGGCTGCGATGCTACCACAGGGAAGATACATTGCCGGAGATGGACCTTCGCCGTCGCGGGTGTTCCAATTGGTGGACTACTGGTTTAGACTGCCGGGCGCCTGGGAGTAGCGGCCCGAGATTGCATTCATGCCGAAATCCAAAGGACAAGAGGCAGTCACAACTGGCCCAGCGGCGGAAGAGCGTGAGGAGTTCCGCATCTTCTACGAACATATCAAGCGGACCGGGCTCAAGAAGACCGGACAGCGCGACATGATTCTCGACGTTTTCCTTCGCACCGAGGGACACGTCAGCAGCGAGGATCTCTACGAGATCGTGAAGCGCGAGGACGCGACGATCGGCTTCACGACCGTCTATCGCACGCTGAAACTGTTGCAGGAATGCGGTCTTGCGCGAAACGTCCAGTCCTACGACGGACGGATGCTCTACGAGCACGACTTCAAGCATGACCACCACGACCACCTGATCTGCACTTCGTGCGGGACACTGATCGAGTTCTTCAGCGAGACGATCGAGAAGATTCAGGACCGGATCACGGACGAGCATCGGTTCAAGCCGATCTCGCACAGCCTGAGGATCTTCGGCATTTGCTGGGAATGTCAGGTCAGGGCCGAAAAGGAATCGCGGAGCCGCAGATGAGCCGTCGCGAGCGGGCGCGGAAAGGCCGTCATCGGAGATGCGGGCCTGGCCGCACCGCGCCGCGCAATCTTGACGCTTTTCGAACGCATTTGGTACTCTCGCCGGGTCCGGGAGCCGCTATAGTGTAACCGGTTAACACGCTGCCCTCTCAAGGCAGAGAGTACGGGTTCGAGCCCCGTTAGCGGTACTGAAACGGCAATGGCCGCCTCGATCGAGGCGGCCGTTTTTCGTTGCGGCCGCTCCGCGGTCAGATCGGGGTCGGGGGGCGTGTTCCGGGGGTCAGGGCGGATCGCTTCGCTCCCCGCCCTGACCCCGGTTCTCATATGTGACCGCTTCGCTCACCGCCCTGACCTCCGGCTGCCGTCTGCGACCGCGGAGCGGTCGCACAGAACGTCACACCCCGCTCCTCATTGCGCTTCGATCGAACCGTTCCCGGGTTGGTGTTT
>JAJTWZ010000171.1 GCA_021463145.1 Blastocatellia bacterium | reverse complement strand
GCGATCGCCCTGCGTGCAAATCATTCCGTCACCGAGATCTGCGAGAGTCTCAGTCTCAATTCGTGTAGGTTTTCGCGGAAGCAAGCCGAGCTTGAGGCGAGCTCCCGCGCTCCGAAGGAACCGAAGGCCGGCGTTGTCGGCACGGCACAGGCTGAGCGTGCCGGAACGGGACCGAACGGCAGACTGTCGAATCGCGCGAGATCGCATCCGTCGGTGCCGGTCATCGATCCGCGCTTCGTCGAAGTGGCGCCGATACGTCCTGTAGACGAGTTCGACACTCCCACCGAAGCTCGTGCGGGAGTGCGGCTCGTCGTCGAGAAGTCCGATGGCGCGCGCCTCACGGTCGAAATGCCCGCCGTCGATGCGGCGACGCTTCGTGAGCTGTGCGTGCAGTTGTTCGCATCGGCCGGGAGCGGCAAGCCGGGCCGCCGCCATTGATCCAGCTAGTCCCGCACCTGAAGATCTTCGTCGCCTGCGACCCGGTCGACTTCCGCAAGGGCATCGATGGCCTGGTCGCCGTCTGCCGTCAGCAGTTCGACCGGGATCCGTTCTCGGGCGCCGTCTTCGTGTTTCGAAACCGTTCGAGGACGTCGATCAAACTTATCGTGTATGACAGTCAGGGATTCTGGCTCTGCCTGAAACGTTTTTCGAAGAGCCGTCTAACCTGGTGGCCCGACGGGTCCGGGCCACTGCATCCGATGGCGGCGCACCAGCTCCACGTGCTGCTCTACAACGGCGACCCGCGGCGAGCGCGAATGGCCGATGCGTGGCGCGATCTGAAGTGAGTTGCAGCTACGTGGCCGGCGCCCGCGGGTAACTCCACGGCAGCCACTCGGCCGGGGACCGCCGGACGGCGGAGGCATTGCGCTTGATCGCCGCCAGGTAATGGTACGGATCGGCGCCACAGCGGATCGCCGTCTGGATCAGGCTCATCAGCACGTCCGCGACCCAGGCGCCGGCCTCGGTCCGGAAGAACAGCGAGTTCTTGCGATGCAGAACCACCATCTTCAGGGCACGTTCCACGCTGTTGTTGTCCAGCTCCGCGCCAGCCACCTCGCAGAAGCGGGTCATCCGATCCCATCGCCTGAGCATGTAGTTGAAGGCCCCGCCGAGTGAGCTGTTCGGCTCCACCCGCCGGCCTTCGAGCTCGCCCGTCATCCACGTTCGCAGCCCGTCCATGATCGGCAGACTGTGTTGCCGGTGGTAGTCGAGCCGTTCGGCGGGCGACAGTGCGGCGAGCTTCGTCACCGAGTCGTTGTGATAGACGGCGCCGATCGCGTCGAGCACGTGCCGGCACTCGGCGGGAAAGTTCTCCTCGACTCCGATGAACTTCCCGCGGCCGTGCGCCAGGCAGTTCGACACGATCGCGTCGAAGGCGGGACTCGTGTTCGCGCTCGAGGCGTCGCACATCAGCAGCGGCGCATCGAGTTGCCTGTCGCGCCGTTCGAGCAGTAACGCGAGATTCTCGCCAGAGTGGCGGCGCCCGCTGTGGTAGACGACGATCTCGCGGCCATCGAGACGCGCGAGCTGACACGAGGTGAAGACCCCCGTGCGGTCGCCCTCTTTCGTCTGCCGGTTCTCGGCCGTGCACGAAAGAATGCGGGCGCGAGTATCGTCGGTGCCTACGACCGGCGCCGAGGCGGCAAGTTTCTCGAGTTCAATGAAGAGCGGCAGGCCGTCGCCCGCCAACTCCTCGACCCGGTCCCACTGCGTCGAGGCGGGGACGGGGCGCGCCGTGCCACTGCTGGGCGCGGGCCTGCCGGTAGAACGGCACGCCGCGACCGTACTTGTCGACGGCGATCGCGGCGTCGGCGCTCGCGTCGAACTTCTCGTCGCCGACGCCCTCCGGCGCCGGAGCCGTCCAGGTCTGGCCGCACGTCGAGCAGCGCAGGACCTGGCGCTCGAAGATGGTGCCGGTGACGGTCGGTGACCCGGTCAGATGCACGTGCTGGCGCCGCTTGTGTTCGTGGAGCGGGTGGCCGCAGCACGGACACGGATCGCCCGGCGCGAGGTCCGGATGATCGACCGGGACCCGCTTCGCACCGGGATAGTCGCCCGCGCCGTTGCGGCCGTGACCGCCGCCGCCCTTCTTCGCCTTGCGAGTCCGTTCGCCCCGCCGTTCGCTCGTGGGCCGATCCCGCCGGCGTTCGATCTCGATGGCGAGTTTCGCAAGGCGCACGACGAGCGCGTCGTCCTCTGGTCCGAGCTCGTGGGCCTTTACCCGAGCGGCCAGACGCTCGAGTTCGGCGAGTTCGAATCGTTCCCGCATCGCTTACGACCTCTTCGCGCCGAGCCGGCGCCGATAGCCGGACTCGAGCGGGTAGACCCAGCAGCTCTTTACGGGCTCCGAGTGCTCGTGATCCCGATCCTGCCGGCCTCGTCCCGCCGTCCGGCCGAGCTCGATCCAGTTCGCCGCGCGGTAGCACGTCCCGTCGTATCGCCCCGTCTCCACGAAGGTTTCGAACAGCGCAGGCCGCACTCCGTAGCTCTCCTCCCAGTCGTCGGGTACGACCCGCGCCGAGAGCCCGAGCACGTGGCTCGCGAGTCCCTTGATCCGCAGCCACGGCAGGATCAGGAACCGACTGTTGCAAACGATCTTCTGCAGGTTCTGCCGCCTTGCCTCGTCGTCCCAGGCGAGCCACGTGTCGCGCGCCGCAATCTTCCACGCCGGCGACGAGAACTGCAGGCACCCCGCCACCTCGCGCCGTGGCGTTGCGATCCGGACCAGATAGCGAAGGTGCGCTCCATAGGGAACCTTGTGCCCGAGGTAGTGGTACCGCTCGACGAGCTCGCGCCACAGTCCCCGCTCCCCGTGCGTCGTGACCAGGTCGAGCGCGACCGGTGCGACGTCGCCGAGCATCCCCTCCCGCTCGGGCCGCGGCTCGCCGGCCTCGCTGTAGTGAATCGAGGTCGCGCGTCCCCGGGGACGGCCGGTCTTCCGGAGCACGGGGAGTTCGATGAGTCCTTTCGCATCGAGATCCTCGAGGTAGACGACGCACTCCCTCGTCTTGAGCCCGCCCCCGGCCGCGTCCACCCGAGCACCTCGCAGATCGTCGACGCAAGCTCGGTTCGCGACACCCCGCACGAATCGATGATCTCGAGGATCGTCGTCCAGTCGTCGAGACTCAGGGTCGTGCCGCAGAA
>JAJTWZ010000170.1 GCA_021463145.1 Blastocatellia bacterium | reverse complement strand
ATCGACAAGGGCATTCAGATCGTAGTCCTCGCCATCCAATTCGTGATGAATGCGTGCCAGATTCTCGGGCTTCATCAGTTGGAACTGATGCCGTATCGACGATATCACGCCGCGATAGCGCGAACGCGTCAACTCGACGAATGTGCGGTCGCCATGCTTGACCTTTTTCTCGATCACACGGCTCCAGCCTACGCGGTAGTCGCCGATCTCGCGGTCCCACTCGTCGTATGCGAACGCGACATCATCGGGTTCGAGAGGCACTTCGGGTATCTCAGCGTGCGCCCACGCTTCGGCACCCGAAAGGTCGTCAGGCTCGCCTTCGTCATCAGTGCTGTTCCATGCGTTGAACAGCTCGGAGACATCGTGGGCAGTGCGTTCACGCTCGCGCTTGACCTGATCCTCGGTTACGGATTCCGCGGCATCCTTGTCGTCGTATGCAAAGTCAGAGTCGTCATCGCCCTCGTCTGATGCGGACTCCTGTGTTTGCTCGGGCGAAATATTCTGAAAGAGGTTGTAAACGCGCGAGGTTGCCAACAGCGAGTCGGCAACGGTCGAGTCCCGCCGCATATCACGCAGATAACGCTCGATCACAGCCTCGATCTCGGCGGCCGCTTGGCCGTAGAATTTGCGTGCGTCATCGGTCGCACCGCCGCACAGCGTTATCTGGAAAAGCAGCTCGAACGGCACTTGTGCCGCAGGCACGTCGAAGATGTACGGCCGATTTTCGCGCAGGTATCGCTGCATCAGGTCGAGATCCTTTCGCAGTCCGCGATATGAGCGGCGAAGCTCGTGATCGATCCGCGCATTCTCCATTGTGCCGAATATCTTTCGCGCAAGGCGCGGTTCGGGAAACGCCCCGATCACCGCACGATGATCCGAACCCTCGGGCAGAACGGCGGCCGATGCCGGGAAGGCGTCATAGGGCCTCGCTGCTTCGCCTTTCCGTACGTCATCGATGTAGCCTGAAAGCGAAAAGGCATCGAGCTGCTCGGCGGTGGCTGCGTAAAGCTGTTTCAGCTCTCGAAATGCGGCTTTCAGCTCAGGCGTATCGACGGCAAAGGTGCCGAACTCGATCTGCCCCGCGCCGTGTGCGGCAAGCACTTTGAAGAGGCGGAAGTCAGTCTCGTCCGAGTCGAATTCGCTGATCGCGGCAGGCAGAAAGATGGTCTTGCCGTCGCCGATGCGCGTTTCCTGCGAGAGTGCGGTGAACGGTTCGATCTCGACCTCGCGGCCCGTCAGAGCCTCGACATAGAGCCGCAGAACGTTGCGTACACTGTCGAGCGAAAGGCCGAGCCGAGTGCGCCGCAGATGCTCATTTGATTCTCGAGTTTCGAGGGCGAAGTAGCTGCGGCGCGATTTTTGCGATGCCTCGGCCTGTTCGGCAAGCCCCTTATCGACCCACGCTTCGAACTGATCGGCAGAAACATGAGCCAACGCATCGGCACTCGCACGAAATGCGGCCAGAGCACTCTCGGCATCTCGGGCCGCTATCTTTCCGATGTTCTCAAATACCTTTGCAACATTCGCATCGGCCTCGGCGGGGCGTTCGCGTACCACGGAGGAAACGACGCCCGGCGTTGAACGAAGAAATGCGATAAGCACCGAATTGCCGGCGCCCGCAAGTGCGCGAATGATCGTTACCCAGCGGTCGAACGCACGCGGCTGTATCGAAAGCAGCCGGCCGCCCGAACGTACGAAGTGCAGCGTTACGCTGCCGCCGAGGTCGAGCATATCAGCCGCTTGTGCCGTCAACTTTACGGCTTGATCGGCATCGATGCGTGAAAGCGTTTCGGGCAGCTCGGCCCAAAGGTCGGCCGCCATGCCGCCCGTGCGTTCAGCGAACTGCATTCCAAGCGTCAAAATACTTTCGGCGACTTCGCTCCGCCGCTCACCGAAGCGTTCGAGAGCAGCGGCAACGGGTTCGCATTGGTTGAGAAAATCGGCGCTGTGCTTTGCCGAGCGGTTAGCTATGGTGAGGCCGAGTTTGAAAAAGCGTTCGGCAAGCGTTGTGTCGCGAAGGGCCGCGGCCGCGCCCGGGAGCCCCGTCGCCAGTGCCTCCAGGTTGTCCAGCAGGGGCACGCCCCCCCGTTGCAGGGCCACATCGAGGAATGTGGAAACCCCGTCATGCCTTGCCGCGGCGGGCCGGAGGGCCGTCAGCCCCTGGGAAGCCACTCCCGCCGAAAGCCCGGCTCCGTCCCCCTCACCGGGGTCGAGCGCCTCGATCACTGCCCGGGCGATGCCGATGTGCGCGATGCGAACTTCAGGCTCCAGCCCAAGGCTGTCGAGGGTCTCGCAGGCGACGGCGGCAATCTCGATTTCCCCCACCGGCGATGGCGCGCCGAGATATTCGATTCCCAGCTGCCAGTCCTCCCTGTCGTCGCTGTCACTGAAGCGGAACACGTTCTGGACGTAGAAAAGCCGCGCAGGGAATTCGATACCCCCCTGGGCCGCGGCCCGGGCCACGGGAATGGTCGAGTCGGGCCGCAACACCACTCGCTCGCCGCTCCAACCGTCCCAATCGAGAAACGTGTACACCCGCGAGAGCATCTGCGGGGTGAGCGCCCCCGCGACCGTGAAGAGGCCGTAGTTCTCTATCGTCGGAGTCCGGATCTCTTCGTAACCCCAGCGCGCAGTTGCCGCCCGGAAGGCATCCTCAACCCGCCGGAAAGCGCGCATGTCCGCAGGCAGCAGGTCGCGCATCCCGCGGCATCGTTGTGGAGGAGCCATCTGGAGTGAAGACATGTCGGTGTACCGGACATGATAAGCCGGGCCCGCCTAACCGGCGAAGGATGCTCCCATTGCCGCACCGGCTGCCGCCCGGCGGTCATCCCGGGGCGGGGTCCGGCGGCTCGCCGCGGCGGAGCTTCAGGATGTGCGCGGCGCCCACCACCAGGGCGATGCAGGCGACGGGCAGCGCCCATTGCAGCCAGTGGGCGTGCGCGCCAATCCAGCCCTCGACCGCATGGTCGGAGACCGCCATCTCGCCCGCGACGTAGCCCAGGAGCCCTCCGCCCGCGACCACGAGGATCGGCAGGCGCTCGATCGCCTTCAGGATCAACTGGCTCCCCGCGACGACCAGCGGGATCGAGATCACGAGCCCGAACACCAGCAGGAAGGTGTCGCCCTTCGCCGCTGCCGCGACGCCGATGACGTTGTCGAGGCTCATCACGAGGTCCGCGACGATGATCGTGCGCACGGCGCCCATCA
>JAJTWZ010000017.1 GCA_021463145.1 Blastocatellia bacterium | reverse complement strand
TCGCTGCGCTCGCCCCGCGCGCGACCCACGGCTATTTTATCGACCGCTCCGCGGTCGCAGACAGCTATGAAACCGCCTGGATGGTGAGTACTCGACATGTCGACTGACGCCGAGGCAGCCACCCCGCAACCGACGGTGGAACGCGGGACCTACGAGATCATCCGCGACCGGTTGATCGAACGCGGCCGCGTGCTCGGCGAACGCGCCGAAGCGCTCAACGCGAAGCGTCTCGAGCTGTTCGGTTCGACAGAGCTCGCCGTCATCGGCAGCGAGCGAATCCGCACCGAAAACAACTGCGTCCCGCGCGACATCGTGAGCGGCGGCGAGCGGATGCTCTTCGGTTTCAACGTCTTCATCGGCCTGAAGACCGAAACGTCGGTCGCCGACGTCTTCAGCCTCCACGAACTCGACCGCACCGACGAGGGCTTCGCGTTCACGCCGATTCCCTTCGACGCCGGCGACGCGTTCCTTGCCGATCCGCAGTTCGTGAAGGAGTTCAAGGAGCTCTACCAGTACTACAAGGACACGCGGCTGCTCCATCTGCGCCGCGTGCCCGGCAAGCTCCTCGCGGTCTTCCAGACCGGTGCGTCGATCGCGGACGTGAAGGTCTTCCGCTGGTCGGTCGACGTGAACGGTCAGGTGACGTATGTCGACAACCGCGGCGAGCGCGACAACGTCTTCCCGCCGAGCCACGACTTCGAGTGGACACCGACCCGCCGCGAGAACTTCGTCCTCGGACGCCATCCGCACATCTCGATCCTCGATGAAGTCTTCATCGACACGGTCGGCGGCGACCTCACCGTGAAGATCGAGAACAACACCGAGGACGGGCTCGGGATTTTCCGCGAGCCGGTCGAAGAAGAGGACCAGGCGCTCGAAGACGCGCAGGTGTCGTACGCAAAGCTCGGCGGGCTCATCGTCCTCAGCGTCCTGCCGTATCGCGAGAAGCAGACGCGCTACCTCGTTTATAACACGCGGACGCGCAAGGTCGACCGCATCGACGCGATCGGGCTCTCGTGCGTCCGGCTGCCCGAGGACCACGGACTCATTTTTCCGGGCGGCTACTACCTGCAGAGCGGCGAGACGAAGACGTTCGACACGAACGTCGAGGGGATGGAGTTCGAGTCGACGGTCCGTTCGCCGAACGGCGAGGACGTGCTCTACGTCTTCCATCGCCGCGACGACGGGCTCTCGGTGCTTCTCACGTACAACATGATCCGGAAGCAGGTGCAGACGCCGATCGCCTGCCACGGCTTCAGCCTGTTCGAGGACGGGAAGCTCGTCGTGTTCCGCGCCCAGGACGAAGCGACGCGCGTGCACACGATGCAGATCTGGCAGACGCCGTTCATGAGCGACGCCGTCGCGGCGGCCGCGCCGACGACCGGCTCGTATCTCGAGAAGGTCGGCAATGCCGAGCTCGTGCGCGGTATCTCGGACTGCCTGAGCATCCGGCGCGCCGTCGAGGACCAGCAGCCGTCCACGCGCGTCTACGAAGACCTCATCAAGTCGGTCACGCGCATGCTCGACCAATATCACTGGCTCGCGAGCGGCGAGATCGGTGACCTCGCAACGCCGCTCGGCGAGATCCGCGCGACGGCCGAGCTCATCATCGACGAGTTCGAGAAGGTCGAGGCGCTGCGCCGCCAGGCGATCGAATCGGTTGACGGAGCCGAACGCACGCTCCGCGCACTGACGCGCGACCTCGACTCGGACGACTGGACCTCGCTCGATGCGTTCGTCGGTGCGATGGCGAAGCTGCGCTCGCATCGCGGGCTGCTCATCACGCTGCGCGAAATGCGCTACGTCGACCGCGCGCGGCTCGACGCCCTCGAAACCGAGACCGTCGGCCACTACGACGCGCTCGGTGCGCGGACCGTCGACTTCCTCCTCGGCGAGACGGCGCTGCAGCCGTACGTCGACCGGATCGCCGCGCTCGAGGCCGCGATCGCCAAGACCGGACGCGTGTCGGAATGCCCACCGATCGCGGAGTCGCTCGATCAGACGGGCGTCGAGCTCGAACTGCTCACGGACGTCGTCGGCAACCTGAAGATCGACGATGCGACGCTGCGCACGCGCATCCTCGAGGGCATCTCGGAGGTGCTCGGCACGCTGAACCGCGCGCGGGCGCTCCTGCTGAACCGGCGCAAGGAGATGCTCTCGCGCGAGGGCGTCGCCGAGTTCGGCGCGCGCTTCAAGCTCTTCGGCCAGAATGTCGCGAGCGCGCTTGCCCTCGCCGACACGCCCGAGAAGTGCGAGGAGCAGCTCTCGAAGACGATGCTCGCGCTCGAAGACCTCGAAGGGCGCTTCTCGGAGCTCGACGAGTTCCTCGCGACGCTCGCGACGAAGCGCGAGGAGGTCTACGAAGCGTTCAGCAGCAAGCGGCAGACCCTGCTCGACGAACGCCACCGGCGTGCCGACCATACGATGGACGCGGCCGAGCGCATCCTTCAGGGCATCGCGCGCCGCGCGACGACGTTCGCGACCGACGACGAGCTGAACGCCTACTTCGCGTCCGACGCGATGGTGATGAAGGTGCGCGAGCTGTCGGAGCGGCTGCGCGAGATCGGTGACGCCGTGCGCGCCGACGAGGTCGAATCGAAGCTCAAGTCGGCGCGCTCTGACGCCGCGCGCGGCCTGCGCGACCGGCGCGACATCTTCGAGGACGGCGCGTCCGTCATCCGGCTCGGCCGCCACCGGTTCTCGGTGAACACGCAGCCGATCGAGCTCACGCTCCTCCCGCGCGAAGGGCACATGTGGGTGCACCTTGGCGGCACGGACTTCTACCAACGTCTGGAAGACAAGGCTTTCGAAGCCACGCGGGCGTACTGGGACCAGACGATCGTGTCCGAGACGCCCGACGTCTATCGCGCCGAGTTCCTCGCCGCGAACATACTCGCCGACGCCGAGGAGCGGAAAGCCGGCCTTACGATCGCCGGCCTTGTGAAGGCGGCCCTCGATCGTGCGACGCTCGTCGAGCTCGTGCGTAGCTACGCGCAGTCGCGCTACGACGAGGGCTACGAGCGCGGCATCCACGACGCCGACACGGCGGCGATCCTCGAGAAACTCGTCGCGCTCTACCAGACCGCGGACCTGCTGCGGTTCGCGCCGGCGGCGCGCGCCGCGGCGTGCCTGTTCTGGGGGCTCTTCGAAGGTTCCGAACAACGCGAAGCCTGGGAACGGCGCGCGCGCAGCTTCTCGCGGCTTCGTAAGGCTTTCCGCCACAGCGCCGCGATCGCGGAGCTCGTTGGCGAGCTCTCTTCGGCGATCGCAGCGTTCCACGCCGAACACCGGCTCGCGCTCCACACCGACGACGCGCGGATGGCCGGGCAGTACCTCTTCGAGGAGATCGCGGAAGCGAAGGCCTCGTTCGTCACGAGCGCCGAGGCAGAGTCACTCCGGAAGGACTTCGTCGCGCATCTCGACGCCGCCGGCGCGTACCGCGAGTTCGTCGACGATCTGCGGGCGCTCGGCACGGACCTGACGAGCCGGCACCGGCTCGTGCGCGCCTGGCTCGAGGGCTACGTCACGGCGGTCGAATCGGCGCAAGCGTATGCGCCGGCGATCGACGAAACCGTCGCGCTCGTGCTCACCGAGGGACGGCTTGACCGCAGCGTCTCGAGCGCACTCGGCGCGGTCGACGTCGTGGGACTGCTCGGCCAGCATCCGCGTCTGCAGAACGGCCGGCTGAACCTGCGGCTCGACGAGTTCCTGTCGCGGCTCGGGGCGTTCCGACACGTGCGTGTGCCGGGGTTCCGGGACTATCAGGCGAAGCGAACCGTCGTGCTCGAAGGGGAACGGAAACGCCTGCGCCTCTCCGAGTTCCAGCCGAACGTCATGAGCTCGTTCGTGCGCAACCGGCTCATCAACGAGGTCTACCTGCCGGTCATCGGCGACAACCTCGCGAAGCAGATCGGCGCGCTTGGCGAGGGAAAGCGGACGGACCTCATGGGCATGCTCCTGCTCATCTCGCCGCCGGGCTACGGCAAGACGACGCTCATGGAGTACGTCGCGAACCGGCTCGGGATCGTGTTCGTGAAGGTGAACGGACCGGCGCTCGGCCACGGGGTGGTCTCGCTCGACCCGGCCGAAGCGCCGAACGCGACGGCGCGCCAGGAGGTCCAGAAAATCAACCTCGCGCTCGAGATGGGCAACAACGTGCTGCTCTACCTCGACGACATCCAGCACACGAATCCCGAACTACTGCAGAAGTTCATCACGCTCTGCGACGCACAGCGCAAGATCGAGGGCGTCTGGAACGGCGAGACGAAGACGTACGACTTCCGCGGCAAGCGCTTCTACGTGTGCATGGCCGGCAACCCGTACACGGAGTCGGGCGAGCAGTTCAAGATTCCCGACATGCTCGCGAACCGCGCCGACACATACAACCTCGGCGAGATCCTCGAGGGGAAGGACGACCTCTTCGCCCTTAGCTACATCGAGAACGCGCTCACATCGAACGCCGTGCTCGCGCCGCTCACGACGCGCGGCGCGGACGACATCGACAAGCTCGTCCGTATGGCGAAGGGCGAGGAGATCCAGCTCGACCAGCTCACGCACGAGTATTCGGCAATCGAACTCGGCGAGATCCGGAACGTGCTGCAGAAACTCGTCCGCGTGCAGGACGTGCTGCTGAAGGTGAACAAGCAGTACATCCTCTCCGCGTCGCAGACCGAAGCGTACCGGACCGAGCCGCCGTTCAAGCTCCAGGGCAGTTACCGGAACATGAACAAACTCACCGAGAAGGTCGTGCCAGTGATGAACGACGCCGAACTCGAGTCGCTCGTCGACGATCATTACCTCGGCGAGTCGCAGACGCTGACGACGGGCGCGGAACACAACCTGCTCAAGCTCGCCGAGCTGCGCGGGAAGATGACGCCGGAGCAGGCGGCGCGGTGGGACGAGATCAAACGGTCGTTCGGCCGCGTGAAGGTGTCGGGTGGCGCCGACGCGGATCCGGTGACGCGGCTGACGGGACATATCTCCATGCTGTCGGAGCGCGTCGAGGGTGTCGGCTCGGTCATCGCGAGGTCGTTCGCGGACGCGGCACACCAGACACCCGAGCCCGCGCCGCCGACGGATTTCGGACCGATGTTCGACCGGGTGGATCGGGCGATCGCGGCGATGTCAGCCTCGGCGTCGCGCGACGCGGACGCGTCTCCAGCAGGAGAACGTGCCGTGGTGGTCCTCGCGCAGCAGTTCGCGGCCGTTGCGCACCGGCTCGACCGGCTGAACGAGGCGATCCGCACGCTCGGCGCCGAAGCGGCGGCGGGAGCTCCCGCGGCAACGGGTGCGTCCGCGACGCTGCCGGCGCAGGCGGCCGATATCACGGCGTACCTCGGAAAGCTCGACGAGACGCTCGCGGCGATGGCCACGGCGCCGCGCGGCGGTCAGGTCGTGCAGGTGCTTCCGCCGGGGATGAACGAGCTGATCGGGCGGATGATAGGCACGATCGAGGAGGCCTTGATCCCCGTGACGCAGCAGATCGGGCGGGAGCTGCAGGCGTCGCAGCCGGCGACGGATCCGAAGATGACGTACTTGCTCGACAAGGCGCTGAAGAACTTCGACATGCTGCGTGACCTCTTCGACGCGCTGAAGAAGATCGACACGTCGGCCCTCGTCGCACCGAAGCGCCCGCCGCGCAAACCGGCACGGAGCCCCGAGCGATAGGACGGCTCGGTACCGCGAGCGACAGCGAGCGGATCCAGCGTCCGGGGCTCGACCTCACGGGGGACCCGCTCGCTGTCGCCCGCATTGCCGATACGAGGTACCGTGCACTGGACATGACAACCCCCGCCCCAGCATCCGAGCCGCGTGCGCTTCGCGACCGCGCCGCCATCGCGGTCATCGCCGTCTGGGCCGCAATGACGGCGCTCGTGTTTGCCTATATCTGGAAGTACGGCCGCAACATTCCATACATGGAAGACTGGGAGCTCGTCCCAGCGCTCACTGACCATTCCCCCTTCGGCTTCGACTGGCTCGCCACACAGACGATCGAGCACCGCTACATCCTTGCGAAGGCGGTCCTTTACCCGCTCTGGCAGCTGACGTACGACGCGCGTTCGTCGATGTACGCGAGTGCGATCCTCCTGTCGGCAATCACGCTCGCCTTAGTGATCGCGGTGCGGAACCTTCGCGGCGCGGCGTCTTACGCGGATGTCTTCTTTCCGCTCGCGCTCCTGCACCCGGGCCACTGCGAGACCCTCATCTTCTTCATCCAGATCTGCTACGTCCTTCCGGTCGCGATCTTCGTCGTGGCGCTTCTGCTCATCGCGACCTGCGCGTGGGAGCGGAGCGCCGTCGCGGCGACTGCGCTTGCCCTGTGCGTGATGCTCCTTCCGGCCAACGGCGCGATCGGCATGCTGCTCGCTCCAGCCCTGGTAGCGTGGATGCTCTGGGTGTACAGCCGCAAGCGCGCCCCGATCGTGTTTCCCGTCGCGGCGGCGATCACCTTGATCGCCACCGGCTGGTACTTCGTCGGGTACACGCGGCCGTCCACGTTCGTCCCGCTCGAGCGAAGCGTTCGCGGCACGTTCCGCACGCTCGTCGAGCTCTGCAGCGTCGCGCTCGGGCCGGGTGGCGCCTGGTGGTGGCCGTGGATGGGACTGGCGGTCGGAGGCGTGCTCGTGGCCGCGGCGGCCGGCCTCGCGCTCGAAGCGTGGCGGCAGGCGGACGACCGCCCGCGCGCCGCCGGCCTTCTCGCGTGCCTGGTCGCAAGCGGTCTGCTCGTCGCCGGCATCGCGTGGGGACGGACGACGATCGGACCCGGCGCAGGCATTCCACCGCGGTACGCACTGCTCGTGGTGCTCGGACTCTGCGTCGCTTTTCTGTCGTTGACGATATTCGCACGAACCGGAGTGGCGTCTCGTGTCATCCAGGCTGGATTTGCCGTCGTCGCGGCCGGCTTGCTCTGGCCGAATATCGACATTGCGCGCGAGTATGGACGTCCGCGCGCCGAGAAGGCCGACGTCGTCTGCGAACGCCTTGCCGCGGGAACTCCAAGCTCCGTAGTTGCCGCGCGCTACTACGACGGGCTCTATCCTGATCCAAACGTGCTCGCTGCGCGGCTCGAGTTGCTACGCGCCCAGGGTTCCGGGCCGTTTCTCGGGATGGCGAACACAGGCACTGCGCGGCCGTGCGAGCTCGATCCGGATGCTCCGCAGTTCGCCGGCCTAGAGAACGCGACGCTCGTCGACGGTTGGATCGAATGCCGGACCGACGACGGCGGGACGCTCTGGTCGCTAGCGTCGCCGCGGGAGGTGTGCACGGTGCGCGTGGTCTACGAGTTCCGCCCGGCGGCGGCGAACGAACCGGCGATGCAGCTCTACTGGAGCGTCGACGGCGTCAACGGCTTCGAGGAGAGCCGGCGCAACCAGACGATCGCGGTCGACGCGACGCCGGGTGAGCACGCGGTGCAGTTCGACGTCTACGACCGGCTCGACCGATTACGGATCGACCCCGATCGGCGGCCGTGCACGGTACGCATTGTGCGTGTGGAGGTCACGTCGCGGGATGGAGCGGATCAGTACCGCGAGCGTTAGCGAGCGGGTGTTCCGTCCGGTTTCGATGAAGAGCACTCACAACTCACCGGCCGGCGCCGACTCGCCGCCACGACCGGCTGGCACGGCCGCTGCACTCGAATGAAGCACGGCGAGAACCAACGCGATGCCGACGAGCGCCCGCAGTTTCACTCCGCCTTCAACCTCTTCAACATATCTGCGGCGTTCGTGTTCTTCGGATCGAGTTCCAGCGAGCGCTCGTAGTTCCTGATCGCGCCCGCCTTGTCGCCAGCGCGCGCGTAGGCCTCTCCAAGGCTGTCGTAGGCATTCGCCGATTGTGGCCACGCCTCGACGACGAGTTTCAGGATTTCGATCGCCTCGACGAGTTTGGTCTGACCCATGAGCCGGTAGCCAAGTCCGTTGAGGTCACCCTCGCTCACGAAAACATCACCGAAGCCCGCAACTTTCAATCTGTCGTATTCGGCCAATGCAGCAGCGATGCCTTTCGTCGAAATGAGCGGCATCAGGATGCTCGAAAGCGCTTCGCCACGGATTTCCATGAGCTCGACGACGAACAGCAGGGTGGCGTTTGGCGGAATCACGTTGCCGGCGCCACGCGCGCCGTATCCAATCTGGGGAGGAATCACGAGCAGTGCCTTGTCACCTTTGCCCAGCTGCGCAATGCCCTCGTCCCAGCCCTTGATAACCGCCCCCTTGCCGAGCGGGAACGCAATCGGTTCCTTCCGGTCGAGCGAGGAATCGAACTTCGTGCCGTCGACGAGCATGCCGGTGTAATGAACCAGCACTGTCTGTCCGGTGGCCGGCTTTATTCCGTTCGCGCGATGGAGGAAGACGATCGAGAGCCCGGACGGCAGCGACACGCTCGCGCTCGGCGCTGGACTGGGAACAGTTGCAGGGGCAGCCGGTTTCGGGCGCGGCGCGGGCCGTTTCTTCGCGCGTTGCGCGAGCGCTGGCGTGACCGTAAACGAAACGACGAGGGCGATGGAGAGAAGCCTGAGAATTTTCATGGTCGTGAGTCTCGAACAAAGCAGGGCCAGGGATCAAACGGAACGGCGGCCATCCGGGATCGGTACCGGGAGCTCGAGCGGCCGACTCGCCGTCCTGGATGGTTATCCAGGGCGACCTGGTCGCTGGCGCTCCCCGTCTCGATCTCGGATGGCCGCCACGCCGTCAGATGAGAATTCAGGACTTCAACCGGCCAGCCGGCCCATCGGCACGCCCGCTGTCCGGGCGCCTTCGAGCCCGCCCTTGAGCACGAACGCATTCGTGAAGCCGAGTTGCTGAAGCGCCTGAACCGCCTGGATCGCGAGTCCGTCGTCCTCGCACGTGCAGTAAGCAACGATCAACGTGGACTTCGGAACCCGCGCGGCCCAGGCCGAAACGAGATCCGGCGTTACGTTATAGGCTCCGTCGATGACGTCTCCGTCGATCGAAGACCTTGTGTCCAGAAAAGTGATCTTCGATTTTCGAAGCTGCTTCTTCCGCACCTGCGCGCCCGTCATCCACTTCGTCGCCGGATCGGTCGCAGCGGCCGAAGCGGCGCCCGATATCCCCGTCGCTCCGGGCAGCGCCGCCGCGATCGTTGCCAGCAGCAGGGCAGCCATCCACACAAACCGCAATCGCTTGCTCACAGTCGTCCTCCAATCGTGTCCAGAGTAGAGAGCGCGCGTGCTGGCGCTCTCGATTCATCGTTCGTCGTACCGGAACCCGGAAGTGTATGACACTTCGCGGGCCGTGCGCGTTGCTACATCGGCAGCGGCACGACCGGATCGGTCGCCTTCGGCGCTCCGCCTTCGTGATCCGCGCCACGGATTACACCGGTCTCGTCCATGTAGAACGAACGCCGTCCCGTAGGGCCGTACTCGACCGGCACCGCGAGCGCTTCGTATCGGCCTCCCCCGTCGAGCACCTTCACGTCGATCGTGTAGCTGCGCCCACCCTGGAGGGGCGTGTTCATCGTTCCGTCCTCCATCAACTCCTGAACGGTGCCGAACGTGCCGTGCATGGCGAAATGAGCGTCTTCAGCTTTCTTCAGCATTGCCAGTTGAAAGATGGCGAGATCCTCGCGGGCCTTCAGGTTGCCGGCTGGCAATTGTTCGGCGCCGGGCTGGATCGGGACCGGAACCGTCCCCGCAAAGCATCCACCAATCCCGAGCGCGACGAAAGCAAGCGCAACGAAGGCCGCGAGTCGGACCTGACGGCTTCCCAAAGTCAGTTTGCTCTTCACGCCGCGCCTCCGTTCCCAATTCTGAACACCGGCCGTCTTTTCGTTTACGCTTTGCCGTCCGTGCTGTCAATTCGCACCGGCGCGTCCGAAGCATGAAACGGGCCACAAAGCGTAACGCTTTGACGCTTCAGGCCATTGCGCTTAAGATACGACAGCTTTTTTGGCGAGCGCCGAGCGACCCCGCCAGAAACTGTCGATGAAACCGCAACTTCACCTCGCTGACGAAGGTACTCGTAAATGAAGGCATGTACGGCGTGCGGTCGGGAGTACTCGGATGATGTGCAGTTCTGTCCTGTGGACGGGCACTCGCTCGAGTCGAAAGCTGCCCCGGAAGCTCCGTCAGCCGCGGATCCGCTGATCGGCACCGTCCTCGACGAGAAGTACCGCCTCGACAAGAAGATCGGTGAAGGCGGCATGGGCGCAGTCTACCGCTCGACGCACATCCACATGGACTCGTCGTTCGCGGTCAAATTGCTTCACAAGAGCATGGTGGCGGACCAGCAGGCCGTGGAAAGGTTCCGGCGCGAAGCTCGAGCCGCTGCTCGCATCCGCCACGCCAACGCCGTGTCCGTGACCGACTTCGGCGTTACCAAGGACGGCACGGTCTACCTCGTCATGGAGTATCTCGAAGGGGGCGACCTTCGGGACAAGCTGAGGAAGGTGCGGGCGTTCGGCCCTGTCGAAACGGTCCGCATCATGATGCAGACCTGCGCGGCCATCGACGAGGCGCATCGCAAGGGCATCGTCCACCGCGACCTCAAACCCGACAACATCTGGCTTCTCAAGAACGAGAGTTCGCCGGACGAAACGGTCAAGGTGCTCGACTTCGGAATCGCGAAGTTGAAGACGGCCGGGCCGGGAGCGGCGAACCTCACTCAGGCGGGAATGATCGTCGGCACGCCGCATTACATGTCGCCGGAACAGTGCCGTGGCGAAGAGCTCGATGCGCGCTCGGATATCTATTCGCTCGGGATCATTCTCTACGAAATGCTCACGGGCAACGTCCCGTTCCGGGCGCCGACGCCTGTCGGAGTCGTACTCAAGCACGCCAACGAGCTTCCGGTACCGCTGAGGGAGGTCAATCCGCAGATCCCCGAGCCCATCGAGCGCGTCGTCATGCGTACGCTCTCGAAGAATCGTGAGGACCGGCCGCACTCGGCGGCCGAGCTCGGTCGCGAGCTCGCCGAGGCTCTCCATCAGTCGGGCGGCGGGACCATCGACCTGTCGGGATTCCCTTCGACCGGCGACCTTCCTGCGTATATCTCGACGACCGGGCAGCGCACGGCGCCGCAGGCAGATCAACCGACTGGCGGGCCGAGTTCCGGACCGATTACGCAGCACGGCACTCGGGCAACCGACCCGCACAAGACTGGCCGGGTCGGTGCCAGCTCGACTGTTGCGATGACGTCGCATCAGGCCGGCGTAGCGGCACCGCCGCCGCAGACGGGCGCGCAGCCCGGCACCGATGCGACTCAGGTGATGGCGAGCCGAGCAAGTCAGCCGTTGCCCGCGGTTGGCTCGGCGGGGTCGACCCCACTTACCGTCCCGCAGTCCGGTGTCGAGACGGAGTCGTCGTCGGCCGTCAAGTACATCGTCATCGCCGTCATCGGCGTGGTCTTCGTGGGAATCGTCATTGCCGCGATCTGGATGATGAGCAAATCGACGACCACGACGACGAACACGAACCAGGTGGCGGGACCCGGACCGGTGACGCCAGGCGGCGTGCCTGAGGGTATGGTTCTCATCAAGGGCGGGGAGTTCAAGATGGGAACGGACGATCCCGCGGCCGAGGACTCCGACAAGCCATCGCACTCCGTCTCGGTCGCGGACTTCTATCTCGACCAGTACGAAGTCACGAACGAGCAGTACCAGCAGTTTGTCAAGCAGACCGGTCACACCCCTCCCAAGGGATGGACGGGGAGCGACTTCAGGGGCGGCGAGGGCAAGTATCCTGTTGTAAACGTGACCTGGACGGACGCGACTGAATACGCGAAGTGGGCGGGGAAACGGCTTCCGACCGAAGCCGAGTGGGAGTACGCGGCGCGCGGAGGCGGCCAGGATCGGGCGTATCCGTGGGGCAACGACTGGTCCGACAAGCTTTCGAACTCCAAGGAGGACGGTCGTGGTGGCCCGATGCCGGTCGGTTCGTATCCGGGAGGCGCGACCAAGGAACAGGTTTTCGACATGGCCGGAAACGTCAGCGAATGGGTTGCCGACGACTTCGTTCCGTACCCGGGGTCCAAACGCGCGCCAGACCCGAACAACAAGGTCTACCGTGGCGGCGCTTACGTTGCCCAGAAGGAACTTCTGAAGACGACGCTTCGATGGTGGGATTTCTCGAATAGTACGTATCCGTACATCGGCTTCCGCTGCGCGAAAGACGCCGCGAAATAACACTGGATTCGCGACGGGAGCGGTCGCGACCGGCTGGATGCGCGCCCCCCGCGCGCAAGGACATCGGCCAGGTGCACGGAGCCTTCGCGCGCCGTCCCGGTCGCCGCCGCTCGCGGCTCCGATCTGGCGCAACAGATCCGCCGGACTTTGGCTGCATCGACACGATCCAGGGCGTAGAGCGGCTGCGTGTGGTCATGCAGGTGCGATCTGCACTATTCTTTCCCGGCAAACGCGGCACCACCGCTCGGACGTCAACTACACATGATCATGAAGCGCCTCCTCGCCACTTCTCTGGCGGTTCTCGCCGTTTCCCTCGTCGCCGTATCTCCGGCAGCAGCGCAGCGCCGCATCGTCGAAGATACGAGCTCGGTGCGTGTCGCGTCGCGCACGACCAAGAAAATCACGCGAGGCCCGTCGCGAGTGGCTACCGCCCAGACGGCAACGAATGGGGTCCTCGTGGTGCTGACGGATCCTCCTGGCGCCAGCGTGACGATAGATGGCGCGCTTGCCGGTAAGTCCGACGACGCTGGCGAGTTCCAGAAGGAGCTTCGCGCGGGGAAGGCATACGTCGTGAAGGTATCGGCCGGAGCCGAGTACACGCCGGTGTCCGAAACGATCCATCTGGCCGCCAGGAAGACCGAGATCTTCCGCGCGCCGCTCGCGAACGTGAACGCCGGCAAGTTCGGCCTGCTCAAGATCGGACCGATGCTCGAGGGGGCAAAGATATACGTCGACGACTCGAAGACACCGTGGACGAACGTGACCGAGGATCGTGAAGAAGGACTGATGCTCGTCGATGGGCTGCTGCCCGGCAAGCGGAAGGTGCGCGTCGACCATCCCGACTACGTCATTGTCGAAAAGACGCTGCCGGCAGTTCGAGGTGGCGAAGAGTATTACTGGGTATTCAAGCCGGAGTACGCGACCGTGCCGATGAAGGTCACGACGGATCCGGGGACTTCGGTATACGTGGACGGCGACTTCCAGGGAGATTCGACCGAGAACGGTATTCTCGAGGTCAAGGACGTCCGAATCGGTTCGCACGAGGTGAAGCTCGTCAAGGACGGTTACGTCGAGTACAAGGAAACGCGGGTGTTTGACTTCGGAAAGCCGGTCGAGGTGCTGCATACCCTGGTTCCGCTTCCGACCTCGGCCGAGTTCAGCGACGACTTCGATGTGAATCTGTCGAAGTGGGTGCAACCGGCGGGATGGAAACTCGCGACAGGACGCCTGGCCATCGGAAACTGTGTGACTCTGGGCTCGGCGAAGGGCATCACATACCGCGACTTCGTCATGGCGTTCCACCTCAAGCTGGAAGATGGCCGGGGAGCCGCGTGGGCAGTTCGGGCGAAGGACGCGAACAACTACTATCTGTTCTACCTTTCAGGGCCGAAGGGACTTTTCCCGAATCGCTTCAGCACCTACATCGTGAAAGATGGGGCGTTCGATCCGACGAATCCGGTGCAGTCGGTGCCGGTGATAACGAACCTGACGGTGGGTGGCCAGTACCAGATCGAGATCCGCGGGGCCAAGGACGTAATCGAGCACACGATAACGCCGACCGAGACGGGCCGGCCGGAACCACTCGGCGTTTTCCAGGATCCCAACAAGACGTTTCTCTACGGCGGAATCGGATTCCGCTCGGTCGGCCCCGAACAGTTCTCGATCGACGAACTGTACGTGCAACCGGTGAAGTAGCCGATCAAAGGAGATCACATGAGCTTTCTGCTGTTCCTTCTCATCGGCGCGATCGCCGGCTGGCTGGCCGGAGTGATAATGAAGGGCGGTGGCTACGGACTCATTGGTGACATCGTCGTCGGTGTCATAGGTGGGTTCATCGGCGGGTGGCTTTTTGGCTGGCTGGGCTTTGCGCCTGGGGCCGGGTTGATCGGATCGATCGTCACGGCGCTCGTCGGGGCAATCGTCCTCATTGGGATACTGCGGCTGTTTACTCGGGGCTAGGTGGCCGGCGGCGCCTCGGCCGTCGAAGAGTTTTCTTCAACGCGTTCCAAGCGGGACCGTGCGGGACCGCTCGCGTGTCCGTGCTGTGCCTGGCACCCTCGATCTCCGTCGGATCGGTATCGCTAGCACCAGCGAGCGGGTCGTATCGCGCGTCGGCGCTCAGGCTGACACATTCGACGTCCGCAGGATCGCTATCGCGAGCGCAGGCGAGTGGCAGCGTGATCGCCTCGTCAGTCCCAACTCTGTCCGGTACATCCAGTGCCTGGCGCTCCAGGTTCACCACTGAAAAGGCGAGAGCCCCGGATGAGGATTCCTCACCGGGGCTCGTTTGCAGAGCGTCTGCGAAGCCGTTACCAGCGGCCGCGACCGCCACCGCCGCCACGACCGCCGCCGTTGCGCGGTTCCATCGGCTTGGCCTCGTTGACGGTCAAAGCGCGGCCGTCAACCTCCTTGCCGGAGAACTGCGCGATAGCGGCTTCACCCTCGGACTTCGAGCTCATCTCTACGAAGCCGAACCCACGGGACTGGCCCGTGTCACGGTCGGTGATAATACGGCAGCTATCGACGGTTCCAGCCTGCGAAAACAGTTCCTGCAGTTCGGTATCCGTCGTACGAAACGACAGGTTTCCAACATAGAGCTTCATGAATCGGTAATCCTTTTCGAAAAGGGATCGGCTGAGGAACTCGAGCGGCTGGAGTCTGCGAGAGAACTTTCAGGGCACGGGCGCAAGCAAATCCACGGTGAACACTGACGTCTTCAATGGGTTCCTGCTGCCCCGAGGTTCGGCGGAGAGGACAGCCACGCAACGTTGCGTGGCATTGACGCGTACTCACCGTACCATGGCTCGCTGGGAAAGCCGAAACTAATTCTTTACGGGGATTACGGATACTGTAGGCTGCCGGGCGGGCCTCGGACTCGAGTCATCGCCCCGGTCACGGCGTGCTAAGTGCTGGTCCTGCGCACCCCGCCGCATGGATCCAGCGTACGGCGAGGGCGCCAATCAGGGCTCGGACTCGCGCGCGGACCCGCTCGCTTTCGCTCGCGGTACTGATCCCTGCTCACGCAACGAGTGCCATGCCGAGAGTGCAGGGCGCTGACCTGTGAACGCACCAGCTCGCATTACGTGCGGTTCTCGAGGCTCACCCGGATGCCAATGCGGACGACTGAGGACAGGGTCCAAGCCGCTCTCCTGCCCGGGCTATTCCCTTGCCCCGCCAGCCCCTGAAACCGCCGCCGATGCCATCGACTTTCCCGCTCCCCGCAACTTGACACCTCTGCTCGCCAGGGAGTAGAAACCATTGAAGTTACGAACACGTGCGGGGTCCTTCCCGCGTCAACCGGCCGGGCGCTGCGCCCAGCGAGATTTCAACACAGATATCAGCTAGGAGGAGACATGTTGTCCTCATTTTCCCTGCGCGCCAGGCAGTCGCTTGCGCTCGTTTCCATCGTTTTCGTGCTCGGTATCTATGCGACACCGCGCGCGGCAGCACAGACGACGTCCGGAACGCTCGTCGGAACCGTCTACAAGCCGACCGGCGAACCGCTCGGTGGCGCCCGCGTCACGGCCAGCAACGAGCTGAATGGAAACTCGCGATCGACGCTCACGGCCGCCGATGGAAGCTACAGGATTCCATTCATGCCTCCCGGCCGATACACGATTCGAGCATCGTTCGCCGGCTTCACTGACAATCAGATAACCGGGTTCCCCATCCCGCTCAACTCGACGACAAACCTGGTGCCGCCTATAACGCTCGGCGCAGCCGGAACGGCCGGACCTACGACCGGGCCTACGACCGGACCCACGACCGGGCCGGTGACGGGTCCCGGCGGGCAGGTCGTCACACCGTCCACGCGCACCGAGGGTGAAGGACGCGCGAGCCTTATCAACACGAACGATCCGACGCGCCGCGGTAACTTCGCGATCGAGCAGGTTCACTCCCTGCCGCTCGGCGGCACGACCGAAACGCGCTCGTTCGACGAGCTTGCGCTTCTCGTGCCCGGCGTTGCGGCGGCTCCTTACGTCCCTGGCGTTCGAGGTCCTGGCGTCGGCTTCGGCATCGGCACGGCCGGACAGTTTTCGGTCAATGGCGCTCGCGCCCGCGCCAACAACTTCACAGTAGACGGTTCAGACAACAACGACCCCGACGTCGGCGTTCGACGACAGGGCTTCGTGTCGCTGATCCCGCAGTCGATCGAGTCGGTCCAGGAATTCCAGCTCTCCACGCTCCTCTGGGACGCGGAGTCCGGCCGCAACGTCGGTTCTCAGGTGAACGCCGTGTCGCGGACCGGTGCCAACGAATTCCACGGCACGCTTTACGGCTTCTTCACGGACTCGAGCCTTAACGCCCGGAACGCCTACGACTTCACAGGCGGCGCGTCGGGCGGAGAAAGTCCGTACACCCGTGTACAGGCCGGATTCGTCATCGGCGGCCCGATCGTCCGGGACCGTACGCAGTTCTTCGCGAGCTACGAAAGACAGGACATCAATTCGTCCGTCGAGCAACATTTCTCGACGCCCACACTTGGCGCCCGGCGCTTCCTCAACCTCCCGTCGTTCGGGGTGCTCCGGCCCCTCCCGTTCGCCGATTTCGCGACGATCGCCTACTCCACCGAATCGGGTTCCACGCCGCTCGGCGCCAATGTTCTGAGCCTTTATCCGCTGCCGAACAACCCCGGCGGCCCGTACGGCGAGAACACCTACACGCAGCAGCTGCCTTCGAGTGGCAACGGCAACATCGTGTCGTTCAAGGTCACGCACAAGTTCAACGACAGTAACGACCTCAACGTCCGCTACAACTTCACGGACGACGACCGCGTGCTGCCTTCCGTCAATCGTGCGATCAACTCCACGATCAATTCCGAGACCCAGACCCACAACCTGTCGCTCATTCTCGACACGGCCCTCTCCGACACGCTCTTCAACCAGGCGCGCTTCTCGTACGGCCGGACCGAGCTCGCATTCCCCGAACACCCCCTCGGCCCATTCACATTCGAGGCCAGCTCCAACGTCCTGGTCAACACCCCCAATGGGCCGCTCGTCTTCCCTTCATCGACGACTCCGATCGGCCAACTCATCATCGAGCCGTTCAGTCCCGTCGGCGTCGACGTCTTCACGTTCCCGCAGGGCCGGACGAACAACACGTTCCAATTCGCCGACTCGATGTCGTGGACGGTTGGAAGCCACTCGATGAAGTTCGGCGGCGATGTCCGTCTGCAGAGACTCGACAGCTTCGTCGACCGCAACTACCGGCCGCAGGTAGTCTACGGAAACGGTATCCAAGCCTTCGGATTTCTCACGGCGACCGGCAACCAGACGATTCCTTTCGGGTTCGATGCGCGGTCGAGCATTCTCGCGCTCACGGGCACCCAACTGGCTACTGTCGGTGTTCCCTCGTCGGTTTTCCAGGTCATCTCGCGAGAACAGTCCGATTCCAGCATCAAGCTGCGATTCGCGGAACTTAACTTCTTCTTTAACGACTCGTGGAAGGTCGCGCCTAATTTCGTGCTCGATTACGGCGTGCGCTACGAGTACAACACCGTCCCGACCGAGGCAGACAACCTGATCGAGGATTCGCTCTCGCTCAGCAACGTGCCGGCAACGGGCGGTTCCGAAGTCGACAGTCCCGGTTCGACCTTCTTCTACAACCAGGCGGTCGATGCCGTCGCGGGTCTATACGGCGGGCGCGAAAAGATCTACGAGAACGATCCGAACAACTTCGGTCCGCATCTCGGATTCGCGTGGGATCCCTGGTCCGACGGACGAACGGTCGTGCGCGGCGGATATGGCGTCTATTTCGACTCGATCCTCGGCGCCGTCGTCAGCCAGTCCAGAAACGTCTTTCCCGACGAAGTGCCGATCAACGTCGACCCTTCTTTCCTCGGAACGAACGTGTTCAACCTTCCGGCGCCTTCCACGCTCGTACTGACCCGTAACCGTGCCCAGGTTCCGCTCATCCTTCCCGGAACGCTCAACCAGTTCGGCGGGAGGCAGGCGGACTTCGGCGCGCTCATCGGCACGCTCGTGGCGCAGAGCCTCGGAGTCGGCGGCCTGGCGATCACTCTTCCGGAGGCCGACATCGCAACTCCATACGTGCAGCAGTGGCACCTGACGCTCGAGCATCAGTTCCTCAACGACTACACGATCTCGGCGGCCTACGTCGGAACGAAGGGCAACAAGCTCACGCGTCTCACGACACCGAACCTCGGGCCGAACGTCACTCCGTTCCTTCCGACTGTCGTGGCAGCTCCGGGTACGCCATACGAGCAGGGCCCGCCGCTCGTCGTCGCCGACCTGGTTCAGACGCTGCTCCAGTCGCGGCCGAATCCATTCCTCGGTGCGATTCAACGATTCGAGAACTCTGCCAACTCGAATTACCACGCCCTGCAGATCGAGGCGAAGAAGCGTTACTCGAACGGCTACATGTACACGTTCTCGTACACGTATTCGCACGCGATCGACGAGGTCTCCGACGTGTTCCCGATCGCGGGCGCACCGGTAATCGCCCAGGACTCGTTCAACCTGGCGGCAGAGCGAGCGTCGGCGGGCTTCGACGTGAGGCATCGATTCGCGGCGTCGTTCATCTGGGATCTGCCGATTTATCGTGACGTCACGACTTCGGATTTCGACGACGCCGCGTTCTGGCTCGGCGGATGGCAGGTCTCGTCGATCGCCCAGGGGGCAACCGGCCAGCCGTTCACGCTCAACGTGCCGTTCGATTCCAACCTCGACGGAAACCTGACGGACCGCCCGCTTACGACGAACGGCCTTACCTTCATCGACAGCCACGGACCGCAGCGGGTGTCCCTGCCCGCAAACTACAGGCTGACTGACTACGTCTCGTACGCCTTCGCCTTCACGCCGAACGGCATCCTGCTGATCGACGGGCAGAACGGCGCAGTCGGCCGCAATACGGTGCGTGCCGACGGCCAGCTCAACTGGGACGCGGCGGTTACGAAGAGCTTCCGGTTCAGTGACGACCACAACCTCGAGTTCCGAACCGAGGTCTTCAACCTCCTGAATCGCACGAACTACGGCATCCCGATCCGGACTCTCTTCAACCCTGGGTTCGGATCCGCGGTCGAGACGTCCACGCCGGCCAGGGTCATTCAGTTCGCGCTGAAGTACTCGTTCTAGCGCGGCAGATCAGAGCCGGGAGAAGTGGCGATCCGGTCGCTACTTCTCCCGGCTCTTTTCATTTCTGCGAACTGGAACCGTCGATAGCTGCCGCATTATCACGGACCGTGACACGGGCCAGTCCCGTGGGTTCGGCTTCGTCGAGATGAGCTCGAAGTCCGAGGGTGAAGCCGCTACCGCGCAGTTCTCCGGCAAGGAGATTGACGGCCGCGCTTTGACCGTCAACGAGGCCAAGCCGATGGAACCGCGCAACCGCGGTGGCGGCGGTCGTGGCGGTGGTGGCGGCCGCGGCCGCTGGTAACAGCTTCGTAGACGCGCTGCAAACGAGCCCCGGTGAGGAATCCTCATCCGGGGCTCTCGCTTTTTCAGAGGTGAACCTGGAGCGCCCTGCTCTGGATGTACCGGGCAAAGTTGGGACTGACAAGACGATCTCGCTGCCACTCGCCTGCGCTCGCGATACCGATCCTGCGGAGATCGAGGGTGCAAGGCACAGCCCAAACAGGCGAGCGGACCCGCTCGCTGGCGCTCGCGGTACTGATCATGCGCACGTGGACCTGCTGCATCTGTAGCTCATCGGTAGCCGGGACGATCCGTGGACAGTCTCGTCCCGCAGCGGATGTCCTCGCTCAGCCGGCGATCCGGAACACCAGGATCACCGGACCAGACCGCTCGCGACGCACCAGGTCCGACCACGGCGCCGCTTCCCGCACCTTCAAAACGGACGGCGCGCCGTACTCGTCCGCAACCAGAAGGTTGTGTTCGTCGGCGTACGGCGTAAAAGTGGCGACCAGCGTACCGGTCGCGAGCAGTTCTTTGTAGAACGCATACTGACTCGGGTAGATGCCCGGCGCGCGCAACAGCCGGCGATAGAGCCGGTCCGTAATGGCAACGTAGGAAACACCGGCATTTCGCAGCGTGCCGGCGTCGTAGACCAGCGGCGTGGTTTCGGCAACGTCGAATCCGGCTGGACGCCGCGGAATCGACTTCCACTCGAGTGCGACAAGCGCGCCGGTTTCGCCCAGGTTCTCGTCGACCCAGGTACGCGCCTGAGTTCTCGTGTCGGCAGCCGTGAACAGGGCCAGCCTGTGCGCGACGAGCCAGGACGGCAGAGCCAGCGCAAGCACCAGTCCGGCGCAAGCGACGGCCTCGGAAGCGGCCCGGCTTCGCGGCCAGAGCGACGCGGTCGTGATTGCGTGGGCTCCGAGCACAGCCGCGATCGGCAGCATGGGAATGCAGTATCGCGCGAAGAACACGTTCGATGTCACAGCGGCTGCGAACCATACCGCGAGGGTCACGGCCAGCGCGCGGCCGAAGACGTCGCGCGCACGGAACGCCGTCACTGCGCCGGCCACCGCAAGCACGACGAGGGCGAGATTGCCCGACTCCGCAAAGTTGGCCAGTACCTCCGCCCAGTGATTCTGAACGATTTCGAACCCGAGATGCCCGGCACGCATGTGCGCCGCTTCCGCGCCAAGGTCGCGCAGGAAAGTCCGCCAGTCGAGGATCACGTAGGGCGATCCGAGAACGAACGCGACCAGCGCCGACACCCCTGCCGCGGGCAGACGGAGGTCTCTCGTCAATCTTCGAACGACCGCGCCCGATCGCCAGTCGACCTGCTGGATGTACACCGCCACGACCCCGACCGCGGAGAGAGCCGCCGGGTACTTGATGGACGCGGCAATGCCTACGAGCGCCCCCGCTACCGCGTAGGCGGTTACCGAGCCCGCCTCTCGAGACGATGCGCACCAACCGGCCGCGCCCAACGCCGCGACAGCCACGAAGGTCATCGGGATGTCCGCCGTGATGAAGTGCGAGTGCCCGACCTGCAGCAACTCGATGCATACGAGAGACGCGGCCGCCAGGCCCGCGAGATCCCGTGATCGAGGTCCGAAAGAGGCGAATCGTCGCGCTGCGATTCCTGCTGCCGCGATGGTTGCAGCGCCGAATGCGGCTGTAACGGTGCGCCCCGCTGTATAAACGATCGTCGGGTCGACCGACACGGCGTCGGCGAACGCAGCGTACTCCCGAGCCGATCCCAGGACTCGCTCAGCGCCCCAGACGATGACGTAGACGACGGCCTGCACGTACAGGTAGAGCGTAGGGTAACGAAACCAGCCTGGACCGGGTCCGTCGACAGGCATTCGTAACGCCCGCTGGACGATCTCGGCTTCGTCCTCGTGGTAAAGGAAAGGCAGCCCGAATCGATTGCCCCAGACGCGGAGCGCAAACCCTGCGATGACGACCAGGGTGAGCGCAACGTAAAACGAGCTGGGACGAACGCGATAGCGATCGGTCATCGGGCATCCGGTCGATGGAATTCTCGCCGCGGCCCGCACACCTTTGCATGAGGTTCGGGGTGCGTGCAAACCCCACGCGCACGCGGACGGCGTTGTTCCCTTTTTCCGGTAAGTCGCATTAGAATGCGCGCGAATCGGCGGACATTGCGCGGACCAGGCATCACGTACGAGGGACCATGTCGAGTGACTCTGTCCAGGAGGTCCTCTTTTCCGACTTGCTCCAGAGCGACATGCTCGTGATGGAGACAGGCCGGAGCGTGTACACCTTCACCGTCGTCGACCGGGCGAATCGACGCGGCAGCCTGACGGGAGGCAACGTGCCTCATCCGCGCGACGCGGTCTTTTCAGGTTCGCTGCTGCCCACCCGTGACATCTGGGAGGCCGGCGTAAGGCTCGGCGCCCGCGCCGCGTTCTTTCTGACCGTGCCAACCGACGTGTCGGGATTCAGCCAGGTCATCACATCGCCGCTCGTGCGCATCAGCGTGCGTCGCGCGGGCGCGGCATAAGCGCGTGCGCTCGGCCCTGGCCGTCTGCGTCGTCCTGCTGCTCGCGTGGCAGTCCACGACTATGGCCGCGCAATCCGGCCGGCGGATTCCCAGAACGCGGCCGTCTACTTCTCCACCGGCGTCCGAACCTGCAACCGCACCGTCGGCTGCGCCCGAAGCGCCGGTTCCGGTTCCAACCCCAGACGGAGAGAAAATCGAGATCCTCGCCGCCCAATACCGGGCCAGCTTCGGCATACGGCAGGACGTCTGCGATGCGGTCGTCGCCGCGTGCGCACGCGAGATCGGCGAGTCGAGTTTCGCGACGACGATGCCCGGTGGCGAACTCTCTCGCAAGGCGGCAATCGATAAGGCCAAAGCCTCGACGAATGGATACGTTCTATGGTTCGAGTTCTCGTTCGACATCGACTCGAACGACCCCGCGGCGTTGCCGAATTCGGACAACTCGCTGCTCGTCGCGCACTACGTGCTCTTCGAACCCGTGACGGCGAAGGTCCGCACGCAGGCTCGCATCTACTTTCGTTCCTACGACGGTTACTCCAGCCGCGGGCCAACGATCGGCGCGCGCGGCGGACAGGCGCTTTCCCCGACCGAGACCGGACTCAAGGCGGCTGCCGCCGTCCTCGATACCCTCGAGCGGGACCTGCTGCCGCGGCGATAGCCGCTCCGGATTGCCGGCGCGCCGGCGCTTCTGGTACGTTCCGGGCCGAGCCTATGATTGCCTGACTCCGTCGCACTCCGTTCCGCTGCCAGAGCGGGAGACGTGTGTCTCGGGACCGGCTGGTCCCTTCGACAAGGAGATGACGGACGTGGAGTTAGAACTGATCGGTTGGCGTGCGTGTTTTCGCGACGCGATTTCGGCGCACGCATTGCAGGGCAACATTCCGGGCCGGGTCGTCGCGCAGGATCGCGGCGTCCAGCGGCTCGTTACGCAGCGGGGTGAGATCGCGGCGTCGGTCGCCGCGGGCCTCCGGCGAAACGCGATGGATCGCACCGCGCTGCCGGCCGTCGGCGACTGGGTCGCGGTACAGCCAGCGGGCGACGGGTGGTCGATCGTCGCGGTCCTGCCGCGCGAGACGGCGTTCGTGCGCAAGGCAGCCGGCAACCGTGCCGAACCGCAGGTCGTGGCGGCGAACGTCGACACGGTCTTCCTCGTCACCGGCCTCGACGGCGACTTCAACATCCGCCGGATCGAGCGATACGTGGCGGTTGCGCGAGCGAGCGGCGCGCGGCCGGTGATCGTCCTCAACAAGGCGGACGTCTGCGACGACCTCGAAGGCGTCGTCGCGTCCGTGCGTTCGCGATCAGGCGGCGCCGAGACCGTCGCGATGAGCGCGCGCGAGGACGATCCGGTCGCGCTGCTCGCGCCATGGCTAGTCGCGGGAGAGACGGTGGCGCTCATCGGTTCGTCGGGCGTCGGCAAGTCGACGATCGCGAACCGGCTGCTCGGGAGCGAAGCGCTGAAGACGGGCGCCGTGCGCGAGCACGACCAGCGCGGGATGCACACGACGACACGTCGTGAGCTCGTCGTGCTACCCGGCGGCGCGCTGCTCATCGACACGCCCGGCATGCGCGAGCTGTCGGTCTGGTCGGACGAGGAGAGCATCCGGGCGGCGTTCGACGACGTGACGGAGGTCGCGTCTGGCTGCCGGTTCAACGACTGCCGGCACGAGGGCGAGCCCGGCTGCGCAGTGGTCGACGCCATCGCGGAGGGCCGCATGGACGCGGACCGCTTCGCGAACTTCCGGGCGCTCGAAAAGGAGGCGGCGTTTCTCGAGACGCGGCGCGACGCCAATGCCCAGCTTGCACAGAAGCGGAAGTGGAAGGCGATCCACAAGGCGATGCGCAACGTCGACAAACGGAAGTAGGGCCCACCGGCGCCCGGAATGGCGAAGAGGCTACCCCCGGGCAGCCTCTTCGCCGAATTCGATCTTGATGGGGCGGGCAACCGGGTTTGAACCGGTGACCTCCTGATCCACAGTCAGGCGCTCTAACCAGCTGAGCTATGCCCGCCACAGGCGACGTTATGTATAGCGAACGGTTCCGCGACGTGTCAACGCAGGGGTACTCCCGATGCACGATCGGACCCGTTCGCTGCCGCTTCCGGCTCCGATTCCCGCCGTGTAACAATTCGCCACCACGTTCCGTTTTCACGGCCATGCTAAATAGAACGATCGCACTGCTATCCCTGGCCGCCCTTTGTGCGTCCGCCACGGTCTCACGCGCGCAGGCGGGCTCGCCCGGGCGCGAACCGCTCGGCATCGAAGCGGCCGACCGCCTTCTGCTCGAGGGAGAGTTCAAAGCGGCGGCCGAAGCCTACGCCGGCCTGCTCGCAGCAGCGCCTTCAAATGACGCCCAACCTCCGCGAGAACGGACGGCAGGACTCCATTCGCGGCGCGCAGTCGCATTCGCGAAGCGCGACGACGTGCCGGCGGCACTCGAAGCCGCCGAACAGGCCGTCAGCGCCGCGGGCAATGCCGAATCCCTCTCCGTGCGCGCCCTGGTCCGGTTTCGCGCCGGCAGGTTCCGCGCGGCGAAGGATGACCTCGACCGAGTACGTTCAGCCAGTGAACCGGGCCATCCCGTCGCGAACCTCGTATTCGCGCGGCTCGCACTCTCGGAGGGAAGGGCGGCTGACGCACTCGTCGCCGTCGACAAGGCAGTCTCGGGCACATGCGTTCTCTCTCAGGCCCTGCGTCCCGATGCGCTAACGGTCAGGGCAGATGCACTCGACGAACTCGGCAGATCGAGCGATGCGATAGCGTCGCTGGATGCTGCACTCGCGGCCTCGCCCCGCACGAACACACTCCTGCTCGAGAATCTCACGGCACAGCTTGCATTCCGCCGCCCACTCGTCGATCGCAGGCTCTACTCCGTTCGCGAGCCCGCTACGACGGTTGAGTTGCCCATCAAGTTCGCCGATGGCCTCCCCATCGTGATGATGTCGATAAACGGCGCACCTGCGGTTCCGTTCATCGTGGACACGGGCGCCGGCATCAGCGTCGTCTTCGCGAAGTACGCGAAGCAGGCGGGCTTCGTCGCTCGCGACGAGCCCGCCTACGCCGGCGGCGTGGGTGGCGACGGCCGTGTGTCGTTCCGCTACGGCCTTGCGGACCGGATCGGCCTGGGCGCGATCACCGTCGACGCCGTGCCGATGATTCGGATCGATTGGGAATTGCCGGCAATCGGCGGAATCCTCGGGATGCCGGTCCTGCGACGGTTCCGGACGACCTTCGACTATCCGTCGTCGACACTCCGTTTGGAGAAACCGGGGTCGCCGGCGCCGTCAAAGGCCGCTAAGGCATCCACCCCATTCCGCCTCGTTGGCCAGGGGCTGTTCGTCGAGGCTACCGTCAACGGCAAAGGACCGTTCAACTTCGAGCTGGATACGGGCGCTGCCTCGCCTGGCATCCCGGTCGACGATGCGGTGGCCGCGGCCGTGGGTCTGGTCGACAACGCGCCCGGCGTCAAGAAGGGGCGCGGACAGGGCGCAGCGGGCACCCAGGACACGCTCATTCACGCCGGCGTCCGTTTCGAGTGGGGAGGCCTGCCTGGAACGAAGCTCGATGCGATCGTCCAGCGGATCAGTCCAGCCCGTGCCGACCGTCGCAACGGAGAGAGCGGCCTCGTGAGCGAAACGGAGATCGAGGGGCTCATCGGTTTCGCCGTTCTAAGCCCCTACGCGGTGACGATCGACTTCGAGTCCTGGACGATCGTTCTGCGGTAGCGGCCCATTGCTTCCGTCGTTATGATTCGCCCCTGTCCGGCCGCCGGAACCCACAACCGGCGCCCAGGACGCTTTCGGCGAATCTGAAGGAGGAAGACCAACCATGTCACACGAAACCGCGACGGCTGCCGCGCCCTCGCTGCCGCGACTCAACGAGCCGGCGCCAGACTTTTCGGCGAACTCCACGCACGGTCCAATCTCACTGGGCGACTTCAAGGGAAGCTGGCTCGTCCTCTTCTCGCATCCCGCGGATTTCACGCCGGTCTGCACGACGGAACTGACCGAATTCGCGCGGCGCGCCGACGACTTCGCTGCGCTCAACACGAAGCTCGTGGGCCTGTCGATCGACTCGATCTACGCGCACCTCGGCTGGACCCGCAACATGGAAGAGAAGTTCGGCGTGAAGATCCCGTACCCGATCATCGCGGACCTCGACATGAAGGTCGCGACGGCCTACGGAATGCTGCATCCGGGGGCGTCGTCGACGGCGACGGTTCGGGCGGTGTTCATGATCGACGACAAGGGAATCGTCCGCGCGATGGTCTACTACCCGATGACGAACGGACGGAACATCGACGAGATCCTGCGAGTCGTCGAGGCGCTGCAGACGTCGGACAAAAACGGCGTCGCGACGCCGGTGAACTGGAAGCCCGGCGAGGACGTCATCGTGCCGCCGCCGCAGACCGCCGCCGCCGCCGAGGAGCGGATGAATGCCGGGTACGAGACGACGGACTGGTACTTCTCGAAGAAGTCGATCTAGGGCTCGTCTTCCTCTCTATCAAAGGAGTCAACGTGGCATTGCTCGAAGTTGGCGCCAGGGCGCCGAAGTTCACTGCACGGGATCAGGACGGAGCGACTGTGAAGCTCTCCGACTTCAAGGGCCGCAAGGTCGTCCTCTATTTCTACCCGAAGGACGACACCTCGGGCTGCACGAAGGAAGCGTGCGCGTTCCGCGACAACTTCCCGAAGTTTGCGAAGCTGGGAGTCGAGGTTCTCGGTGTGAGCACCGACGGCGAAGCCTCCCATCGTAAGTTCATTGCGAAGTACGAGCTTCCGTTCCGGCTACTGGCCGACGACGACAGAAAGATCGTCGAGTCCTTCGGGGTCTGGGGAGAGAAGTCTCTCTACGGCCGAAAATACATGGGAACCAACCGCGTGACCTACCTCATCGACGAGTCTGGAAAGATCGCCGCGGTCTGGCCGAAGGTAAAAGTCGACGGACACGCGGAAGCGGTGCTGGCGGCGATCGGAACATAGTGCTTGTTGTCGATTCTCCACCACCGACAGGTATCGTCTTTCTGAGGCGCCGGGGGCGCGGACCGTTCATCGGCCAGTCGTGATGGCCGGGGGCGAGCGCCCGCGTCGCGATCGTCGATCCGGCGGATGGCCGGCTGCTGCGATTCCTGCTTACGAATGCGAACGTGGCGGGACTGGAGGCGCTGTCGGTTGCGTTCGGCAACGTCGGTGAACTGCCTGTGGTGGGGAACTGGGACGGGCAGTAGATGCGGGCAGAGAGAAGGGGCCGGACGCGCGTATCGGATCGTACGGCCGGCCCCTCGCTGTCGCTCGGAGTTCTGAATTGTGGAGTTACGGCTTCGCCGTCTCTCCAACCGCGATTACGGTCTTGCCGTCGGGGCCCTTCGTGAGGCCGATCGAGAGCATGCGCTTTTCCTTGGAAGCCGTGATGGCGGTAGCGGGACCGGCCGCCACTGATTTCACGTCCGCCCATCCCTGCTTGGGAAGTTCGGCCTTGTAATACTCGGCGACCTTGTCCGCGCCGTCCGCTGTCGAGAACGAAGCGCCCTTGCCCATGGCTCCGGTTGCTCCGGCCACGACCGTCGCTCCGGTGTATACCGGGATGTCCTTCGGGAAGTCGGCAGGCAGCGATCCCACGGCGCCTGTCGGCATCGCGTTCGTCGCCGCGTTGGTGACGGCGTTGACGGCCGTCTTGCCGGCGTTGGTAGCAGCATTCGTCGCGGCGTTCTTCGCCGCATTGGTGGCCGTGCCCGCATCGCCGCCACAGCCCGTCATGACAAGCGCGCCGAAGAGCACTCCACCGATAACCTGTACTTTCATTCGTTGAAACTCCTTAGAGAGGAAGAGATCTGACGCGGAATTCATACCCCTGTCGCGTGGGATTGTCACGCCGGAATCCGGCGATTGGAATTCAAAGGGACACGGCACCGCCCTGCCGGCCCGGCAGGCAGCCGATGCAACGCTCTCCCGGACGCGGCTCTCGCATCGACGGTCGCGCGCGCATCAGGTCAGCTTGCCGAATCGTTCCCGCCGGCCTGTTTCATTCTGCCCCCATTTCCCGGCGCAGGAACGCCCTGGCTACAGCCCAGTCCCGCTTGACCGTCGCCGCCGAAACCCCGAGCACGTCCGCGGCCTCCTCGATTCCCAGTCCGCCGAAGTACCTCAATTCGACGACCGTCGCCGCAGTCCTGTCAGTGGCCTCCAGCCGATCCAGGGCCTCGTCGAGCGCCAGCACGTCGACCTCCGGGGCAACCGCGGCGATCGTTTCGTCTACCGTTACCCGCAACCCGTCTCCTCCACGCTTCTCCCTGGACCGCGCCCTCGCGTGGTCCACCAGAATCTGCCGCATCAGCCGCGCCGCGATCCCGAAGAAGTGGGACCGGCTTTCGTACTTCGCGCCGGGCGCCGCGGCAAGTCTGATCCACGCCTCGTTGACCAGAGCGGTTGGCTGAAGCGTGTGGTCCGGCCGCTCGCGGCGCATCCGTGATGCCGCTATCCGCCTCAATTCTTCGTAGACGATCGGAACGAGCAACTCCAGCGCCTCGCCCCGGCCCGCGGCGTGCTCCTCGAGCAGCCTGGTGATTTCGCGACGGCCACTGTCCAACTTTTCGCTCCAGCTACTCGTGGAATCCGCGACTGCCGGATGCCATAATCGGCGCCGCGGCGGCCGGGACCTAAGTCTAGCCCCAATTGCCGAACGCGGGGAGCCGACGTGTCCGACGATCGCTGGCAGCGCGTCAAGGAAATATTCGAGGCGGCGCTCGATCGGAGCGGCCGCCTTCGCGAAGCGTTGCTCGACGCTGAATGCGCCGGGGACGACGAATTGCGCGCCGAAGTCGAGTCGCTGCTCGACGCGGCACCGGACGACAGCGCCTTCCTCGAGTCCGGTCCGTCGATCCCGGTTTCTGTGGCGCTGCCAACCGCCGCCGGCGGCCGCGAAACGGTCGCGAGCAATGACGGCGCCAGCGACGACGCACGTGGCCGCACCCTTCCACGACGATGCCCGTTGTGCGCTGCCAGATACGACGCCCGTCGCCGGATCTGCGCGGCGGACGGCTCCGTGCTCGAGGAAGACGTCGAGTCTCTCGTCGGCACGACCCTGGACGGCAGGTACCTGATCGAGGCCGTGCTCGGCCGCGGGGGAATGGGGATCGTCCTTCGCGCCCGTCACTCGAGTCTCGACGACGTCGTGGCGATCAAGCTGCTCGACGACCGGCACGCGTCAGACCCGAGCGCACTCCGCCGCTTCGTGCGCGAGGGCCAGATAGCGCGCCGGTTCCACCATCCCGCTGTCGTGGGGATTCACGACCTCGTGTGCGGCGACACCGGGCCCGTCTACCTCGTGCTCGAATACGTCGAGGGACGGACGCTCGGCGCCCTGCTCGCCGAACGCGGACAGATGCCGCCCGGCGACGCCGTCGACCTCGTGCGGCCGATCGCCGAAGCGCTCGATGCGGCCCACGCCCGAGGCATCGTCCATCGCGACCTCAAGCCCGAGAACATCATGGTCCGCGACGCGGCAGCGTCGCCGCGAACGAAACTGCTCGACCTTGGCATCGCGATAAGCCGCGCAACCGCGGAGCACGCCGCCGACACGAGGCTGACCCGGCAAGGCTACTGGATCGGCACACCGCTCTACATGTCGCCGGAGCAATGGAACGCTTCGACGGAATCGGGACTCGACGGACGGGCGGACGTGTACGCGCTCGCGGTCGTCGTCTACCAGCTCGTGGCCGGAACCACGCCCTTCCTGGGCGACATCGGAACGCTCCGGACGCTTCACCTCGAGGCGCGCGCCCGCCGCCTGGACGCCGCCGTCGCCGGCGTGTCAACCGCCTTCGCCGACGCGGTGGCGCGAGCGATGGCCAAGAAACCCGGCGACCGATTCGCAACCGCCGGCGTGTTCGTCGCCGCGCTCGAAAATGCTCTGACCGACGTGGCCGACGACGCCTCGCGCCGCACGCTTGCAGGCGCCGAGACGGCAATCGGTTACGCGGACGCGGGGGCTCGGACGCTCAACGACAGCGCGGCCGTCACCGGAGAGTCCGAGCGGACGCCGGGAAACCTGCCGGCGCAGGCCACGAGTTTCGTCGCGCCGGCCGGCGCGGTGGACCGGGTGGCGCAGGCCTTCGCCACGGCACGCGCCGTCACGCTGACCGGTCCCGGTGGTGTCGGCAAAACGCGACTGTCGCTCGAAGCGGCCGCCAGACTGGACGAACTGTTCCAGGGAGGGTCCTGGTTCGTCGAGCTGTCGGCGATTGCCGATCCTTCGCTCGCCGTGCGGTGCGTCGCAAGCACGCTTGGCGCGCGGGAGCGGCCAGGCGAGCCGCTTTCGGCCTCGATTCACGAGTGCATAGGACATTCCAGGCTGCTGGTGGTTCTCGACAATTGCGAACACGTCGTGGACGCAGTCGCGGAAATTGCCAGCGACCTGCTCAGGGCGTGTCCGCGCGCAGCGGTGCTTGCGACAAGCCGCGAGGCGCTGGCCATTCCGGGTGAACACGTGATCGCTGTCGAACCACTGGCCATTCCTGCCGAGAACGCCAGCGAGAGCGAATTGCGCGCATCGGCCGCCGTCCAGTTGTTTCTCGATCGGGCACGGGCCTCGACACCCGCGTTCGCGCCATCGGCGGAGGATCTCGCATCCGTCGCCGCGATCTGCCGCAGGCTGGACGGTCTGCCGCTCGCCATCGAGCTGGCCGCCGCGCGCGTCCGCGCATTCGGTCTGGGCGAGGTACTGCGACGGCTAGACGACCGCTTTCGGCTGCTTTCCGTATCTGAACGCGGCAGGGAGTCGCGCCAGAGGACGTTGCACGCGACTATCGGCTGGAGCGTGAGAATGCTGGGCGACGCCGAGAGGGCGCTGCTCCAACGGTTGTCCGTATTTGCGTCGGGCGCCGCGCTCGATGCGCTCGAGCGGGTCTGCTCCGAAGTTGGAGGAGAACGCGGCGGCGATCGTGCGGCCGTGGGTGACCGGTTGGAGAGTCTGGTTGCGAAGTCGCTCGTTGTTGCCGACCTCGAGCGCGAACCGGTGCGCTACCGGATGCTCGAGTCGATTCGCGCGTTCGCGCTCGAGGAACTCGACGCGTCGGGAGAACGCGCCAGGACCGAGGCGGCCGTCGACGAGTGGGTGCTGGACCTGGCCGGCGCCGTTGGAGAATCGCGCCTGACGCCGGATCAATCCGCAATGCAGGAGCGAATGCTCGCCGAGCTCGACACCGTCAGGCAGTCGTTCGATCGACTCGCACGGCGAGGCGACGGCGGCGAGGCGCTCTTGCGCGCAGCGGGTTCGCTCGGGGCATTCTTCGAGTCGGTCGGGATGCTGACGGAGGGCAGGCACTGGCTGGATGGCGGGATCGAGGCAGGCACGTCGCAGCCGGGACGTGGGCTCGCGCTCTACTGGTCTGGAGTGCTTGCAATAGACCAGGGCGACTATGCCACGGGCGGAGATCGGCTCGAGTCGGCGCTCGCGCACTGCCGCGAGCGCAGCGATCCAGCCGGAACGGCGCGCTCGCTCAGGGCGTTGGCATACCTGGCGATGCGGCGAAACGAAGAAAGCCGCGCCGTGGAACTGGCGACGGAGGCCGCGGCCGAGTACCGCGAGATCGGTGACACGGTCGGCGAGATCGCTTCCACGCACCTGATGGCGACCGTGGCGCTCGGGCGCGGAGACTACGGCACGGCGAGGCCGCTTCTCGAGAGCACGGAAGCGTTCCACCGGAAGCTCGGCGACATGCGCAGCCTTGCCATCGACTGTTACGGTCTGGCGGAGACGCTTGCGGGGCTCGGCGAATTCGAATGCGCCGAGCGATACGCGGCGGAGTCGGTCGAAATAGCCGGGCGCCTAGGCGACACTCAGACGCTCGCGTATGCGACGCACGCATCGGGTTGGGTGGCGGCCGCGCGACGTGATGCGGTTGCGTCTCTCGAGGCATTCAAGCGGGCGCTCGAGCTTCTGCAGTCGGTCGACGACGACGCTGCCAGCATTTACGCGGTTGAGGGAATTGCGACGGCGCTCGCGATCGCGGCCGGAGAATCCGGGGCACCCGACCGGGCAGTTGCTCTTGCTGAACGTAGTGCGATGCTCGCCGGAGCGGCGCTGGCCGAGAGGCTGGTCAGGGACCAGCCGCTTTCGGCGCACGAACAGTCAATTCTGGACCAGCGGCTCGAGGCCGCGCGCGATGCTCTCGGCGATGACCGGATCGCGGCGGCGGCGGGCAAGGGCGAAGCGCTTGCCATTGGCGAGGCCATCCAGCGCGCGCTCGGCGAGTCGATCGAGTAATTCGCGGGTGGGCGCCGGCTGAACGGTCAGGACCAATGCGGTGCACGCACGGCCGGCGGCGGGCGACTCGCGGCGGGCAGCTTCGCTCGAGAGTTCTCGCCTGCTCATCCGACAACGAACAGCTACTTCCGCATCGGGCCTCTGCGCGAAGCGCCTTGGAGTGCGGCGTGAAGCGGCGCTTTGGTCGTTGCTGAATCGAACGAGTTGCGAGACCTCGAACCCCTCGCGGCCTCGAACGTCTCTCGCGACCTCGATCGTCTCCCCCTCCCCGCTCCCCGAAAGCGGCGCTTCACGCCGCACTCCAAGGCGCTTCGCGCAGTCGGCTACACTGACGGCCGCGTGCCTCGGCACACTGCAGTGCTCGTCAGTTCACTGCCGCGCCGAATCCGTCGAAGCTTTCGGCTGCGTCCGCCACTCCATCCGAATTCTGCGTCCAGATCTGGCCGGTGCCGGAAGCGAACGGCGCGGTGCCGTCCATCCCGCCGTAGAGAGTCACCACCGCCCCGGCGAGCACCTGCCTCGTCACGAGCCCGCGACGCACCGGAATCCGTTCGCCCGGCGTGCCAATTGCGAGATCGGCGTTCGCCTGCAGCCGCGTGTGCACCCACGGCCCCCCGAAATTGCCTACCGCAAGCGAGCTGCCGAACCGATCGTCGTCTTCGTTCGCGCCCGGCACCACGCCGCCACCCTGCACAAACAACTGTCCGGCCATCCAGCTGGATGTTCCCACTCCATCGAAGCTCCCTCTCTTGATGTACACGGCCCCGGAATCCCGCCTGCCCGCGATGTTCTGGTACGGCGCGCCGATCGCGATGTCGTCCCAGCCGTCGGAGTCGAAATCCCACGCCGCGAGCGCCGCCCCGTATCGCACGTAGTCGTCGCCGTCGATGTCCATCGCCTGCGAGTACGTCCAGTTGGCAGGATCGAGCCCGTCCTCCGGGTCCGAGTAGAAGACGGCGACGGCGCCGCGGTTCCCGTCGAATCCGGGAATCCCGACCGCCAGATCGTCGAAGTCGTCGCCCACGAGACTCCCGCGCACGCGCCCGGCCGTCATCGCGAAGCCGAACTCGTGGTTTCGAAGCGCCTCGACGGTTCCAGCGAACATGATGTCGGACGTGAGAGCCAGGTCGCTGTCGCTCACCGTGTCGACGCCACTGTTGGAACCGAACACGACGTGCACCATTCCGGCGTTCGTGGCCGAGCCTCCGGTGACGGCGAGGTTCTCGCCGGGGACAGCAATCGCGAGGTCGTCGCCCGGCGAAGTGGGGTTGCCGAAATCGCCGGCGGTAAGGGTCGCTCCGAAGTGGTCACCGGACTCGCGCGTCCCGTCTATGTCGTTGAGTCCCTGGTAGACCTCGCGAGCCGAGGGGCCGGCCGAGCCGAGAAGCCCGCCTGGCGTCGAGTACACGATGTTGACCATCCCGCAGTCGGCCGCGCCATCGATGTCCTCGTCCGGGACGCCGATCGCGAGGTCCATCCCTCCGAGGTTGTCGAAATCGCCCGCCGCGAGCGCGGCGCCGAAGTGGTCGCCCGGCTCCGACACGCCGGCCACTCCCGGGGTGTTCTGCGAGATCCGGGAAACGATCGGGTCGTCGAACCCTGCGTCCGTGCCGTAGATGACGTAGACGAGGCCGGCGCCATTGCTTGCGCCCGGGGCGCCAACTGCCAGATCCCAGTACGGGTCGTCGTTGAACTGTCCCTTGGCGAACGCGGCGCCGAACCGCGCGTCGGCGGTGACCAGCGAGGCGTCGGACTCGACCATGGCCTGGGTGATGAAACTGGAGCCGGCGGCCGTCAGGCCGGGCGACTCGCTGCCGCGAAGAATGTGGATTGCACCGGCATTCGCGCGTCCGTCTATGTCTTCGTCCGGCGCGCCGACTACGAGGTCCGAGAATCGGTCCGCGTCGAAAGAACCGTGAGGGAATGTCATTGCGTTGTCGGACGGGTTGGCGGCCGCCGGCGAAACTGTGAACAGGTTGGCAGCGACAAGGGCCGCGGCGACGGTAGCGGTGAGGATTCGTGCGTTCATGATTGCCTCCATTTGTCGATCAAATCGATCTCAACCGGGCATGCGACGAACGGACGAAAATCGGCTCAGAAAAAATCTGCGGGTGCGATTGAACCGGAGCGCGCCGAACGGACGCGCTCTAGCCAAGCTCAACCACCAACTGCGCAACCGCCTCGTCGACCGGCGCCTTCGATGTGTCTATCGACACGTCGGCCAGTGCGTAGAGCGGTTCGCGCGCCGCGAGGATCGCCCGCAATTCCTCCATGGCGTCGGGACGATTCGCTACCGGCCGGCGATCGCCCTGGTCGATCACCCGCTGCATGTGATCCGCCGGTTTTGCACGCAGCCATACCGTCGTACACCCGCGCCTCGCGGCGGCGAACGCTTCCTCGTTGTGCACTATTCCGCCGGACAAGGCGATTACCGAAGGTCGCTGCCGGGCCAGCAATGCCTCGAGGCACTCGACTTCGAGCCGGCGGTAGTAACCCTCCCCGTGCATCGAGAAGATCTCGGCAAGCGGCATGCCCGCCGCCTCCTCGATCCGCTCGTCGAGCTCGAAGAACTCGAGGCCCAATTGCCCGGCCACGCGCGGCCCGATCGTGCTTTTCCCCGCGCCGCGCAGCCCAAGCAGCGCCACCGAATCGCCCTTCTGCCCCCATCGCGGATTCTCGGCCACGAGCTCGACGATGGAAACGTCGAGCGCCCTGGCCACCGACGCGAGCCGGCCGATGGAGATGTTCGCCTCTCCCGCTTCGAGTTGTGACAGAAACCGCAGACTCACGCCCGACGCGTCGGCCAGCAACCGCATCGTCATCCGCCGCCGCGCCCGCGCCCTCCTTACTCGAGCCCCGACACGCTGAATGGCTTCCCCTGCCTCCGGCCTCTCTTCATCGTGACTCATGAGGCGCACTATAGTGCCTGCTCAATATTTCTCCAAGCAGTATCTTGCCTGTGTGTTGCGCGTCACATATACTCCGCGTCATGGCTAGCGCAGAACAAACCAAGCAGGCGCCGGATCCGCTGACGTTCCAGACGTCGCCGGACCGCTACCGCCACATCAAGCTCGAGGTCGACGGCGCGGTCGCGCGCATCAAGCTCGACATCCAGGAGAACGAGGGCCTGAAGCCCGGTTACCAGCTCAAGCTGAACTCCTACGACATGAGCGTGGACGTCGAGCTCGCGGACGCCGTCAGCCGCCTCCGCTTCGAGCACCCAGAAGTCGCGTGCGTGATCGTGACGAGCGCGCTCGACGGCGTGTTCTCGTCCGGCGCGAACATCTTCATGCTCGGGACCTCCACCCACGCCTTCAAAGTGAACTTCTGCAAGTACACGAACGAGACGCGGCTTTCGATCGAGGACGCTTCGATGCACAGCGGCCAGCGCTACATCGCCGGCCTGAACGGCATCGCGTCCGGCGGCGGCTACGAGTTGCCGCTCGCTTGCGAGGAGATCTACCTCGTCGACGACCGCCGCTCCGCCGTCGCGCTACCCGAAGTGCCGTACCTCGGCGTGCTCCCGGGCACGGGCGGGCTCACGCGCGTGGTCGACAAGCGGAAGGTCCGCCGCGACCTCGCCGACGTCTTCACGACGCTTGCGGAAGGAGTGAAGGGCAAGCGCGCTCTCGAGTGGGGACTCGTCGACGGGATCTTCCCGCCGTCGAAGTTCACCGAAGGCGTCGAAGCCCGCGCCGCCGCCATCGCCGGCGAAGGCCATCCCGAGCGCAAGGGCATCACGCTCGACAGTATCGAGCCCGAGATTACCGACGACGCGATCACGTATCGCCACGTCCGGCTCACGTTCGGCTCGCAGGCGCGCGTCGCCCGGCTCGAGATCGACGGACCGTCGAACCTGCCGGCGATCCCTGCGAACGCCTCGGACCTCGGCGCGGACTGGTACGTCCTGCGGATGTTCCGCGAGCTCGACGACGCGCTGTTGCGCCTTCGCTTCAACCATCCGGACGTCGGCCTCGTGATCCTGGCAACGCGCGGGGCAATCCCGGAAGTTCTTGCCATGGATACGCAGCTCGCCGCCCGCGCGGACGACTGGTTCGTCGCCGAAGTCACGCACCACATGAAGCGCGTGCTCAAGCGGCTCGACCTGACGGCGAAGAGCTTCTTCGCGCTTGTCGACGAGGGCTCGTGCTTCGCGGGCAGCCTCTTCGAGCTCGCGCTCGCTGCCGACCGCACCTACATGCTCGAGAGCGACGCGGTGCAGATCGCGATCTCGCCGATGAATTCCGGGCGGCTCTCAATGTCGAACGGGCTTTCACGGCTCGCGACGCGCTTCCTCGGGAACCCCGACCAGGCCGTCCTCGTCGCGGGTCTAACCGAGCCGCTGACGCCGGACGACGCGAACGACGCCGGCCTCGTGACCTTCGTCGTCGAAGACCTCGACTGGGACGACGAGATCCGGCTCGCGATCGAAGAGCGCGCGAGCCTGTCGCCCGACTCGCTCACCGGCCTCGAAGCGAACCTGCGCTTCGCCGGTCCCGAGACGCTCGAAACGAAGATTTTCGGCCGCCTGTCCGCGTGGCAGAACTGGATTTTCCAGCGCCCGAACGCGGTCGGCGACCGCGGCGCCCTGACGCTCTACGGCAAGCCCGAGAGCCCCGAGTTCGACTGGAGGAGGACCTGAGTCATGTCCACATCGATCGATTACACCGAGAAGATCCCGAACAACGTGAACCTCGCGGGCGACCGCAAGCTGCAGCGTGCGCTCGAGGAGTGGCAGCCGAATTTCCTCCAGTGGTGGATGGACATGGGGCCGGAGGGCTTCCAGCAGGACCAGGTCTACCTCCGCACGGCGGTCGGCGTGGACAAGGGCGGCTGGGCGCACTTCGACTACGTGAAGATGCCGGACTACCGGTGGGGCATCTTCCTGACGCCGCGAGAGGAGGAGAAGCTGATCTCCTTCGGAGACAACATCGGCAAGTCGGCCTGGACGGAAGTGCCTGGTGAGTTTCGAAAGGAACTGCGCCGCATCATCGTCACGCAGGGCGACACCGAGCCGGCGTCGGTCGAGCAGCAGCGACTGCTCGGGCAGTGCGCGCCGTCGCTCTACGACCTGCGGAACCTCTTCCAGGTTAACGTCGAGGAAGGCCGCCACCTCTGGGCGATGGTCTACCTGCTGCACCAGTACTTCGGAAAGGACGGCCGTGAGGAGGCCGAGGACATGCTCGTACGGCGATCGGGCAATCCGGACTCGCCGCGCATCCTGGGTGCGTTCAACAAGCCGATCGAGGACTGGCTCGCGTTCTTCTGTTTCACGATGTTCACGGACCGCGACGGCAAGTTCCAGCTGGCGGCGCTCGCGGAGTCGGCCTTCGACCCGCTCGCGCGCTCCACGCAGTTCATGCTCACCGAAGAAGCGCACCACCTGTTCGTCGGCGAGACGGGCGTGGGTCGCGTCGTCGAGCGCACTGCCCACTTGATGAAGGAGGCGCCGGAAGGAGATGTGACGAAGGCGGGTGGTGTTCCGCTCGAGATCATCCAGAAGTACATCAACGAGTGGTACACGGCATCGATGGACCTGTTCGGCGGGGAAGACTCGTCGAACGCGGCGACTTACTTCGCGGCGAGTCTGAAGGGCCGCTTCCAGGAGTCGGACGACAAGAAGTGGCCGGACCATCTGGCGCTCGAGGGCGTATACGAGATCGACGCGCCGGTTGGTGGCGGAAAGCTTGCGACGGAAGAGATCCCGATGCGCCGCGCGATGAATCTGGTGCTGCGCGATTCGTACTCGCAGGACTGCGAGCGTGCGGTGGAGCGGTGGAACAAGTCGCTGGCGGAGGCAGGGCTCGCGGAGCGCCTGGCGCTGCCGTCGCAGCGTTTCAACCGGGCGGTGGGGATCTACGCGAACATGCCATTCGACCCGTCGGGCGAGCTTCTGGAGCCGGCGGAGTACGACCGACGGCGTGATTCCTTCCTGCCGACCAGGGCCGATCTCGCGTACGTGAAGTCGCTGATGGTGTCGTGCACGAAACCTGGCGAGTTCGCGAACTGGATCGCGCCGCCCCGCCGCGGCATCAACGGCCAGCCGCTCGATTTCGAGTACGTGAAGTTCATAAGGAACTAACCACAGATCCACACAGATGGACACAGATCAGATCCTTCTTCATCTGTGTTCATCTGTGGACATTTTTCTATGACACAGAGACTTCGTAGCTACGTTCGCGACAACTGGGTAGACGGCGAAGGCGACCTAGCCCAGCTCGTCAACCCGACGACTGAAGAGGCCCTCGCCGAAACGACGACCGCCGGCATCGACTTCGGGGCCGCACTCGCGCACGCGCGCGACGTCGGCGGCCCGGCCCTTCGCGACATGACGTTCGCCGAACGCGGCAAGCTCCTCCAGGCGATGGCCTCCGAGATCCACAAGTTCCGCGAAGAGCTCGTCGACCTGGCGATTGCGAACGGCGGGAACACTCGAGGCGATGCGAAGTTCGACATCGACGGCGCGACGGGAACGCTGCACTGGTACGCATCGCTCGGCGAGAAGCTCGGCAACCGGCGGATCCTCGTCGACGGCGATTCGGAACAGCTCACACGCAGTCCGAAGCTCGTGGGCCAGCACATCTACCAGCCACTCACGGGCGCGGCGGTCTTCATCAACGCATTCAACTTCCCGGCGTGGGGATTCGGCGAGAAGGCGGCGACGGCGATCCTCGCCGGCATGCCTGTCGTGACGAAGCCCGCGACGAGCACGGCGGTCGTCGCCTGGCGCATCGCTGAGATCCTCGTCGACGCGTGCCTGATGCCGAAGGGCTCGCTGACGCTGCTGTGCGGCGGGGCGGGTGACCTGCTCGACCACCTGACGTCTCAGGATGTCGTGGCGTTCACGGGCTCGAGCGACACGGGCGCGACGATACGGAGCCACGCGTCGGTGGTACGGCACAACACGCGGGTGAACGTGGAGGCGGACAGTCTGAACGCAGCGGTGCTCGGGGCGGACGTGGAGCACGGCAGCGACACGTACGAGATGTTCCTGCGCGAGGTGGCGAAGGACGTCACACAGAAGGCGGGGCAGAAGTGTACGGCGATCCGTCGGGTGTTCGTGCCGGAAGCGATGGTGGCGCAGGTGCGTGAGGACCTCGCGGACCGGATGCGTGAAGTGAAGGTTGGCGACCCGAATCTTGCCGAGGTGCGGATGGGCCCGCTCGCGACCGCGCGGCAGTTGAAGGATGTGCGGGCTGGGGTTGATCGGCTGCGGTCGGTGTGCGAAGTGGTGCTCGGTGACGTCGACATTGCCGGCAACGGCCGCGGCATGCTCACCGGCGTCGACAACGACAAGGGCTTCTTCCTCTCGCCGACGCTCCTCGTCGCGCCGAGTCTCGACTGCGCCGAGGTCCATGGCTTCGAAGTCTTCGGTCCCGTCGCGACGATCCTTCCGTATTCGCCGGACGCTTCGAACGTCGCCGGCGTCTCGTCACTCATCGACGCCATCCGCCTGGGCGGCGGCGGCCTCGTCTCATCGATCTACACGGACGACATCGAAATCGCACGCGCCTTCGTCACCGGGGCCGGCCCGTACCACGGCCGCCTGACGATCGGCGGCGCAAAGGTCGCGGAACACTCCCCCGGCCCCGGCGCCGTCCTCCCGATGATGATCCACGGCGGCCCCGGCCGAGCCGGCGGCGGCGAAGAACTCGGCGGCCTCCGCGGCATCACCCACTTCATGCAGCGAACGGCCGTCCAGGGCTACGGCCCGTTGCTCGAGAAGCTCTGGGGGTAGGCCCTCCCCGCTTTCGGAGCCGCGAGCGGTGGCGAGCCGTCCCACGGACAGTCCAACGGACTTACCGCCAATCCACGAGAGCTACGGCTGGTCTTCGCCAGATGCTGCCGAAGCCAAACGGGCCTCCTAGAGTGCAGGCACCAACGCGTCGCGCAGCCGCCGCACGACGTCCTCACGGGCCTCCTGGAGTGCAGGCACCAACGCGTCGCGCAGCCGCCGCACGACGTCCTCCAACGGTTCCTCATGCAAGTCGTTCTTCTTCAGGAACGCCCTCCACAAGGATTGCCGGGAGGCGTCCGACGCAAACTCGTCGGTGAGTCCGAGTGGAACCGCATCGGGAATGTCGGTCTCTCGTCGGGCAAACGTCGCGGCGATGGCAGCAGCGAGGATCCTGTCATCGAGAGTCTCTCGCTCGAGGACTACCGACACATCGAAGTAGTCCTTGAGACGGCTGTTCGTCATTCCGAACAGCACGATCGCGTGAAGCTTCTCGGAAATCACGGTGTAGACGGGATAGGCTCGGAGTCGTGGCGCGGGCAAGTCGTCGAGCAGGACAGGATAGGTCGACTCAACGGGGCCGGGGACGACTGCGTCTCCAAATCCGATGTCGATCTGGGTTCGACAGCGGGCACCGCGCAACTCGCCGTCGATGTGGACTCTGGCGCCAGCATAGCCTGCGTTCTTGCGGATCTCCACGACGCGCACGGATTTGGGGTCGAACGTCATCCCGTCCTCGCCGTCGACACGCGCAACGTCTCCGAAAGCCCTACGCATGGACTCCAGATCGACCGAGCCGCGTCCAAGGAGATCGGCGTCTCTCGTCGGTCGGTGTGGGAGTTCGAACCACAGGTTGAAGAGCAATGCGCCTTTGAGGATGAACCGGTCGGCGTGTTCCGACCGGCTCAGTCGATAGAGGATCCGCTCGAGGGTGAACCGCACGAGAATCTGATTGAAGTCGGTATTCTGCGTCTTCGCGAGATTTACGAGGCGGGTTCGCACGGACGCTGCGAAGTTCTTTTTCATTACAGAACTTCAAGGTAGGGTCGCATCACATTCGTGACGCGGCAGATTTTCGCGAATTGCCATATCTCGTCGGCGGTCGCCTTCTTGTGAAAACGGGCGTCCCGAAGCGCTTCGATGGCAACGTCCAGCCCGATCTTGTTTCGGTGTTTGAAGCAATCGGCAACGGTCTTGGCAACGCTGTAGACGCGAAGTTCGACCCGGTCGCAAACGTGCGTTTCGATCCCGCTCGAGTAGGCTTGGCCGGAGTACTGGACCATCCGAAGCGGTGGATACAACATCCTTGGCGTGTGGCTGCCTCGCGGCATCGCGATCCAGACGGCACGCGGGAGTTGCGTCGTGAGTTCGTGAAACTGGAGTGCGGTCAGGAGACAGAAGACGGCCTTGGGCACTTTCGAGGCGACAATCATCAGGCTCTCCTGTTCGGAAGGCTGGCCGGTGGCCAGTCGATAGAGCCCGCGGGCGGTGCGCTCGATTCTTCCCGCCGCAGCGGCCCGAGTGAGATAGACGCGCGGGATTCCCGACTCCCGGAGGTCGCTTGCGCGTACCACTCCCGACTTGGACATCAGCCGAAAGAGGCGTTCGTTGTTTCCGTCGTTGGCCATCGCTCTAAGAGCTTGTTCCAATTTTACGTTATTTGCAAGAAAAGAACGTAAAAACGGAACGCGGCTGCCCAGCGCAGCTGCAAGAGCACGGCAAGCTCCTCCAGGCCGGCCGCGGCGGCGATCCGGCAGAGCGAATCTGTTTGACGATCTCGCGTAGGACCGTGCACAGTTCTTCAACGGATTGGGGATTCCCGGTCGGCAGATGGCCTCGGCGGAAGCGCCGGGGTCATTTGTTCTTTACGGGAAGATCTTCAGACCACAGCCTTCGATCCTACCGGCCTTGCTCCAGTCGAGCTTCTCCACGATTACGTCAAATGCTCGATTCGGCTGCGTGGAGTCCAGAACATGTCGGCCAATGGGGCGCGCGACAAGGTCCGCGATCTGAAGCCCTGGGACGTTCGCCGATTTTGGTACGAAGCGAGGAGAGAGTTCCATCCGCTCTTTCGTGTAATTCGCGCCGTTGCTCAAGCACGACCGCCGATACATCGCTCACATCAGTCCGGACGTTCGGCTGAGGATGGTCGACCATTTCAGTTGCGAAGAAAACTGGCAACGATCCCGGCACGAGTGCGATGAAGTGTACGGTCTGCAGAAACGATGAGACGGTTTCAGGCGCTACGACGGTGACACTGGAACGCGGCGGCCGAGTGGTCGTCATCCGTGGCGTGCCAGCAGAAGTTTGCGAGCGTTGCGGACACGGCTCGACGAATGCCGAAACTACCGAGCGAGCCTTCGAGATGGCTGAGTTACTGCTTGCTGGCGACGAGGACGGGTCGGACGTCCACTTGAGCGAAGCGCCTTGGAGTGCGATGTGAAGTGCAGTTGTGGATCGATCCAAAGCGGCGCTGCGCTCCGCACTCCATGGCGCTTCGCGCCTGAGCTATCTATGGCAGTGCGAAGGGTGCCGATCGAGGATCGTCGGCTTGCAGGATGAGGTTTGGCGCAAAGGGCGCGGAAGGCGCGCCGAGATTGCAGATGTATATAAGGAATTGCAAGTTTCGTACCGATCGCGCGGAAATCGGAATGGTCTCGCGGGCAGCCTTCGAACTGATCGATCGCCAAGCCACTCAGAAGAGCTCCGATCCTGCAAGCGCTTCGAGCGGAACGACCTCCACCCGATCCGTCAGACTGAAGCGCCTCGTCCCGGGGTAGATCACCACGACCCGCTCCAGATTCAGGTCCACCGGCGATGCCGGCGAAGTCCACGAGCTCTAGCCTTTGGACAAGCCGCACGCACTCATCACCCCATTTCCTTTCGCTTGCGCGGACGCGTCGTCGCGATGCGTTTGACCTCGGCTTCGAAGTCGCTCTCGAACTGGCGATCCTGGCGCACGCGGAACTTGTCGTACTCCTCCTCGGCGAGGCGCCTGGCGACCTCGGCCGACACCTTCCCGGCGTTCGCGAGCACCTCGTACTCGTTGAACTGCAGGAACGCGTCGAGCTTCGCAACCCAGTCCGCCATCTTCATCGGGATCTGCCGCGCCGCCTGGTTCTCCGCGTAGTCGAGATACATCGACACGATGCGTTCGAGTTCCTTGATCTCCCCTTCGATCAGGTAGCTCTTCGCGACGCTGACGTCGCTCTTAAGGATCTTCCCCTTGGGAGCATGCTTCCACGTCGTGAGCCCCATCGACGGCTTCCCGGCGTCGGCGCGCCCTGCGATCAGCTCCGCCGCCGTCTTGCCCGTGACCGCCCAGTGCAGCTTGTTCTGCACGGTCTTGAAGAACGTCTGCGTCGTCTCGGCCTGCCGATCGTAGTCGATGCTGCACTGCTCGTAGATGTCGGTGATCTTCAGGTAGAACCGTCGCTCGCTTGCGCGGATCTCACGGATCCGCTCGAGCAGCTCGTCGAAGTAGTCCCTTCCGAAGCGCCTGTTCAGCTTCAGCCGCTCGTCGTCGAGGACGAAGCCCTTGATGACGAACTCGCGGAGGGTCTGTGTCGCCCAGATGCGAAACTGGGTGGCTTGCGCGCTGTTGACCCGGTATCCGACCGAGATGACCGCGTCGAGGTTGTAGAACTCGATCTCGCGGCGGACGTCACGGCGGCCCTCGCGTTGAACTCTTAGAATTCTTCGAAGAGTTGCCTCGCGCAGCAGCTCGCCGCTGCCGTAGATTTCCTTCAGGTGGTAGCTGATCGTTGGGAGCTCTACGCCGAACAGCTCAGCCATGCGTCGCTGATCGAGCCAGAAAGTCTCGGATTCATAGAGCACCTCGACCCGCACGGCGTCATCCGAGGTGCGGTAGAGGATCAACTCGCCTTCCTGCGGGTTCTGGTCGGTCATTTGGTTCGAATCGGCCTCCGGATCGAACGGCGTCGGGCACCCGGCAGCTTCGCCAGCGCGACGCAGTCACCCGGGCAGTGTAGGCGGAACGGCGAATCGCTTGCCAGCGATGGCATTGTCCAGCAGAGCGCAACGAACGGCTGATCGCGCGAAGCGCTCTACAGTGAGTTACGGAGCGGTGCTTTCGAACGATCCAAAGCGGCGCTTCACGCCGCACTCCAAGGCGCTTCGCGCTGGCGCGTGACACGGGCGCAGGCGGTCGAGGACTGGCTCACGGCGTGCCCGCCAGCTCCGCCGTCAGCTCGTCCACATACCGTCGATAACCGAACACGCGATCACGTCGCCGGTTCGTCAACTCGGTGACGATGCCGAGGCGCTCCAGATGGGCGAGCGACTTGTTCACGGTCGCGGGAGTCAGCCGCGTCGCCTTCACGAGGGTCGCCGAGGTCGCCAGCGGCTGCCGCTGCATGGCCCGATGCACCGCGTGTGCAGACGGCGCGGCCCGGCCAAGCCCCGCGATGCGCTCACGATCGGCGGTCACGAGCGCCAGAAGCGCATTCGCCGTCGCCGCTGCCTGTGTGGCGCTGATCCGCACGCCCTCGGCGAAGAAATCCAGCCAGCGCTCCCAGTCGCCACGGCGGCGCACGCCGTCGAGCAGGTCGTAGTACAACGCGCGGTGCGTCTTGAAGAACAGGCTCGGGTAGAGCATCGGCGCGCGCAGCACTCCGTCCGCGACCAGCTGCAGCACGCTGAGCAGCCGACCGAGGCGACCGTTTCCGTCCAAGAACGGATGGATCGTCTCGAACTGGACGTGTGCGAGTGCCGCCTTGATGAGCGGAGGCGTCGGCTCGGGCACGTCGTTCAGGAACCGTTCGAAGTGCGTGAGACAGTCCGCGAGGGCGCCTGCCGGGGGCGGCACGAACACCGCACTGCCCGGCCGCGTGCCGCCGATCCATACCTTCGAGCGCCGCACTTCGCCCGGCGTCTTCCCGAGACCGCGGGGATGCGACATCAGCACCTCGTGCATGCCACACGCCAGCCGCATGAAGCGCGCGAGGAGGAAGCACGTCAGGCCGCCGTCCGCGACCGCGAGCACGAGGAACGCATCCGACATCGGCGCCGAGAAGAACCACGTGCCACGAAAATCCCGCATCACGAGCCGTATTTTCCCGGTATGTCGGGGGTCGCCCTCATCCGAGGCCATCTCGTCGATCGAAATGGTCTCGAGCGAATTCGCCGCCGCGAGACCGAACTCAAAGCGAGGCGGCGCGATCTATGGCGCGCGCTTGGCGCGATTCGTGGCGCGATTCTGGCGCGATTCAGCGGAAGTCTTTGTCCTGAAGGCGATATCGCCTCGCCCGAGCGGTTCCGTCGGCCACGGCAATGCCCTTCTCGACGAGAAGCTGAAGGTCGCGCTGGAGGGTTCGCCGGGGAATGTCCGGAAGCCCGACCGTGGCCTCGTCAATGCCGAGCGAGCCCCCCTCCGCGAGCAGGTCGATTACCATCGCCTGTCGCGCGTTCAGCCCGAACTCGCGAACGGCGACATCGCGACGGATCACGCGCACTCCGCGCTGCCGGACCTCGGCCATCTGTGTCGCAAGCCCTTCGACGAAGTACTCCAGCCACCCAGTCAAATCCAGGTCGTGCTCGCGCACGAGCTGAAGGGCTCGGTAGAACGCGAGACGATCGCGATCGTAGAACTCGCTCAACGTGAAGAGCCGCTTGAAGTCGTAGCCCGACCGATACAGACACAGCGTCGAGAGCAGCCGCGAGGTTCGGCCGTTGCCGTCCACGAAGGGATGAACGTGCACGAGCTGGAACTGCGCGATGCCAGCGACGAGCACGGGATGGACGGCCGTGTCCTCGCAAAGCCAGTCCACAAGCTCGCGCATCAACGGCGGGACTTGCTCGGGTGCCGGCGGCGTGTAGATGATCTCGCGCGTCCGGCTGTTGGCGACGTAGTTCTGGATCAAGCGGTACTGCCCGGGTTGCGCGGAACTGCCACGCACGCCGCTCACCAGGCGCCGGTGGATCTCGCGGATCAGGGCCTCGGTGATTGGGTCGCCGCTCTCGAGGTACTCCGCCACGAGGTTGAAGGCGTCGCGGTAGTTGAGCAGTTCGCGCACGTCGTCGCGGTCAGCGCCTGGCACGTGCTCGCCAGCCCACAGGCGCGCCGCCTCGTCGAGGGTAAGCTGCGTCCCCTCGATGTGCGTGGTGTGGTGCGCTTCGAGCAGAAGCGCCCGCTGGCTCATGCGCTCGATCCAGGCGTTGGAGAGCTGTGCCGCTTCGAGAAACCCCCGTGCTCGTTCGATCGCCGTGAGCGCGGCGGTGATCGGGTTTGTGATCGTGAATCGCGGGGCGAAAGACATGGCAAGAGCAGATGTGAACGTCGGTTCAAGGAGTGCCCGGGCGGGCGCGCGTTCGGGACGGAAGCAGTGTACGCCCGGAGGGGGTCGTTTGCACGACGGGGCTTCTCGCAGAGGACGCGGAGGGTTCGCAGAGTTCGCAGCCATATTATGGAACTGCAAGTTTCGTACCGATCGCGCGGTGTTGGCGGCGAAATCGGAATCGACGAAAGTATCTGTTATAGCGATACTCATGGATCCACGGACGATCGTCATGCAGTTCGACGAGTACCTCGCGGTGCGCGGGCTGCGGCTGCGTGCCATCGTGATCGACAGGGCGCTGCGCGATGGCCTTTCGTCGTAGCACCGAGCCGGCGATTCCGGCCCGTTCCGACCTGACGGCCGCAATGATCGGAATCGGAATGCTGTTCGGAGGCACCCCGCTGCCGTCGCCGAACATCGAGGACACCATCCTGGCGACGTCGGTCGAGGGCATGGACCGTGGAGATCTCCGCGTCCTCTCCGTCCTGACCACCTGGATCGGCATCCACGCTCCGTACGTCAACGTCGACCGGCTGACGAAGATCGTGGCTGGCGCGTCGCCGCGCGTGCGGGCCTACTGGAGCAGCGTAGCCGCCGGGCGACCGGCCGACCGTCGATTCCGGCGACTTGCCGTCGCGTACACCGGACCGCGACTGGAGCTGCTCCGGGTCGGGAACGATACTCAACTGCGGCGGAAGGGAGCGGATACCCGATTCGCGGCCGGTCCGGTCGTCGTTCCGGCGGGCACGCTGCGGGACCGTGTCGCCGACGTGATGACCCCGGACGAGTTGGCCGCGCGGCACGACGCCTATCGCTGGCGCGTCATCATCGGGCCGTCGTACCGGGCGGACGTCTGGGCCGCGCTCGAGGCCGATCCGAAGGCGAAGCCCGCCGATCTCGCCCGGCGAACGTACGCGTCCTTTGCGACCGCGTGGACGGCGCGGAGGGATCACCGTGTCGTCGCAGGGGGCGGTATCCGCGCGTTATCCGGGGCAACTGCAACCGCAGGAACTCGAGCCGTTCGGCGACGGACGACGAGCGCACGGTCGTCAGGAGGCCTCTTTCTCAGAATGGCGACGCCGATTCCGCAAGCGCTTCGAGCGGAATGACCTCCACCCGATCCGTCAGACGGAAGCGCTTCGACCCCGGATAGATCACCACGACCCGCTCCAGATTCAGGTCCTCCAGCGCGATCCGGATGGACGGCGTCACGCGCGCCGCGTCGGCGCGTTTGCACTCGACTCCAACCATCCGGTCTCCACGGCGGAGAAGGAGGTCGATCTCCGCACCCTGATGCGTCGCCCAGAAGAAGACCTCGTCGTGCGGCACCGCGGCAAGCACCTGCTCGATCGCGAAGCCCTCCCACGACGCGCCGACCTTCGGATGCGACAGCAGCGCCCTCTCGGTTTCGAGACCAAGGAGCTGGTGCAGCAGCCCGCTGTCGCGCACGTACACCTTCGGCGACTTGACCTGGCGTTTTCCGAGGTTGGCATACCAGGGTTGAAGCTGGCGGACCACGAGCGCGTCGGTGAGCAGGTCGAGGTAGCGACGGCTCGTCGATGGGTTGACGCCCATCGCGCGCGCAGGCTCGGCAGCGTTCCAGATCTGACCGTGATGGTGCGCGACCATGGTCCAGAAACGCAGTAGCGCCGTCGCCGGGACACGCGTGCCCCACTGCGGAAGGTCGCGCTCGAGCAGCGTCCGAATGAACTGCCTTCGCCAGCCGACGCTGTCCGTCTCAGAGCGCGCGAGATACGCGAGCGGGAAGCCGCCGCGCCGCCACAGCTTCGCCGCCGACTGCTCCCCGAGCTCCGCCAGCGTGAATCCGCCGATCTCGATTCGCTCCATGCGACCGGCCAGGCTCTCCGAACTCTGGCGCAACAGATCGCCTGAAGCACTGCCAAGAATCAGGAAGTGCGCCGGACGCTCGCGACGATCCGCGAGCACCCGCAGCAACGGAAAAAGATCGGGCCGGCGCTGGACTTCGTCGATCACCACCAGTCCCTGCAGCGGCTCGAGGGCGGTTTTAGGCTCGTCGAGACGAGCAAGGCTCAGCGGGTCCTCTAGATCGAAATAGTTGGTTGAGTTCTCTGACAGGAACTCGCGCGCGAGGGTCGTCTTGCCGCACTGCCGGGGCCCGATGAGCACGGCCACGGGGTTGCGCTCGAGCGCTGCTCGAATTGTCTCCACCAATGCGGCGCGTGCGATCTTCACGACGAGATTGTGCCACGAAAATCCCGCATCACAAGCCGTATTTTCCTGATAGCTGACGGGTCGTCACCGGCCGGCTCCAACCCACATCGCATTGTCTGACAATGGTTTCCATCGGTTTCACCGCTTCCCGCCCGAATCGGCGCCCCGTCAGACACGCCCATACGCTTCACGACTGAAGTGCCGGAGTCCGACCGCTCCACGACCACGGAACGTCGCTTCTTGTTCTACGGCGGAGTCTGCGACCGCGGAGCGGTCGCGAACCCGGTCGCCGCCGGTGTCACGCTGTCGACCGCGCCACGGTCGCGGATGCAGATTGCCAGCTACTTCGCTGTGAGGAAGCGCTCGACGATCGGCGGCAGCATCGGGTCGGTGGCGAGCGAGTAGTGCGTGGTGTTCGGCACGATCGCGAGCTGGTGTGCGGGCCGTAGCGAGCCGTCGAGCCCGGCGTCGCGCTGGCCACCCCCGAGCGCCTTCCAGAACTCGACCATATGTTCGGGCCGAATGCCGTCCGCGTCGGCAAAGACGAGCAGCGTTCGAGCCTTCACCTTCGCGACGTCGGCGCTGACGTCGAACGGACGTCTGGACAGCTCGCCGATCTTTCGGAACAGGTTCGTCCAATCGACATCTGGGTAGGCCTGGCCGAGCGGGGACGCCTTGACGGCAGGGCCGTACGAGGCCGCGTTCGCCTCGAGCTGGTCGAAGGCCGCAATGCCCTCCGGATACCAGCCGTCCTTCCGCATCGTCGTCGAGACGACCACGAGCCGGTCGACCACGTCCGGATGGCGGACGGCCGTCTGCAACGCGACGCCGGCGCCGAACGAATAGCCCATGACGTCGGCCTTGCCGAGCTTCAGATGACCGATCAGCGCGGCAATATCGTCGCCAAGCGTTTCCCCGCGCAATGGCCGGTCGGTGTCCGGCGTGCGCCCGTGCCCTTGGAGGTGAACGGCGATCACCTGCCGGGACTTTGCGAGTTCGGCCAGGTTGTTTCCGTAGCTGTCCGGGTCGATACCTCCGTGCAGGAGGACGAGCGGCTTCCCGGCGCCGCGGACGCTATAGAAGATGTGTTGGCCGTTGACGTCGGCGAATGTCGGCTTCGACAACGCGGGGGACTGCATGGCGTGGACGGTGAGAGCCGCCGGCAGTACGGCGGTCGCGGCGGAAGTCAACAGGAAATCGCGTCTGTGCATGTCGGGGAGTGTAGCCCAGAGTTCCGGAGGCGCGGCGCGGCAATCAGGAGTACGATTCCGGCGTCCCCCCGCAACCGGTCCGGAAGGAGTGTCTTCGTGCCTCTTCGTCTCCTTTCGATCAGCATGATGATCGCGTTTGCGACGACAGCATTCGCCCAGGCGGTGGCCGTCGAGAAAGGCTCGCCGGACGATCTGCGCGGCGCCACGACGATCTGCGTCGATGCCGGCATTCGCGGCGAACTCCGCGACGCCATCCTCGCAAACCTTCGCACGGAACTTCCGCGGCTCACGGTCGTCGAACGGCCCGAAGACGCCGCCCTCGTCCTGCGCTTCTCGACGACGATCGGCAACGACACGCTCGGTGAGAATCGTGGCCGCTCCGATTCGACGGGACTCAACGACATCGCGCAGACCGACGGCGCGCCGAAGCCCCGCATGCGCACGCCGCCGTCGGATCGTCCCGGCACGGTCGATCCGTCACGCGAACTGCCCCGAGACCTCGACTCGATGGACGCCGAATCGTCGCTCCTGCGCACGTATCGCTACGCCATCGGCTCGATCCTCAAGCCCGCCGGCCCCGACCGCTTCGTCGAGCCCGTCACGTTCAAGCGGAAGATCGGCGACAAGGTCGACCGCGCGGTGCGGGATTTCGTGCGGAAATTCGCGAAGACGTATCGGAAGGCGAACGACCACAGATGAACGCAGATCGGCTGACCGGGTCTGTTAACATCTGACGGCGTTGATAGCCCGGCGAAGCAAGTACTGACCGATTGCTGCGTTCGAACCGTTGCTCGAGGCCTTTGAAGCCGAAGTGCCTCGATCGCCGTCGGGTATGGCGCGAACCGGCGGCGCGCCTCGACTGGTCGGGGCAACATCGTGTTACGGTTCTCTCACGCCACTCGCAAACTGTCATCAGAGGAGCGTTCGCGAACGTAGGCGAGTTTCTGCGACACGAAGTAGAATTCGAACGGAGACACGACATTGGTTGAGAGAACCACGATGACGTTCCGACTGCGATCCGCTCAAGCAGGGCTTGCAATGTGCTGTCTTTGCCTTCTCTTGTTCGGGACTCTCCCGACATCGGCTCGCGTCTCGGAAGCCACCACAGTTACCAGCTCTGGCGCCGATCAATCAGCATCAACGGTTGCGGAACTCGCTCCGGCCAGACCGATGAGTTTCGAGCCGAACGTCGGACAGGCCGATTCGAGAGCGCGATTCGTGACGAGAAATCGCAGCTACGGCGTCTTTCTGACCGATACCGGGGCAATGCTGTCGCTTCCAACCTCACGGCCGTTGGCCCAGGAAGCCTTGTCGTCACCGTTCTCCAAGAGTCTGGATCGTGCATCGCGGCAAACGGAATCAGCGGGGGTCAACGCCATTCGGATGCGCTTCGATGGCGCCAGCCCTGTCGCCCGGGCCGTTGCGGAGAACGAGCTTCCGGGTGTCATGAACTATCTGCGCGGTAACGACCCTGAGAAGTGGCATCACGACGTTCCCACATATTCGCGGGTCAGATTCGAGAGCATCTACGAAGGAATCGACGCGGTCTTTTACGGAACGCAAGAACGACTCGAGTACGACGTCGTCGTTCGGCCAGGCGTAGACGCATCGGCCGTGCGGGTCCGGTTCGAAGGGCACGATTCGATCGAGGTCACGCCGGACGGCGATCTGGTCCTGAAAACGGGCTGCGGGGAGCTTCGACATGTGCGCCCTTCTGTCTTCCAGTCGACAGCTGGCGAAAAGCGCCCGGTGTCAGCGACCTACAGGATCGACAGCGACGGAGCGGTCCGATTCGCGATCGGAGAGTACGATCGTTCGCAGCCGCTCGTCATCGATCCAGCTATCGAATGGTCCCGTTTTCTCGGGGGTTCCGACAGCTATGACGAGGCGGTCGCTGTCGCACTCGATGGCAGTGGAAACACCGCCATTTGTGGAATCACCAATGCCTGGGACTTCCCAACGACTCCGGGCGCGTTCTCAACGATTTTTCCTGGAAGCTCGCAATACGAGAGTCGCGCCATCTTCATCATGAAGATCAGTGCGTCCGGTTCGGATCTGCTGTTTTCGACCTATCTCGATGGATCTGCTATCGATGTCCCGACGGACATTGCCGTCCGGCCGGACGGGGGTGTCGTGGTAGTTGGCAAGACGACCTCGCCAGACTTTCCGACGACGCCGACGGCTTTCGACACCGTCCCGCATCTCAATGGGAGCTGCGATGCGTTCGTCACCCGACTGAATCCCACCGGCACCGGGCTCCTGGGATCGACGTTTCTGGGTGGCGAACTCAATGACGTCATTGAAGCCGTTGCGCTTGATTCCGATGGTTCGATCTACGCAGCAGGGTCTACTGAGTCTCCGGACTTTCCAAGCACACCCTCGGCGTTCGATCCGACGTTCAATGATGGTGTCTCGTCCGATGCGTTCCTGATGAAGCTGAATCCGGTGTGTTCGGCTCTTTCCTACGCGACGTTCCTTGGGGGTACCCACCAAGACGCGGGAATGAGCGTCGCAGTGCGCAATGGAGAAGCGTTCGTCGGTGGTTTTACAGAATCCGTCACCAGCTTTCCGGTGACGCCTGGGAGCTTTCAGACGGTGCCGGGAGGAAGCGTGAATGGGTTCATTTCTCGAGTGAATGCGTCAGGATCTTCGCTGATCTACTCCACCTTCCTCGGGGGGACCGGCAACCAGGCGATCGATACCGTTGCCGTGACGAGCGACGGGTCCTGCATCGCCGCGGGGCAGGTGGACGGACTCGCGGGCTTTCCCGCGGTGCCCGGATCCTATGTTTCACCCGCGGCGACGGAGTACGAGATTTTCGCGTGCCGGCTTGATCCAGACGGCGAGGAACTCACCTACTCGGCAATCATCGGAGGCAACGCAGCCGACGTGATCACGGACATGGCCGCTGATTCGATCGGCAATGTGTACGTTGTCGGGAAGTGCCAGTCAACGGTATTCCCCTTTCCTTCAAACTCGCTCGATACGGAGATTGGAGGGCCAGTCGACGGGCTTGTCGCCAAGCTCGCATCCGACGGCGCGACCCTCGAGTATGCCTCGTATGTCGGCGGTTCGGCCTCGGACTGGGTTTCGAGCTGTGACGTTCGTCCAACCGGGCAGCTGAGCGTCTGCGGGATGACGCTTTCGACGGACTTTGCCACGACCGCTTCCGCTGTCCACCCAAACTTCGGAGGTCAGGTTGACGGCTTCCTGCTCCGACTTGACGCGGATGCAACGTCGATCGAGTACTCGACGTTTCTCAGCGGTACGCGCTCTTCGTTTCCTTATGGCGCGGAACATTCGGAAGAGATCCAGGTTGACGCCGGGCACTCGATCTTCCTGGCCGGGTTCTGTTCTATCGCCTCGTTTCCGACCACACCGGGCGCCTATGACACGACATTTCCGAATGGAGTGAATTCTCCGAACGATCTCTTCGTGACGAAACTCACGTCCGATGGCAGTGCATTGCAGTATTCAACGTATCTGGGTGGCTCCGACGGCGAAGAACTTGCATCCGTCGAAGTCGCGGCAGACGGAACCGTCGTCATTGCAGCGATCTCAAGTTCGTCCGACTTTCCGACCACGCCGGGAGCTTACTCGGACACGTATGCAGGCGGCTCCGATGGAATCCTCGCCCAGCTCAGCCCCACTGGGTCATCGCTCGTCTTCGGAACGTATTTCGGCGGGGCCGGCGAAGAGTTCGTCACGGACACCGCCATCGCTCCCGACGGAACTCTCGCCGTCGTCGGTCGAACGATGTCTCCAGAGTATCCAACGACGGTTGGGGCTTACGACACCTCGTACGCTGGAGGCTTCGGCGATGGCTTCCTCTCCCTGTTCTCGAAGGACGGAACTGGCTTGATTCGATCGACGTTCATCGGTGGCGCTGCGGGCGAGATTGTCAATTCGGTCCAGTATGCGGGTGCCGAGATCCTCGTGGGAGGGAACACCTCTTCGGAAGGCTTCCCCGTTACGCCGGGGGCATATGATCAAAGCATATGCATCTCTTCTTTTCTGGACGGGTTCGTCTCGAAGTTCAATGCTGACTGCTCGTCACTCGTGTTTTCGACGTTTCTCGGGGGCTGCCTTCACGACGTTCTCGTATCGCTTTCCGTTGACTCGCAGGGCGCGATCTACGCCGCTGGCTATACGTACTCCACTGACTTTCCGACTACGCCAGGTGCGTTCGATGAGTCCTTTGGTGTGTCCACGGACGCCAGTCCGCGCGACGGATTCGTTTCGAAGCTGAATTCGACAGGTACCGCACTTCTTGCGTCGACATTCGTCGGCGACACCGGACTCGACGAGCTCATCGGTATGGATACCGATCAAATCGGTCGAGTGGCCGTCGTCGGCTATACGAGTTCTTCCGGATTCCCGATCTCGCAGGACGCCTTCGATTCCGTGCTCGACGCGTCGCCGGACTCAATCCAGGGTACAGACGGCTTCTTCATGCTATTGAGCGCCGATCTCAGCACACGGATTTACGGGACGTTTCTTGGTACGGTTGGCCCCGATCAAGGAACGGGAGCGTGTTTCGATCCGGACGGATCGGTCGTGATTACTGGCGAGTCTTCAACGACGGCATTTCTCGGCGGCGGATTCGGGCGAGCGGACGACTTCAATGTCTTCGTGATGAGATTCCGGACGGGCAATACACGCGGGTCCACGACGCCTGCCGTCTACATCGGATCGTCCGGTGCCTGGTTCCTGCGGAATTCTAACTCGCCCGGTGTTGCCGATGTGACGTTCTCGTACGGACCGGGCGGGGCATTTGCGCCTGTGGTTGGTGACTGGGACGGTGACGGCGACGATTCGGCCGGCATCTACGATCCGACATCCGGAGCATATTTCCTTCGAAACACGAACGGGAATGGCGTAGCGGATCTCGTGTTCACCTTCGGAGCGGGTGGGGCCGGCGTGCTTGGACTTGCTGGCGATTGGAATGGCGACGGCATCGACACGATCGGGCTCTACGTCGTCGGCACGGGCGTGTTCTTTCTCCGCAACGAGAACTCGAATGGACCTGCCGATGTCGTCTTTTCCTTTGACGTTGGAGGCGCTGGTATGGTGCCGGTCGTTGGCGATTGGAACGGTGACGGCGTCGATACGATTGGCCTTTACTCGACTGGAACAGCGACGTTCTTCTTGCGGAACAGTAATTCGTCCGGTGCTGCGGACCTGGCGTTCAGCTACGGTCCATCAGGAGCGACTCCGGTCACCGGTGACTGGCAGGGCGACGGCACGGACACGGTCGGGATCTACGTGCCGGCGACTGGCGCCTGGTTCCTTCGAAACGTCAACTCGCCTGGGAACGCCGATGTCGTCTTCATCTATGGTCCTCCGAACGCAAGGCCAATCGTTGGGAACTGGGATGCGAAATAGTGTCGTGGAGCGCTTGGAGACCAGGCGTGCCGTAGGTGAAGCCATGAAGAGTCTGTGCGTACTCGTGTTGCTCGTTCTGGCGCCGGTGGCATCGATGGCCGGTCAAGCGGTCGAAGCTGCAAAGCAGACTGCCATCGCCATCACCCACGTCACCGTCATCGACACCACCGGTGGGCCGGCGTCCTCCGACATGACCGTCGTCGTCACCGGCGACCGCATCTCCGAGGTCGGGAATACCGGCAAGGTCGCCGTCCCGCCCGGCGCGAAGGTCCTCGACGGCACCGGCAAATTCCTCATACCTGGCCTCTGGGACATGCACGTCCACTGGTACGACTCCACGCACGTCCCGCTCTTCATCGCGAACGGCGTCACCGGCATCCGCGTCATGTGGGGCTCGCCGCTCCACCATCAGTGGCGGCAGGACATCGCCGCCGGCACCCTCACCGGTCCGCGCATGGTCATCGCGAGCTCGATCCTCGGCGGACCGAAGCCCATCTGGCCCAACTCTACCGCCTGCGCCACGATGGACGACGGCCGCGAAGCCGTCCGCAAGGCGAAGCGCGACGGCGCCGACTTCATCAAGGTCTACAGCCTGCTGCCCCGCGACGTCTTCTTCGCCATCGCCGACGAAGCCCATCGCGCGGGCCTTCCCGTCGACGGTCACGTACCGGGTTCCGTCTCGGTCACCGATGCCGCCGGCGCCGGCATGCGCTGCGTCGAACACCTGACCGGCGTGCTCACCGAATGCTCGTCGCACGAAGCCGAGCTTCGGAAGCCCGCGGCTCCGGGCGTCGATCCGTCGAGCGAGGAAGCGCGCGCGGCGCGACGGCGCGCGAACCGGACCGCGATCGAACACTACGACGCGACAAAGGCCGACGCGTTCTTCGGCCGCCTCGTGAAAGCGAGGGTCTGGATGTGTCCGACGCTCGTCGTCCTGCGCAACATCGCGCACCTCGACGATCCGAAAATCACGACGGACCCGCGCCTCAAGTACATGCACCCGGCGATGCAGAAGATGTGGGATCCGGCGAACGACTTCCGCTTCAAGTCGCGGACGGCGGAAGACGCGGAGCTCGGCAAGCTCGCGTACCGGAGGCAGCTCGAGGTGGTGGGCGCGATGCGCAAGGCCGGTGTCGGGATCGTCGCGGGGACCGACGTGCTCAATCCGTACTGCTTCCCGGGGTTCAGTCTGCACGACGAGCTCGAACTGCTCGTGAGCGCGGGGCTGACGCCGATGGAGGCGCTGCAGGCCGCGACTTGGAATCCGGCGCGGATGCTCGAACGGGAGAAGGACCACGGGACGGTCGCGAAGGGAAAGATCGCGGATCTCGTACTGCTCGAGGCGAATCCGACCGTGGCGATCGGCAACACGCGGCGGATCGAGGCGGTGATTGCCGCAGGGCGGTTGACGACGAAGGACGGGATCGCGGGGATTCTCGACGCCGTCGAGAAGGCGTCGAAGCCGGCGCCGTAGTTGATCGTGCGGAACGTTACCGCCGCCCGGCCCTTCCCAGCAGCACCTCGCGCTCGCGCTCGTTGCGTGTGAGCGACGCCGCGCGCGCGAAGGACTCCCGCGCTTCCTCGATCCGTCCCAACCGCTCGAGAAATTCCCCGCGCACCGCCGGCAGCAGATGATACGTCGCAAGCACCGGCTCGCCGGCGACCGCATCCGCCGCGGCGAGCCCGGCTGCCGGTCCATCCGCCATCCCGATCGCCACCGCACGGTTCAACTCGACGATGGGTGACGGCGCCACCCGCGCGAGTTCGCCGTAGAGCGCCGAGATCCGCGACCAGTCCGTCTCCGCCGCGTCCGTAGCGCGCGCGTGGCACGCCGCGATCGCCGCCTGCAGCGCGTACGGCCCCCGCGCTCCCCCCAGCGCACCCGCCCGCTCGAGCGCCGCGAGTCCCCGACGGATGAGCAACTGGTCCCACCGCGCGCGGTTCTGGTCGTTGAGGAGGATCGGCTCGCCCGCCGGCGACGTCCGCGCCTTCGCGCGCGACGCCTGGATTTCCATCAGCGCGACAAGGCCGTGCACTTCGGCTTCCTGCGGAACGAGTTCCGCGAGGATGCGGCCCAGCCGCAGCGCCTCCTCGCAGAGCGCCGGCCGCATCCAGTCGTCGCCGGCGGTCGCGGAGTAGCCTTCGTTGTACACGAGATAGATCACCTCTAGCACCGATGCGAGGCGCCGCTCGCGATCCGCACCTCGCGGGACTTCGAAGGGCACTCGCGCCTCCGTGAGTTTCTTCTTCGCTCGAACGATCCTTTGCGCAATCGTCGACTCGGAGACGAGAAAAGCACGCGCGATTTCGTCTGTCGTGAGTCCCCCAAGCAACCGCAGCGTCAACGCGACTCGTGCTTCCGGCCCGAGCACGGGGTGACACGCAACGAATACGAGGCGCAGGAGGTCGTCACCTATGTCGTCGTCGATCGCGGCTTCCATTCGCGCCACTTCGTCCTGCTGCCGTTCGTCGAGATCCCGGCCGATCTCCGCGTGCGTCCGGTCGAGCATCGGTCGCCTCCGGACGCGGTCGATCGCGCGGTTGCGCGCCGTCGCGGCGAGCCACGCTCCCGGCTTGTCCGGAACGCCCGTTTTCGGCCACTGCTCGAGCGCCGCGACCAGCGCGTCGTGTGCGAGCTCTTCCGCCATGCCGACGTCGCGCACGATGCGCGCGACGCCGGCGACGATGCGAGCGGACTCGATCCGCCAGACCGCTTCGATCGTGCGATGCGTTTCGGTGTCCGCCACGGACATCGATCAGACCACCGCGCCAATCCGGCCGCAAGCCGGGCGGCGAGTCGCTACGACTTCGCGGCGTCGCGATAGGCCTTTTCGGCCTCGAGCACGGCGCGACCCTCGTCGGTCGAGATCATCGGCTCGAAATCTTCGGCTTCGAAGACCTGCCGAAGCTCGACTTCGCATTCGCCGGGCATCGGGTTCGGACACCGCTTCAGCCATTCGACGGCCTCGTCCATCGATTTCACCTGCCAGAGCCAGAAGCCGGCGACGAGTTCCTTTGTCTCGGCGAAAGGTCCGTCGATGACCGTGCGGTTCGCGCCCGAAAAGCGCACGCGCTTGCCCTTCGAGCTCGCCTGCAATCCCTCGCCGGCAAGCATGACCCCGGCCTTGATGAGATCCTCGTTGTACTTCCCCATTTCGACGAGCAGCTGCTCGCCCGGCATTTCGCCTGCCTCGGATTCCTTCGATGCCTTGATGATCACCATAACGCGCATGTGGATGTGCTCCAATTCAGTAATGTCGGAACGGACCAGAGTGCCGTTCCATGTGGACGTCGAATGGCGAACGCCCCGATCGACAACGCGACACCGATAAAGATGGCGTCACCCTGCCAGATCCGAGTCGCTATTGGTACCGATCCTGAACAAGTCGCGCACGATCACCACGGCGTGATCGCTGCAGGACTTGCAACATGGGAGTAGGATTCCCGTTGTCCCCGACAACACGCGCCGAACGACCTGGAGGTTCCGTGTCACGTCTCTGCGTCTTTGTGATTGCCTGCCTGCTTGCGCCGGCCGCGTTCGCCCAGGTAGCCCAGATCGACAAGGGAACGCCGGAGGACATGCGCGGCTCGATGACCGTCTTCGTCGATACCGGAGTCCGAACCGACCTGCGTGACGCCATCATCGCCAACATCAGAAAGGAGCTCCCCGAGGTCACAATCGCCGGGTCGATCGATGAAGCCCACCTGGTCATCCGCTTCCAGACCACCGTCGCGCCGCGCGGGCCGGACCTCGAACAGGAGGACGCCGACAGACGCGCTATCGCCTCTCAACGCAGTTCGACCGTCCGTCCCGTGCCGCCGCCTCCACCTGCGAATCCTGGCGATCGCTCCGGCGGTGTTGGCCGCGCCGATCCGCGAACGCCCGTGACGGTCCGGCCCGACCAGATCGAAACCGGACGCAGCAGATCGGAGACCTTCGACGTGCTCCGTCCCGATCCGGAGGAAACGCCGCGCGAATCCCGTTATGCCATCGGCTCGGTGCTCAAACCGACGGCTGCGAAACGCTTCACAGAAGCGCTCTCCTACGTCCGCCGAGTCGAAGGCGAGGCCGTCCATTCGGTTCGCGATTTCGTGAAGAAATTCGCCAAGGCATACCGCAAGGCGAATCCGAGATCCTCGTAAGCCTGCCCGTGACGGGCTCGACCGTTTGCGGGCCGGCCGGATCTACGCGGGGGGCCTGCACGCCCGTAAACCCGCCGAACCTGGTTCCCTCGCCGGAGCGTCGCGGTGTACCCTTGTTTTTTCTTCACGGAAAGGGCTTTTCCGGAGCGATCGTGCCCACAAAGATCCTCTTCAACATTCTCGGCACGTTGCTGCTCGGCATCGGGATTCTGGGAGTAATCCTCCCGCTGCTGCCGGCGACGCCGTTTCTGCTGCTCGCGTCCGCCTGCTACGTAAGAGGCTCGGACCGGTTGCATTCCTGGCTGATGGGAAACCGGGTGCTTGGCACGTACATCCGGAATTTCCGGGAGAAGCGCGGAATGCCCGTGCGCGCGAAGGTCGTCACGCTCGTAATCCTCTGGGGATCGCTGATCTACTCTGGATACCGCCTCGATCACGCCGGAATCCGGACCTTGCTGACCGTCATCGGCTTCGGTGTATCGGCGATCATCCTGCGGATCAAGACCCTGGACGAGAGCGCCGATCTCGCAGTGCCGGATCGGAACGTGAAACGGTAGCGACAGGGTCGCGGGCTCTTCCCGTTCCGGTCCGGCGTCGTCAGTTTCACGGATTCGATCGCCCAGCCGCCTCCGCGATCGCTTCCTCGAACGACATCGCGCGGCCCTCCCACGAGCCGGCCGCGTTCTGTTGCCACGGTCGAGACTTACGTCCGTCCTATCTCGCTACTCCGCCTTTCGCACCTCGATCGGGGCGAGCCCCTCGAGCTGTGTTTTCGTCTCGCTTGCCGTCGTGAAAACGACGATCACGATGTCGTCGAGCGGAAAGTTCTTCCGTACGATCGGTTGCAGACTGGCGGGCGTGATCCCACGGATCGACGGTCCGAGCGTCTCGACGTAGTCCTTCGGCAGCCCGAATATCTCGATCTGCGTGAGCATTCCGGCGAGTCCCGAAGGCGTCTCGAGTTGCTGCGTCAGCCGCGCCAGGATGATGTTCTTCGCCCGATCGACTTCGGCATCGGTGAGCGGCCCGTCCCGAAATTTCTTCACTTCGGCAAGCGTCGCGTCGATGATCTCGCGCGTCGTCGAGTTCTTGGTGAACGTGGTGATCGCGAACGTCCCCGGATTGACTCCGGCGCTGAACCGGCTCGCGATCCGGTACGTCAAGGACCGGTTCACGCGAATCTCTTCCGTGAGCCGCGACGAGAACCCGAACGACAGAACGGCGTTCGCCACCTGGATCGCGGCGTAGTCCGGGTCGTTGCGAGCTATCCCGATGTCGCCAATGCGCACCTGCGCCTGGTTCAGGTTCGGATAGTCGACGACGACCACGCGACGGCCCGCGATCCTGCCGGGCGCGCAGGTCGCCGGCGGCGTGACCGCGCGCTTCGCCCACGCGCCGAACGACGACTCGGCCACTTTCATCATCGCGGCCGGATCGAACGCGCCGACGATCGCGAGCACACCGTTGTTCGGTACATAAGCCGCGGTGTGGAACGCCACGACGTCGTCGCGCGTGATCGTCGAGACCGACGACTTCAAGCCGACTGACGGATGTGCGTAAGGCGTACCCGCCATGAGCACCGACTCGTACTGGATGTCGGCGTAGCGGCCCGAGTTCTCGGGAAGAGCGGCAATCTCGCCGAGCCGCTGTTGGCGCACGCGGTCGACTTCGGCCGCAGCGAACGCCGGCCTCAGGACGACGTCCGAGAGCAGGTCGAATTGGCGCGCCGTGTCGCGGGAGAGGAACTGCGACGTCACGGTCGTCGTCTCGGCATCGGAGGTCGCGGAAAGTTGTCCGCCGACGAAATCCGTGTCTGTCGCGATCTGCTCGGCAGAACGCTTCGCGGTTCCGGCCGTGAGCAGTTCGGCAGTGAGCGAAGCGAGGCCCTCCTTGCCCTTTGGATCCGACGAGGATCCGACGCGCAGCGTGAGCCGCGCGTGGACAAGCGGGTTCTCGTCCTGCCGCATCAGGATCACGACGAGTCCGTTCGGCAGCACCGTGCGTGTCCATGCGGGCACGTCGACACCGCCAACGGGCGCCGGCACGTCGACCGTCTGCGTGGACTGCCCAAACACCGACGTCGTCAAGAGTACGATCAGAGCCGGGAGCTGAAGCGACCGGGTCGTCGTTCGACGAAAAGCCCTCCAGGAAACTCGATGCATCGGATCTCCCTTACTTCGCATCGGCCACCTCCTTCGCCTTCTCCGGCAGTACAAGTGTCACCACCGTCTTCCGATCGTCGTTGAGGTACAGGGCCGCAACGCGCTTGATGTCTTCGCTCGTCACCGCGTCGTAGCGGTCGAGAATGCCCGTGAGCGCGTTCCAATCTCCGTATTGCACCTCGAAGGCGCCGATGAGGTTGGCCTTGTTTGCGATCGTCTGGAGCTGGTCGATCATTCCTGCGCGCAGGAGGTTCTTGGCCTTCTGCAACTCGCTGGTCGTGACGCCGTTCGCCTTCACTTCGCGCACGACGTCGGCGATCGCCGCTTCGCATTGCGCGGCGGTCGTCTTCTCTCCTGCCTGCGCGTAAAACGTGAAAAGCGCGGGATCCGCCATCGCGAGGAAGCTCGCGTTCGCCTCGGTGGCGACCTGACCGTAGACGAGCTTGCGGTACAGCCGCGACGACTCGCCCGTACTCAGGATCGCCGAAAGCACTTCGAGCGCGGGCGCATCCACGTGGCGCGCCGCCGGCGTCTTGTAACCAAGCATTACGGCCGGCAATGCCGCGTCGTAGACGAGCGACACGCGACGCTCGCCCTGCTGCACGGGCTCGGAGTTCGGAACCGGCTGCGGCGCGCCTCGCTTAGCCACGCTGCCGAACGAGGACTGGACTTCCTTGAGCACGTCGGCGGTCTTGAAGTCTCCCGTCAGGACGAGCGTTGCGTTGTTCGGACCGTAATAGGTGTCGAAGTAGCGCTGCGCTTCCTCGAGCTTGATTGCGTCGAGGTCGCCCATCCATCCGACGACAGGCCATTGGTACGGATGCGCGACGAACGCTGCGGCCATCATCTCTTCGAACATGCGCGACGAGGGGCTGTTGTCGGTGCTCACGCGCCGCTCTTCCTTGACGATGCCGCGCTCCTGCTCGAGGTTCTTCGGGGAGATCGTGAGGCTGCGCATGCGATCGGCTTCGAGGTCGAGCACGGCGGCGAGCGCCTCCTTCGGGAACGTTTCGAGGTACGCCGTGAAGTCGTTGTTCGTGTATCCGTTGCCGCCGCTGCCGGCGTTTTCGAGCACGAGGTCGAACTGCTTCGGCCCGTACTTTGCCGAACCGTTGAACATCATGTGCTCGAAGAGGTGCGAGACGCCGGTGATGCCCGGGCGTTCGTTACGCGAGCCGACGCGGTAGAACACGTACAGGCTGATCATCGGGATGGAATGGTCTTCGTGGGTGAGGACGGTCATTCCGTTGTCGAGCGTGTGCCGCTCGACGGTCAGTTTCTGCGCCGCTGTTGGCGCCGGGAGCGCGGCGGTCACAAGAACCGCGGCGCAGAGCGTGAGGAGTAGTCGTCGCATTCGCGCCTCCGTGGGGATACCGGGTCGGGTTGGCAGTGTAGCAAACGCGAACGGGCAACGACGGCGATCGCGCCCGCCGGTGGCGGGGCCAGGGGGCCGCGCGGCACGTGCCGGCACTTCGGCAAACTTTCCGGGAAGCGGGTCCATCCTACCCGCGTTTCCAAGAGACGAACATTTCGGGAGGTCACGATACTCATATGAATTCGATATACAGAACTCCGCTCGCTGTCGCCGCCCTGGCAGGGATCGTTTTCGCCGGCGGATCGGTTCTCGCACAGGATGCCGCGAAGCCGCCCGCCGACAGTCCCCAGCAGGGAGAGCGGCTCGACCGCGACGGACGCTTTGGACGCGCCGGAAAGGGCCGGATGCGCCACGGACGCGGACACGACTTCGCATACGGCCGAGCTGCCGAGCTGATCGGTTTGACCGACGAGCAACGCACGCGAATCGAAGAGATCAGGAAGGCCGACGCTGCGGCGCTCGAAGCCGCGCACACGGCAATGGCCGAAAAGCGCCGGTCTCTCGAGGAAGCGATCAATGCCGAGCCGGCAAACCAGGCGGCAATCGACTCGCTCATCAATGAGCTTTCAGCTGCGCAGACGGAGGTTACTCGTGTGTCGACCGGCACGCGGCTGAAGGTGCTGCAAGTGCTGACTCCGGAGCAGCGAACGAAGCTCCGCGAGGCCCGCGAACAGCATCGGTCACGCTTCAAGCCCTAGGTCGAGCCCTGGATCGAGTCGTGGACTTCAAGGCTCCGGCACGCGCTGTTTTCTGGCGTGCCGGAGCCTTGCATTCTTGAAGCGCCGCAGCCGCTAAACTCGTCGATGGCGCCTTCAGGGCGCCAGGCTTTCGCACCTTGACTCCGGCGCGACGGGTCGAGGCCCCTGGTAGCTCTTGAAGGCACGCTGCGCTGGATGGGCGTTTGCATTGGCCAGAGTCTTGACGGCACCTGTTTCACAGCCTATTCTCGCCACGGTTTCCGGGGCTTTTGCCCTCGGGTGCCGGATTTCCCGATGAGCATGGAGTTGCCAGAGTGAGTGCGACGGCCAATGTGCGGGCGGCCGAGCGTGAACTTGGCGTGCTAGTCGCGAGCATTGCGCGCGGAGACCAGGCCGCAATGGCCGCGCTGTACGACCAGACGAATCGAGTCGTCTACGGTCTCGCGCTTCGAATTCTTCGCGATCCGGGCGCTGCGGAAGAAGCAACTCTCGACGTGTACATGCAGGTCTGGAGAAAGGCGGCGACGTACGACGTCAGTCGTGGAAATCCGTCGGCCTGGCTGCTTTGCATGGCTCGCACGAGATCGCTCGACCGGCTTCGCTCGAGCGCTTCCGCCCGGAACTCCGAAACCGCGCTCGAGGATTCTCCGATAGAGCGCGCGGTGGCAACCGACAATCCCGAAGAATCGACGCTCGCAACAGAGCGTCAGCGAATCGTTCGTGCCGCGCTAGAGAGACTGTCGCCCGAACAGCGAGAGGTCATCGAGGTTGCTTACTTCTCGGGCCTGAGCCACAGCGAGATTGCCGAAAAGCTTCAACTGCCGCTCGGTACGGTCAAGACTCGAATCAGGCTGGGGATGGAGAAGCTGCGCGAGTACCTCGCCCCGCTTTCGGACGCCGAGGAGGACGACGATGTCGCGTAAGGACTCCGCGAACGTCCTTTCGGAGGACACCTGGATGCGGGCGCTCGGCGTTGACGACGCTGGGGAGGGCAACGTGGCGCCTGACGCAAGCGGCATTGAAGAGCTGCTCGCGGCCGAATTGCTGATCGGGGAGATGGCATTTGCCGACCTTGCGACGCCGCCCGCATCGCTGCGGGACCGGTTGCTTGCTCAGGTTGCCGCCGAGGCGCCGGTTTCGACTCCCGCCGTGCCGTTCGTGCTTCGCAACGACGATTCGCCCTGGGACGAGACCGGTATTCCCGGTGTGCGGAGGCGGAATCTGTTCGTCGACGAGAGCACGCAGCGCGCGAGTTTCCTTATCAAGATGGACCCTGGCGCGAAATATCCGCCGCACCGCCACGTCGGCGTCGAGGAGTGCTTCATCCTGACCGGAACCGTGCGCGACGACGCGATGCAGGTTGGTGCCGGGGACTACGTACGGTACGAGACGTCGTCCGATCACACGCCGTTGTGGACTGTTGACGGATGCGTGCTGCTGATCGTGGGACCGGTAATGAACGAGCGGCTTTGAGGACGTGACTCGACGACGGCCCTGCCGGTGTTGCCAGCGGGATCAGCACAGCGAGTGGGTCGGCACGACAACCGGCCGCGAGGACGGCTACGGGATCAGTACCGCGAGCGACAGCGAGCGGGCCAGTACGACTCGGGCGATCGTGCGGAGGACCCGCGCAGCACCCGCTTTCTGTCACGCTCAGCGCTTACTCCTCAACTGTCGCCGCAGCCTTGCCACGAGCCTCGTCCACCGTAGCAAGCATGAGTGCTCCCAGCACGAAGAAGATCCCGGTCGTCAGCATTGCCGGCCTCTGACTGCCGGACAAATCGGATATCCACGCAAACACGTTCACGCCAACGAAGCTGATCGCCTTGCCCGATATCCCAAGGAACCCGAAGAACTCCGCCGACCTCGCCTTGGGCACGAACTGAGCCACCAGACTGCGCGTCACCGACTGCGTCGACCCAATTCCGATACCGGCAAGCGCGGCAACCGCCCAGAACATTCCGACCGAGTACGTGAGGAACGCTACCACTACCGCCATCGTCCAGATCGCAAGCGTGATGAAAATCGTCGTCTTCTGCCCGATCCGGTCCCCTAGCCATCCGAAGCCGAAAGCCCCCAATACGGCGATGACGTTGAGAACGATGAAAAGAATGATGACCTGATCCTGAGTGAACCCCACTGTCTTTATCGCGTAGACGGCCGCGAACGCGATGATCGTGTTGATTCCCTCGTTGTAGATCAGGAACGAAGCGAAGAGCTTCAGAAGTTCGCGATACCGCCCCAAATGCCGCAGCGTGTCGCCAAGTTGCGAGAACGCAAACGTGACGTAATTCCTGCCTGCAGGAAGGGGCCTCGGCTCGCTGCGTTCACGCAACAGCATTAACGTCGGCGTCACCATTACCGCGTAGTAAACGGCCACGAGCACCGGCACCCAGCGGACCCCTGGTCCGTTCTCGCCGACGACTGGCAGACAGAGAGCAAGAGCCACGAGACCGCTCGCATAGCCCAGGGCCCACTTCGTCCCGGATATCCTTCCGACGTTCTGCTCGTTGGAGATCCCAGGAAGGAAGCTGTCGATGAAGATCCCGCCCGCCGTGAACCCGACGTTCGCGACGATGTAGAGGACGATGCCGAGCACGACCATTCCTGGCTGCACCAGACCGAGCGCGGCCGTGAAGATCACGATGATGGCTCCCGAGAGCGCAAGGAGCTTCTTTCTAGCGCCCGAGAAGTCGGCGATGGCGCCAAGGATCGGCGCCAGCAGTGCGACCGCAACGCCGGAGACGGAGTTTGCAAGTGCCCACAGCGTGTCGCCATAGCCGGTGCCGCCAGCGACGACGCCCGTGAAGTACGGCGCGAAAATAACCGTGACTATGACTGTCGTGAAGGCAGAGTCCGCGACGTCGTACATGCACCAGCCAAAGATTTCGCTCCGTGTGACGGGCGGTTGGCCGGCAACGTTTGGCTCGGTCGAATCCACGAAGGCGAGAGCATCGGCGATCGCGGGCTGGAATGCAATTGTCCGAAGGGAATGCGTCAGGTTGCATCGGTGAGTGCGCTGGCGCCAGTCGCGTGGTCGCTGCCGGTATGAGCCCGGCGGAATCCGCGTCGTCCAGGGATCGGGTGCGACCGCTCCGCGGTCGGAATTCGGGTGGGGGCGTGCCGGGGGTTACGGCGGATCGCTTCGCTCACCGCCGTACCCCCCGGCTATCGTCTGTTACCGCTTCGCGGTCATACCGATCCAGAGCGGTCATACCGATCCAGAGCTGTCGTACCCATCCGGAGCGGCCCCGGCGATCCAGGTCGGTCGTACCGATCCAGTGTGGCCCCGTCGATCAGATGCGGTCGTTTTCATCCAGCGCACTCGTACCGATCCAGCACTGTCATATCGATCCAACGAGACCCTGCCGGTCAGCGATGGTGGGATCGACTACGGACCGCTGGATAGAACAGTCCCCCCACCTCCCACAGGGCTCCCGTGGGATGAACCGGGCGGCGTGTCTCACAACAGTTTTGCTTGAACGGACGGGCTGTTTCGGTAATGATCGGCGCGCTTTTCCCCAATACACGCGGAGGTCTCCATGCCGAATCAGCTCTTTTCGAAGAAGCCGCTCGATGTCCTGTTGGGTGAGCTGAAGGGCGAACATCGCCTGCGTCGCATCCTTGGCCCGGTCCAGCTCACCAGCCTCGGCGTCGGTGCGATCATCGGCACGGGCATCTTCGTCCTGACGGGCGTCGCAGCCCACGACAAGACCGGCCCCGCGCTGATGCTCTCGTTCGTCGTCGCCGGCATAGCCTGCATTTTCGCGGCACTCTGCTACGCCGAGTTCGCCGCGATGGTGCCCGTCGCCGGCTCCGCCTACACCTACGCGTATGCAACGCTCGGCGAGCTCTTCGCGTGGATCATCGGCTGGGATCTGGTCCTCGAATACGCCGTCGGTTCGGCGACCGTCGCGAACGGGTGGTCCCACTACTTCCAGGACTTCATAGGTCTCTTCGGGTTCAAGATTCCGGAAGTTCTCGCTAACGCGCCGTTCGACTACGATCCGAAACTGGGCCATCTCGTAGCGACGGACACTTTCATGAACCTTCCGGCGCTCGTCATCACGTTCGTGCTGACGGTCGTCCTCGTGAAAGGCATCCAGGAAAGCGCGTCCATCAACGCGGCGATGGTCATAGTGAAGCTGGCGGTCGTGTTCTTCGTCATCATCGTCGGGGCCTTCTACATCGATCCGGCGAACTGGACGCGTGACTTCGCACCGTATGGCTACACGGGCCTCAGCTTCTTTGGCCATTCGATCGCGGGAATGACCGACGCCGGTGGAGCGCCGCTGGGCATGATGGCCGGCGCCGCGACAATCTTTTTCGCCTACATCGGCTTCGACTCGGTTTCGACACACTCCGAGGAGGCGCGCAATCCGCAGCGCGATGTGCCGATCGGCATCATCGTCAGCCTGATCGTCTGCACCCTCCTCTATATCCTGGTCTCCGCGGTGCTGACGGGAATGGTTCCGTACAATCAGATCGACATCAACGCGCCTGTGTCGAAGGCCTTCGAGGCGAAAGGCCTGCCTTGGGCGCAGTTCGTCATCTCGCTCGGCGCACTGACCGGCATCACGTCGGTGCTGCTCGTGATGATGCTCAGCCAGCCTCGCGTCATGCTTGCAATGGCTCGCGACGGCCTCGTTCCGCAGTCGTTCTTCGGCGCGATCCACGACAAGTTCAGGACGCCCTGGAAGTCTACGATTCTGACCGGCTGCGCCGTCGGCATCATGTCGGCGTTCCTTCCCCTCCGCATACTTGCCGAGCTCGTGAACATCGGAACGCTTCTCGCCTTCGTCATCGTTTGCGCGGCGGTGCTAGTGATGCGCAAGACGCACCCTGACGCGCACCGTCCGTTCCGGGTGCCGCTGAGCCCCTTCGTTCCGATCGCCGGCATCGCAATCTGCATGCTGTTGATGTTCTCGCTGCCGGTGGAGAACTGGTACCGGCTCATCATCTGGCTCGCCGTGGGAATCGCGATCTACTTCTTTTACGGAAAGAAGCACAGCCACCTTCGAGGCCAGCTCGCTCACGAAATACAGTCTCACGGAGTTTCTCCGGCCGGCTCGCCCACGATCGATCCCATGGCCCCTCCGATGTTTCCAGAGGAACCCGTCGATGGCCGCCTGGACGACGAAAAGGACGGCCACTGATTTTGCCGGATTCCACGGATCCGGCCTGCCGGGTTCGGATCTGTGGATTCCGTTCCGATCTCTGTGATCCGTGGTCCTCTTCGGTTGCGCCGCCGGGCGCCGAACGGCTATAAACCGTTGTCTCTGCGCCCCTCCTGAACTTTCCGGAGCAACTCAATGACGCGGTTTTGCCTCACGTGTGGTCCCGTCGTCGCGTCGGATACTTCAGCGTGTCCGACGTGCCAAAGCCAGTTGCTGCCGACGCTGCCGTCCGAGTCGGGGCTCGGCCACCTGCAACTGAACCGGCTGCTCGCGTCTCATCCGATGCGGTCGCTCTTCGAGGCCCAGAGCCCGGCCGACAAGACGACGACGCTCGTGCACATCTTCCGGGTCGACTGGGACGAGCCTCTCGGCCAGATGGACCGGCTCTCGCGGATTTACCGGAACTTCTCGGCGCTGCAGCAACCTCATATGGTCACGGTATCCGGATATGCCGGCGCCGCTGACGGCACCGTCTGCCTGATCACGACCCGCCCGGCCGGGGTCCCGCTGCGTTCGTTGCTCGATCTGCAAGGCACGATGGAGCCGACGCGCGTGCTCTCGCTGGTTGCCGACGTTGCGCGCGGTCTTCAGGTGCTCCACGAACGCGGGGTCGTCCACGGCATTCTGTCGCCCGAATCCGTCTGGGTCGTCAGCGAGGGAGCGCAGGAACGCGGAGTCCTCGTCGACTTTGGAGTCGGCGAGATCGCGACTCCCAACCAGGCGGCTATCGCGCCAATCTCGGGCATCGCTTCCGACATCCACGCGCTTGGCGCCCTGGCGTGGGAGATGCTCTCCGGCGCGCGGCTCTTCCCCCCGGCCGAGGCGCCTGGCCCGCTTCACCTATTCGTCACCAGCGGCAACCAGAACCTGCCGCCGCTGCCGAAGTCGACGCCGCACGAACTGGAATCCGCGCTGCGGTACGCACTTGCTCGCGGCGCCGAAGCGCTCTGGCCAACGCCGGTCGCGCTCGCCGACGGCCTGGATCGCGCCTATCGCCGGGCGGGACGCACGCGCGGAGGCACGGGTGTGCTCGGCGAGTTGCTCTGGCGCGTCGAAGCGCCGGCTGGAGTGGTCGGCTCGCCGTTGCTCGTCGACATCGACCGCGATCACCACTACGAGATCATCGCCGGTTACGAGACCGGATGGGTCTATTGCTACACCGCGACGGGCGAATTGCGATGGCGGCGCGCGCTCAAGACCGACGCCGGCGTCATCCGGCAGATGCTGATGCCCCCGTCCTCCATCGAGTTTTCATCCGAGGGCAGCGCCGAAGTGCTCTCGATGGACAAGAAGGGCACGCTTTACGCGTTTTCCAGCGAGGACGGAACACTTCTGTGGTCCGCTCCGGCGTTTTCTGGCAGCAGTCCCCCCCGTTGGCCGGCCCCGGCGGTCGGCGACCTGAACCGCGACGGCGAACCGGAGTTTCTGCTGTCGCTCGATTCGCAGATCGACGGGCGCGGGAACTTCCGGAAGGACGGCCACCTCATCCCGCTCGAACCGCCAGCCGGTCCAAACGGCGATCCGACCGCGGAGAGCGGCGCTCGCGACCTGCCGCGGCCGGGTCCGTTCATCATCTTCAACCAACGCGGCAGATGGCGCGCGGTCGATGGCGACGAAATGCCGCTCGTGCTGCCGCGATCCAGCGATTCCTGGCTGATCGTGCGGCCGCGATACATGGCGCGGCGCGAGGCCGCGACACAGTACTCCTTTCATCTGTTGGCGTTCACGCGCGAGGAGGAGTTCGCGTGGGAAACCGAGATCGTTCTCGGCGACGACTCGATGACGATTCCGCCGTGGGGCTTCGGGGCATCGGCACCGGTCGGCGCGGACATCGACGGCGACGGCCGCTACGAGATCCTCGTCGCAGTCCGCGCGCAGCACGGGTCGTTACTCTGCCTCGACGATCGCGGTCAGAAGCGTTGGGAAGTCGAGATCCAGGGACAATGGGTGGCGGAACCCGTCGTGGTGGACCTGAACGGCGACGGGAAACTCGAGATCCTGACCGGATCCCAGGACAAGCTGCTCGTATTCGACGGCGACGGCAACCTCATCGACGAGCGCGACGTGTCTGGCAGGCCCGGGCCGGCGGTCGTCGGAGACATCGACCTCGATGGCTGGCTCGAGATCGTCGTCGGTACGGACGCTGGCGACCTCATGTGCATCGTCGCCGGACCGTGCGAGTGGGGCGACATTCCCTGGTCGAAATATCGCCGAACCGTCTGGAACTGGGGTGTCGTGCCGTTGAGCGGATGAAGAGTTGACAGGATTACAGGATTAACAGGATTTTCATAGATTCTTTGAATCTTGTGAATCCTGTAATCCTGTAATCCTGTCAACTCTTCGCTCTACGCACAGTGCTCGTTGAACGCGGCGGTCAGATCCGACGCGACCTGGTCGGCGGTGCGATTCTGGATCTGATGGCGCTCGAGCATGAACAGCACCTTCTTGTCCTTCATGATGGCGATCTGCGGTGAAGACGGCGGAAACGGCGCGAAGTAACTGCGCGCCCGCTCCGTCGCTTCGATGTCGGCGCCCGCGAATACCGTAACCACTTTGCTCGGCAGCGTCGCGTTCCGTAGCGCCTTTGCGATTCCAGGACGGGCGTTGCCGGCCGCACACCCGCAGACCGAATTCACGACGACCATCACGGTTCCGTCGGTCGCGAGTGCGGCCTCGACAGCATCGGGCGTCCGCGTTTCTTCAACTCCGATTCGCGTCAATTCCTCGCGAAACGGTCGAATCATCAGTTCTGAGTAGGCCATGTGGCGTACGTTCCTCCGTGAATGACAAGTGTCGGACTTGGGATTGTTCCACAGTGGTCGCCACGACGACAAGGCATGCCACTTGTGCTAAGGTTCACACGGATTTTGCAGGCAGCGCCGGCGCGGCAGCGGGCGCGACGAAGGAGACCAGCCATTGAACGCGTTCCGTGATCCGTTTCTCGCAGATGTCGCCGGCAAGGTCGACGCAGGGGAGCGGTTGAGTTTTGACGAGGGCGTTCGGCTTTTCGAAACCGGCGATCTGGTCGGCCTTGGCCGGTTGGCCGACGACGTCCGGCGCCGCCGGCACGGCAGCGCGACGTACTTCAACGTCAACCGTCACCTCAACTACACGAACGTCTGTTATTGGGACTGCACCTTCTGCAGCTTCTACCGCAAGAAGGACTCGCCCGAGGCCTACACGCATTCGATCGACGATTGCCTCGCGCGGGCGCGCGCCGCGGCAGCTCAGGGCGCGACCGAACTGCACATCGTCGGGGGGCTCCATCCAAAGCTTCCGATCGAGTACTACGAAGATCTGCTGCGCACGCTCAAGCGCGAACTGCCGCACGTTCACCTCAAGGCCTTCACGATGGTCGAGATCGACCACTTGAAGCGCATGTTCCACGTCTCGCACGAGGAGATCATCGAGCGGCTAAAGACCGCCGGCCTCGACAGTTGTCCGGGCGGCGGCGCCGAGATCTTCGACGAGACGGTGCGCAAGGAGGTCTGCCGCCACAAGTGCGGGTCGAATACCTGGCTGGCCGTCACAGAGAAGGTTCACAACGCCGGGCTGCGCTCCAACGCAACCATGCTCTACGGCCACATCGAGCGGCCCGAGCACCGCGTCGACCACATGATCCGGCTTCGCGACCTGCAGGACCGCACTGGTGGCTTCCAGTGCTTCATTCCGCTCGCCTTCTGGCCGAAGGAGACCGAGCTCGCGCACCTGCCTGGACCGTCGGGCATCGACAGTCTGCGGACGATCGCCGTGTCGCGGCTCATGCTCGACAACTTCGATCACATCAAGGCGTACTGGGTGATGCTCGGCCGCAGCCTTGCTCAGATCGCGCTCCATTACGGCGCCAACGACCTCGACGGCACGATAATCGAGGGCGGCGAGCTCGTCTCGACCTACTCGGCCGACGGCAAGGACGAAGCCACGCTCTCGCGTGTCGAGCTCGTCCGCATGATCCGCGACGCCGGCCTCGAGCCCGTCGAGCGCGACACGCTCTACAACCCGATCCATCCCATTCCCGACGGTGCGGCAGCATCCTCGGAAGCGAATCTATGAACACGACCGACACACGAACCATCACGGTGGCGCACAGTCCCGACTCGGACGACGCGTTCATGCACTACGCCCTCGCCGAGCACAAGATCGACGCCGAAGGCCTCGAGTTCAAGCACCTGCTCAAGGACATCGAGACGCTCAACCACTGGGCCATGGAGGGCCGCCACGAAGTCTCGGCCGTATCGATCCACGCCTACGCGCTGCTCGCCGACAAATACGCGCTCCTGCCGCACGGCGCTTCGATGGGCAACAAGTACGGCCCGATCGTCGTCGCGCGCGAGTCGCTCACGATCGAAGACCTGCGCGGGAAGCGCATCGGCATTCCGGGCAAGCTAACGACGGCGTATCTGGCGATGATGCTCGCGGCGCCGGACTTCGAGCCGGTCGAGATGGATTTCGACACGATAATCGATCGCGTGAAGGCGGGCGACGTCGACGCCGGGCTCCTCATCCACGAAGGCCAGCTCACGTACGCGGGCGAGGGCCTGCACAAGGTGCTCGACCTCGGCGAATGGTGGCACGCGGAAACAGGCCTGCAGCTGCCGCTCGGCGGCAATGCGATCCGCAAGGACCTCGGGCCCGAACTTACCGCGAAGGTCTCGCGGCTGCTCCACGAGTCGATCAAGTACGCGCTCGAAAATCGCGAGGAGGCGCTCGGCTACGCGATGCAGTTCGCGCGCGACCTGCCGACGGACCTCGCTGACCGTTTCGTCGGGATGTACGTGAACGACGTGACGCTAGACTACGGTGCGGACGGACGCCGCGCGGTGCAACTGCTGCTCGATCGGGCATTCGAGGCGGGCCTGATTCCTGACCGCGTCGAAGCCGAGTTCGTCGGGTAGCGGCATGTCCGAACTCTTCGATCGCGTCGAATCCGAGATCCGCGACGCAATGAAGGCGCGCGACGCGGCGCGTCTGTCTGCATTGCGAATGATGAAGACCGCGCTTGCGAACAAGCGGATCGAGAATCGCGAGGGTTTCACCGAGGCCGACGGCATCAAGGCGCTGCAGACGCTCGCGAAGCAGCGCCGCGAGTCGGCGGATGCATTCCGCGCGGCCGGCCGGGAAGACTCGGCGGTCAAGGAAGAGGCCGAGCTCGCGGTGATAGAGGAATACCTCCCCGCATCGGCGTCCGAGGCCGACATCGCGGCCGCCGTCGACGAAGCCATCGCCGAGACCGGTGCGACATCGGCCCGCGACATCGGGAAGGTTATGCCGGCAGCGATGAAGCGCCTTGCGGGAAGGACCGTGGACGGGAAGGCGGTGAATGCCGCGGTGCGCGCCCGCCTCGCATGAAGAGTTGACAGGATTACAGGATTTTTCAGGATTTACAGGATTGTCTTGGGCATGAATGATCAGAATCCTGTAATCCTGAATAATCCTGTAATCCTGTTTACTCTCCTTTGTTCTCGACGCGACCGCCTCACGCCCGGCGACGGGCACCTCGTCAGCGATGAAGCGCCTTGCGGGAAGGACCGTGGACGGGAAGGCGGTGAATGCCGCGGTGCGCGCCCGCCTAGCATGAAGAGTTGACAGGATTACAGGATTACAGGATTTACAGGAT
>JAJTWZ010000169.1 GCA_021463145.1 Blastocatellia bacterium | reverse complement strand
TTGCGTGGCAGAGTGAAGAAACTACCGAACGTCGCGGTCCGGGCCCGCATCGGGCTCTCGTCGAGCCGCACGTCGGTCCGTGGCTGCCGCGCGGAGACATGTTCCGAAAGAGTCGAGTAGCCGGGCTCCCCCCACCGCTGGTCGCAGAATGGGGGTGAAGTCTCTCTACTCTCCGTAAACATCTCGGCTCACATTGCTTGGAGGAGAGCATGGCTGTCCCCGGACAATTTCTAATCAGCTTGACGCCGTCGCGCGCGCCCTCTGATGCTTGAGGTCGTGTGCCTAAGGTGTGACCCGAGTTGCTTTCCCCAGCGCTGCCGATGAGATTACTCCGAGAAGCTCGGCGGCGAGCGGCTTCAAATCGGCAAGACGGCTTGACCGACCAGACAGTATGACCACGGCAGTGTCGAACCTTGTGAGATTCTGCTGAAACTCAAGATTCCGGTCGATTGTCAGCAGGACATCGAACTCAACTTTAGCCCGTTCCAGAAGTACCCTATCCGTAACTCCTGCCCAGCCCATTCGCGGGACGGTGGTGACGTCGTGGCCTACGATCTCACGTGCGAACCTGGCATCTACGCACTCGTCGAGCAAGACGCGCACTACCGGGATTCCGCCCCCGCGACCTCTTCGGCAAAAGCCAGGAAACTCAGTACCTGCTCGCGCGAAACGCTAGGGAAGCCTTCGAGGAAATCGTCAATGGAATCTCCGGCGCTGAGGGCTTCGACGAGCAGACGCACGGGCACGCGCGTTCCAGTGAAGACTGGCGTACCAGAAAGCACGTCGGACGACGAAGTCACATACTGCCTATCCATAGGGCAATCCTAGGATTGTAGGGCCACGGGATGCAAGGACGACACACTACAAGCGGTTACAACCGCAGCGCCGGCCCGCTGATCGCGGTGGAAGGTGAAAGTCCCTTCACTCTCCGTAAACATCACCGTTCACAGTAGTTCGAGCGAAGTATGGCTCTCCCCGTTACTTCCTGGCGCCCGATGTGCTTGACGGCGTGACAGGCCGGACACAGTGCGATCAGACCCTCGAGTATCTGGATCCGGTTCGCGTCGTCGTAACGCCACCGCTCGTGGCATTCGACGGCCCACCTCGTGCCCGTCCCGCCGCAGATCTGGCAGACATGGCCAGCCGCGGACGCCACCTTCCTGCGGACGGCATTCCACTGCGGCGGCGTGACGCGGTTGCGGAGGTTCTCGAAAAACGACGTCTTCGGAACGAGCTCTCTCGAAAGCCTCGGAGTGCCGAACGACTCGAAGGCCTGCCGCGCCTGCTTGAGCCCTGGCCCGGCAGAAGCCTCGCCGGCGCTGGAGAGACTCGATTCCAGGACGCCGCCGCTCACGGCGCCTGCTTCGTCCCGTCGGTGATTCCGAACGCATCTACGCCTTCGAGCTGCAGCTCGGCGTAGGCGGCGACGTGTCCCTGACCGGTCCGGAACATCTCGAGCGCCAGGTTCCGGCGCACCTCGTTGAGCCTCGAGAGCGCCACCGCAACGTGTCCCAGCAATACGTATGGCGGTACCTTCGCCCGGTTTGCGTGGCGCACGAGCGAGGCGAAGTCCTTGAGCACCTCGAGCTGGCTCTCCTCGTCGGGCGCATTCTCGAGCATGCCCAATATGATCGATCCCTTCTCGACGAGGTAGTCGTAGTCATCGCCCGAGCCAAGCGAGTTCCAGTTGCGCAGCTTCGAGGCGTACTCGAGATAGCGTAGCTTCCACTCGGCTGTCAGCTCCTTTCCATTATGCGCGGCCTGTTTTCTCTCCCAGTTAAATACCTGAAATTCGTACAGGTACCTCGCGCTCTGCGGCGAGACCCAGATCGGCGTGTGCACGGCCGCCTCGCCGCGCGGCGGCCGCGTCGCGGAACTGTCGGGAGCGATCGGGCGGTCCGCAAACACCGTATCGTTGACATAGTCGAGCAATTCCTTCGGGTACGTCTCTGCGGGCAGGTCCGCGCACCTCGGCACCGTAAGCGATCTCACGACGAACTTCCGCAACTCCCCGCCAAGAGCCTTCCGCGGCCCGTCAGCAAGGCCTTCGAGCAGCAGCCCGACAGGCTGCCACGACCGAGACGTCACGGCCACAAAGAGTGCCCGTGGCGACCCTTCCAGCCGCGACACGGCCCCGGCAAGCCCGACTGCCAGCTGATCGACGACGGCCTGCGGCGCCCCGATTGCCTGGATGAAACCGGCAGCCGGCGCAATCGCGCTGCAATGCGATACTCCGTCGACATAACGCCGGGCGATCTCCCACTTCATTCCGCCCCGGATCTCCTCGGCCGTTAGCGTCGTGGAAAGGATCTGCGGAAGCGTCCTGTAGAAGACGTCCACATTGGGAACGAGTGCCTCCCCGCAACCCGACGCCGGCGCTTCAAGCCCCGGCTCGAGCCCGAGCACGAGCTCGCGGGCCATCTGGGGATCGGCGTCAAGACACTGCAGGGCCAGCCGGCAACGAAGCGACAGCGCGTCGACAGGATAGATCTCAAGGGCCATGCAGGTCTCGAGTTCCCTCGCTCCGTATCCGTCATAGGGCATCATCGTCACTTGAAACGGGTCGTCGGCCATCGAAACGCGGCTGCGGGCGAACTCGCGCGCCTCGCGCCGCAGTTCGTCATTGCCGATCCGGCCCGTCTCGAGAAGCTTCAGGGCAAGGTCGGCGCCCAGGACGCCCTCGGTGCCGATCGCGATATCGAGAAGCCGGCGACCGCGTTCGTCCTGCCTCTCGGCCGGTACGGCGGCGTCGGGAGCCGCGGTGCGCACGGGTGACTGGGTAATTACAGTCAGCAACAGTACCGCTATCGAGACGAGACTTGTCGGCATTGCTCAGTTACTCCCTTCGACCGTTACCTCCGGCAGCGAAACGTCGAGTTCCCTTTCGATACTGTGGGCCGTCGCACCGAAGTAGGCCCCGAAGTAGTTGGCGGAGATCCGGCCGTCCGCACCAATGACAATTGTACGGGGAGTCCCGCCCAGCTCGTAGGATTCCAGCAACTGCGGCGAAAGGCCAGTCACGACCTCGAACGCCGGAGGTCTGCGCTCGACGAGTTCCGCGAGTCCTGCTTCGGCAAGGGAGACCCCGACGAACCGGTGCGTGGCGGAAAGCTGCCGGCTGAGCGCGTTCGCCGCCTCGTGATTGCGCTCGCACCAGGCGCAGCCGGGCTGGAAGAAATAGAGCACCGTCGGGCGGTCGAAGTCGATCCGCACGCTGTCTCCGTCGATGTCGCGTGCCTCGAAGGGCGCAAACGGAC
>JAJTWZ010000168.1 GCA_021463145.1 Blastocatellia bacterium | reverse complement strand
CTCGCTGCACTCGCCGCGCGCGACCCGCGGATCCCGGAACCCAGATGCGCCGACCGCGGAGCGGTCGCATTGGGTTCGCAGTTCGAACCGTTCCAATCTCGATCTTGGGCCAAGTGAGAGAGGCCTCTTTGCCGGGACACAACGTCTATTGCGTCGCCACCGACACCCATTGGGACGGACGATGCGACCGCTCCCCGGTCGGTACGACGCGGCGGGCGGTTCCGCGGGTCGCACGCTTGCTCGCTGCACTCGCCGCGCGCGACCCGCGGATCCGGGAACCCAGATGCGCCGACCGCGGAGCGGTCGCACCGTCGCTCCGGTCAATCACACCAGGATCGTTTTGATTTGCGTGCAATGCGCACGCTTTCGCCGTTGGGTGCGACCGCTCAGCCGGTCGGGTCGATTTGGGTGGGCGGACCGGGGGTCACAGCCATCGTCAGCGACGGCGAAGCGCTCAGAGTCCGGTTCGGCGTCCAGCGCCATTCGCGGTCCACATATCACGGGCATCCGTTGCGACAGCGGGGTTCATCTCGGTGCTTTGCACTGACACGGCAGGCTGAAACTCAAAATCCGTCGAATCTGGAGTCAATAACTTGCGGTGGAGTTTCTTGAGAGCCGCCTACGCTGGCCCGCTGATCGCGGGAGGGAGTGAAAGCTCCTTCACTCTCCGTACACATCACAGTTCAGGGTAGTTCCGGCGAAGGAAGGCTTGTCCCCGTACGCTTTCGTGACGGTCACTTTGCCCGATGCGTCGTCGTAGGCCGCGGTGACGATGCGGTCCTTCGCGTCCGTGACCTGTTTCACGCGGACGAGCGAGTCGTAGAGCATCGCCGTCTTTGCTCCGTTGCGGTCGAAGGACTCGAGGACGTTGCCGTTGTTGTCGTAGACGACCGTCTCGGTCTTGCCTTCGGGACCGGACCACGACGTCGGAGCCGCCGGAGGTATCCGTAGTACTCTGCGTTGCGTGGACCTTTCTCGAGATTCTGGGGCCGACGCGCTCGATCAGGGATCGAGGTCCTGGGGATCGCCCGCCTTCGTCGAATACTTCCTCCTCGAGTGTCATCGCCGGATTGCCAGAGAGCTTGAACGAGACCCGGCGAGCGTGATTTCGCGGGCGCACGAAACGCTCGATCGTTGGCTTGCCAACTCGGGCAACGATCCAGAAGAGTCGCGGCTTCGGCTCGAATGGCGCGGCCTTCTCGATCGAATGCCGGTACCGGATCTTTGCTCGATCCTCCGAGATCCAGGGGAAGAAGCGACACGGCTTCGACAGAGCTCGCCGTTTACCGGCGTGCTGTCGTCCGAGACCCGCGATCGGCTTCTTGACGAGTGTGAGACGCGATTCCGTTCTTCTCCTGCCTAGACGAGTGCGCGAGATTACCGGCGTGACTCGACCGCTCGTCGTCGGGTCTCAGATCGTTCACGCGCTGACTCGCGAAATTCCTCCCGTCATCGAGCGGTCGCGCGGGGTCGATGTTCTTCTGGAAAATATTCCTGCCGCCAACTTGAGGCAGGTAGGGCGAATGACCCACCGACTCCGGAAGCGTCCGGCACCGTGCGTCTACCAGATCGCCGCGACGCCCGACGCGCGGATCTGCCGATCCGACGTCACCAGAGGCAGCCCAAGCGCAAGCGACGTCGCGGCGATGATCCGGTCCGGCATGTCCGGCACCTTGTCTCGATCCACCGCGGCCGTGGCGTCCGCGACTTCCCGCGTCAGCACCGCCAGCTCGAACGCCGAGCCCTCGGCGTCAAGCGCCATCGTGAGCGTTTCGAGCACCTTCGATGGCAGCCGCTTCTTCTCAATCAGGTACCGCAGTTCGACCAGCGTGATGCTCGCCACCCAGATCGGTGTTCCCGTAGCCGTCGCCCCGTCCATCGCAGCCACTGCCGCAGGCGTCAGCCGCCCGGGCTCCGTCAGGTACCACACGACCGCCTGCGTGTCCGCGACCACCGCACTCACGGTTCGATCTCGCGCGGAAAGTTCTTCCACGCCTCGCGCCGCATCTCCCGCACGTCTTCGTCGTCGAGGTGGATACCCAGGTGTTCGAGCGCGCCCTTCATGTTGCGCCGCGGTTTCGGCTCGTCTCGGTGTTGCAGCTTTTCGGCCTGCTCCAGCAGTTTCCGCTGATCCTCGACCGGCAGGGACTTCGCGATCTCGACCAGTTGCTCAAGCGTCGACATGTTGGGTGTCTCCTTTGTCGCTCATTCTACGCCATCCGCGCCGACCGCCTCTTCCTTTCCGTCGCCGGCCCGGCGATGAAAGGCGCGACGGCGCTCGGCTACGCCCGCTTCGTCATCGCCGACAGGAGCGCCATTCTCCCACCGGGCCGCGTGCGTCGCGCGGTGTCAACGACGTCTGTCCTCTTCTACTCGTCGCTGTCGCTCCGCAGTTTCAACGACGACTGTCCTCTTCTACTCAAGGAGCGGGCGTGGTGGTGCGCAATCTGGAACGCCGAGCGGTCGCGCGGCCGGCCGCGCGCACGCGCATCGCGTCGACGTGGCCCGCGTCCGTGTAGTCAAACTCGGACGCTTGGCCTTAAGAATCGAGCGCGCCAGCTGCGGGCCAGCTGCGCGCCAGCTGTGCGCGGTAGGATCTGGGCAGGAGACCATCAGATGCCGGGGACAAATCAGGTCAAGGACCAGGCTCGCAAGCTCGTCGATGCATTGCTCGACGATGTCACTTGGGACGAGTTCGCGCGCCGAGTCTATGAACGGCCGATGATCGAACAGAGCCGGGCCGACGTCGCGGCTGGCAGGATTGTTACCTCGGACCGGTTGCGTGAGAGGTACGGCCTGAAGCGATAAGGGTGGTCTGGTCGGAGACGGTCGTGCATGAACTCGCCGAGATCCACGACTACCTTGCCGCCGTTGCGTCACCCGAGAACGCGCTTTGGACGATCGAGAGAATCCTCTCGCGTGCCGAACAGATCGCCGTATTCCCCCAGATCGGCCGCGAGGTCGAGGACTCTCTCGAGTCCTTCGATCCGCGAGGTGACCGAGGGATCGTAGCTTATCGTCTACGAGATCGACCGTGCTGACGATTGCATCCAGGTCCTTGCCGTCCTTTACGGAAAGCGGCTCCCGCCGTGGCTCCGGGACGAGTAGCCGATACGATCAGACCGGCCGGTGCGTTTTCGTCTTGTGTGCAGATCGCATCCCGTGCTGTCTGCTTCACAATTCGCTTCCCGGTCAACTTCTGCGCCGCAACTTTCGATTATGGGGCGGAGGTAACAGCCGATGCCCAGAGTTGCACGCCATCAGTCCGCGCCGGGTGCGATGCGCCCGGGAACCGTCTACCACGTCACGTCCCACGCCGTTGCGGGGACGTG
>JAJTWZ010000167.1 GCA_021463145.1 Blastocatellia bacterium | reverse complement strand
CCACCCGAACCCACATCCCCACCTCGAAACTCATCCTCTCCCCGCTCCCCGAAAGCGGCGCATCACGCCGATTTCACTCGATCCACGATCGGAAAAGCGCCGCCGCCTCACCGGTCGTGGCACGTAAAGGAAGGCGGGCGAAGCGTCGATATTGTGTTGAGGCTTTGACGGAATGCTGGTGAGTGTAATCACACTGCGATTCAGCTTGGCCGCGGACGGGTTCGACGACACGCCGCTCGTGGATTTCGTTCGCGGCAAAGAGGTGCTCGGCGTGCGCGAGTATTTTTTCGAGCGAAACGCGTCACCCTATCTGGCGATGGTAGTGACCTACACGCCACCGCCGGTCGCCCAGCCACAACCGGTGCGCAAGTCCGAAGGGAAGGCGGACGACTCGTGGCGGACGCTGCTCACCCGTGACGACGAGCCGATTTTCAACGCGCTTCGACTATGGCGCACCGAGCGTTCGAGGGCCGACGGAATACCGCCTTACTTGCTTTTCACCAACCAGCAACTGGCCGAGATCGCCCACTCGCGCCCGCGCTCCCTTGCGGATCTCACGCGGATCGCAGGCATCGGCCAGGCCAAACGCTCGCGGTACGGCGAGGCGGTGCTCGGCGTCCTTGGAGTTGACCGTGCTTCACAAAGTTCGGAGGGCGAACCCGGTGCGGAACCGGATTCAGGCGAGGAGGTCGCGTCCGATGGCGAATGACAGCGAGAAAGGAGACGAACTGCTCGTCTTTGCAAAGTGGATGGCGTTCGTCGAGTGGCTGATGCCCGCAACGGCGAAGTTCCCGCGCACGGCCCGGATGAGCTTTGCCTTCCGTATCGAGTCGCTCGCGCTCGACGTCGTCGAGGACCTGGTCGAGGCGCGCTACACGCGCGACCGCGCGAGCATCCTGTGAAGAGCAAACCTCAGGCTCGAGAAGCTGCGAGTGCTGCTCAGGCTCGGCCACGCTCTGAATTATCTGTCCCACGAGGCCTTCCGGCACGCGACGAGGTCGGTCGACGAAGCGGGCCGTATGCTCGGCGGGTGGGCAAGGAAGGCGGTGGCGAGGTGAGGCGCGAGGGCCACATCTTCGAGCGCGTGGCGTCGTTCGACGCGCTGTGGCGGGCGGCCGAGCGTGCCTGCCGGGGTCACCTCGACCGGCCGGCAGTGGCGCGCTTCTGGTTCCACGCCGAGACCGAAGTGCTCAGGCTCGAGGAAGAGTTGCTGGCAGGGGCCTATCGGCCGCGCCCGTACACGACCTTTCTGATCCGCGAACCGAAGGAGCGGCTTATCTCGGCTGCTGACATCCGCGACCGCGTCGTACACCACGCGCTGTGCGGGGCACTGGAGCCGACGTTCGAGAGGCGCGCGATCGCCGCGAGCTACGCCTGCCGGGTCGGGAAGGGGTCGCACGCGGCCGTTGCGCATGCGCACCGGCTCTCACGTAGATACCCGTTCGTCGTCAAATGCGACGTGCGGCGATTCTTTGCGAGCGTCGACCACGAGGCGCTGCTCGCACTCGTCGCGCGGCTTGTCAAGGATGCGCGTGTTTTAGCGCTGGTCGAGCTGATCGTGCGGCACGGCGCGCCGGGGGCCGAGCCGGGCAAGGGGCTGCCGATCGGCAACCTCACGAGCCAGTACTTCGCCAACCTCTACCTGGGCGAGTTGGACCACTTCGTCACGGACCGGCTTGGAGTGGGCGCCTACGTGCGCTACATGGACGATTTTCTTTTCTTCGGGCGCGCGAAAGCGCCGTTGTGGGAGCACCTCGGTGCAGTCCGGGCGCTTCTCGCCGAGAAACTGCGGCTGGATCTCAACGAGGCGCGCACTCGACTCGCCCCTGTTACCGAAGGGATCGGGTTTCTCGGGTTTCGGGTCTTTCCGGGGACGGTGCGGCTTGCGGGGCCGAAGCTCGCGCGGATGCGGCGAACGGTCGCGGCTCGCGAGCGCGCGTTCCTTGCCGGTCAGATCGGCGAGGACGACCTCGCGCGGTCGGTTGCGAGCGTCGTCGCGCACGCCGCGTCGGCAAACACGCTCGCCGCGAGGCGGCGGGCGTTCGAACGTTCTTTGAGTTTGGGGTGATGGGCCATCGGGCTCGAACCGGGTCAACCGCGGCGGGAGCTGGAACAACACCGCCGCCAACTGCCGCTCGGCGAATCGCAACAGGAACGATCCGTCGAACCGCAACGACAACCTCGGCTTCCGCCTTGCGAGCACAAGACATCGGCCAGCGGGGCTCGGTTCACGGACCGCGTTCGAGTGCCACAGGACTTGTCCACCGCGGGCCCGTCATCCCGCGCCGGGGAGCACCCGGACAAACAACAACCCCGACGTCCGCGTCTGGTAGGCCCGTGCAGGGTTCGACGTTCGCGGCGTCGTTTCCATTGCTGGTGAATTTTATGTACACGAAACTTCGCCTGGTCATTGCCGTCACGGTTGCGGGCGCGTGCATTTCCGCACCAGTCGCGGCTCAGAAGCGTACACCCGAACGTCGCGTCGAGTTGTCGGGGCCGGCCCGTGTATCGCAGTTGCCCGCATCGTCGAGGCGGTGGGCGCTGGTCGTCGGAGTCGACACTTACGACGACGAGCAGATCACGGGCCTGCGGGGTGCGGCAAACGACGCGAGAGCGCTTGCGGGTGCGCTCGTGGCGAACGCGGGGTTTCCGGCCGACCAGGTGATCCTGCTTGCGACCGGCGAGCCGGGGGCGCGTTTGCCGACACGCGGGAACATCCTGCAACGGCTGTCGAACCTTGCCGCGGTCGTGCCGAAGGACGGGTTGCTGCTCGTATCGTTTTCGGGCCACGGGATCGAGCGGGGTGGGCAGGCATTCCTGCTGCCGTCCGACGCACGAGCTGCCGGAGACGTGGCGCTGCTCGAGGACACGGCAATCTCCGTGGCGCGAATGAGGGAACGGATCCGGGCAACGAAGGTGGGGCAGGTGATCGTGTTGCTGGACGCGTGCCGGAACGATCCGGTCAGCGGGCGTGCGGATTCGACGAATCCGATGACGGCGGCCTACACGCGAGGATTCGACTTCGACGTGGCGAACCGCGAGGTGGAGGCGTTTGCGACGATCTATGCGACATCGGTGGGGGACCGGGCATACGAGTATGCGGAGAAGCGGCAGGGGTATTTCACGTGGGCCGTGGTGGAGGGGCTGCGCGGGGCGGCGGCAGGTGAGGACGGCCGTGTGACGCTGGCAGGGCTGGTGCGCTTCGTGCAGGAAGCGGTGCCGAAGCGGATCGGGGTGGATCTTGGAGCGGGCAAGCGGCAGAAGCCGTTTGCGACGATAGAGGGCTACCGTGCCGACGAGCTGGTGGTCTCGGTTGGCGCGACCGTATCGCCAGGGCCGGAGGTGCCGGCGGCGGCAGCGGTTGTGGTGGACCCGAAGGCGGTGGAGCTGGAGCTGTGGGCGGCGATCAAGGAGAGTCGAGATGCGGCGGACTACGAGGACTATCTGAAGAGGTATCCTGGTGGGACATACGAAGCGGTGGCGCGTGCGAAGA
>JAJTWZ010000166.1 GCA_021463145.1 Blastocatellia bacterium | reverse complement strand
AGACACCTGCCGCGATGGCCGCGAAGACGAGTCCGATCACGGCGACGATCGATTCCGAGTAGAAATCCTTCAGTGGCGTGAAGAAAGGCTGTCCCTGCGCAGTCATCGACCCCGCACCTGGCCCGGTGCTCATCGATGAACGTCACCATCGCCTCGGTCGGCGGTCAAGCCCTGACTAACCGAAAAACGCCGCCGGCTGTGATTCGGGCTGGGCCTGGTACTCGAAGACGGGCCGGACCGGCGCGTTGACAGACTTTCGGCGAAAACCGCACTTTCTTTTGCATGATTCCATCCTCTCGGGTCTGGGGTCTCCGGAGAACCATGGGGGTCAGTGCGAAACTAACTGACACGAGCCGCACCAGTAGAGTATAGTGCCGGGATTCTAACGACATTCTGACGAAGGACGGGACTTGTGAACGCCAAGAGCTGCGGCAATTGCGGACTTTTCAACGAGGCGGGGGCATTTGCGTGCGTCCGATGCGGCTTCCGTTTCGATGGCGCGCCGATGGCTCCACGAGGAACGTGGGCGCCGCCTGGTGCCGGCTACGCACCACGAGCGACCGGCAATTCGAAGTCGACCATCGTCGTCATCGTGCTTGTCGTGGGGCTGGTCGTCGTCGGTTTCGGTGGAATCGTCGCGGCCATCGCGATCCCGTCGCTCATTCGCGCGCGAGCTGCCGCAAACCAGTCGGCTGCGATCGGAATGCTGCGATCGATTGCGAGCGCCGAGGCGACATACCAAAGCCGGCACGGTCGCTACGCAACGCTCGACGAGCTCGCCAAGGCTGGGCTCATCGGGGCCGAGATCCGGAACGGCATGGAGCGCAACTCTTATGTTTTTCGCGAAGTGAAGGTCACAGCCGAAAGCTTCGAATTCTGTGCCGAAGCGATGCCAAACGTGACGTCTGGCGACGACTCCTACAACATCGTGGAAGACTTTGTGATTCGCGAACGCGAAGGCACGACGCCGCCTAAGGGGAAGTCGGGGACTCCGATCGGCTAACCCTGGTGCATCGCGGACTCCCCTTCGCCGAGAGTTGCTGACTTCTAACGCCCGAGGCGCCACGGCAGGACCAGGCACGCATCGCGGGCCGGGGGGGTATCGGAGTAGAAGGGCGCGGCCCCCGGAAGGGGAGAAAGAGCGCTGTCGAGTCCCTTCAGCCTTGTTCAGGGCTTGACCAGCCTAAGGCATTTTCCCCAGGGAAAGCGTCGTGGGCGCCGGTAGTCTCGCCCGTTTGCGCCTCTCGGAAGACGACGAACGGACGGATTTCCAAGTTCACGAGGCGCCCGAGGCGCCACTCTCTCGAACCACGGCGAGAACTGCATCGGACGTCTCCCGGTTCGACGAGACGAGCAGCGACGACAGGCCGCGGGGATGCGTGCAGTCGTAGGGCTCTCCGTTCGCGAGGGTGAGCGCGCCACAGGCTTCGCGCGAGATGAGCGTGCCGACGCATCGGCGGATCGAGGGCTGCTTCATCGCGACGGCCGCAGCGGCGAGACCGGTGGCCGCGACGGTCGCATCGACCGCCGAGCAGCCGCTGCGCGCGGTTTCGTACCCGGCGGCATTCAAGCGAGCGATGGCTTCCGCACTAGTGGCCGAATCGACGTAGACGAGGCGGCTGTCCGTGCCGGCGATGATGCGTTCGCGCGATGCGGCGAGGGGTACGCTCGACGCCTCCGAATGGTTGTAGCGGAACGCGCCGCGGTCGCGAACGGCGACGAACGTCTCATTCCGCAGCGGGAAGTGGCAGAGCGACGCGATGAACCGGTCGTCCTCGAGCAATCCGACGAGCACACCGAACTGTCCGCGGTTCGAGAGGTAGTTGAGCGTCCCGTCGATCGGATCGATCACGACCGTGTACCGCGAGTCGCTTGCTGCGAATCGCGCTACGAGCGGCGTGTCCTCTTCGGCGTCGAGTCGGACGACCGGGAAGTGCGCAGCGAGCGAGAGCAGGATGATCTCTTGCGCGGCGAGGTCGACGTCCGATAACGCCTCGGCGGCGAGCCGGTGGGAAGGTTCGTGCTCGCCCTCGACGGACTTGCCGACGTTCGCGACCTTTCCACGGAACTGGAGCGCGACGACGCCGACCTGTTCGGCGGCAAGGCGCATATGGGAGAGGAAAAGCTCCGGGTCGATTGCACTCACAAGGCTGGTCCTCTCGTTTCCATTGGTTGCTGGCGCCTTCGGACCCGTCTCGCTCGGCGCTGGCCGAGAGCCAGGAGCGGCAGCCTCCGGGTGGCATTCGGTCTAACCGTCAACGGCGCTCCGAACACTTTGTGGTCACTCGTGACCGAGGCTTCAATCCCGCCCGGAAGAAAAGCGAAAGGGGTGGCAACCGTGTCTGGCTGCCACCCCTTCGAGTCACTCCGCCCAGACGTCGAGCGTCCTTACGGCACGTTCACGACAGGCGGTCCGACCGTGATCGGGTTGTCGTTCGAATTGCGGCCGCGGTTGTTGATCGCGAGGACCGTGCCGGCCACCGCTCCCGCGCCGATGGCAATGTAGAGCGCAGTCGTCGTGGGATTCCAGACCGTCTTCTCCTTGGCCTGGATGTAGACGTGCAGCGTTTCGTGCGCATCCGTGCCGGGCACGAACGCTTCGACGTAGACGGCGCCCGACGAGGCGCCCGCCTCGAATTCGACCGAAGCTTCGCCGTCGTTGTCGGTCGTCGTCGTTATGCGCTGGACACCTTCCGTGAACTGACCGGTCGCGCCCGACAGAGCCGTCGTTATCGCGAAGACCACCGGAGTATTCGCGACGCTCGAACCGCCGTTCTTCACCTTGATCCGCAACGTCTCGCTCTTGCGGGCCGCCATGTGGAAGTCGGTGTCGCCATCCGGAACGTCGATGTCCCAGCTGCCGTCATCGTCCGATACCCGCATTATCTCGACGTCGCCGAGAAGTTTCTCGACCGACGTGCCGTCGAGGGGATCGGCCTTCACCCGGTACGAAGCGAACGTGCCGGGGAACGAAGTGATCGTCGTCCCTGGCGTCTCGACGTAGGTGCCGAACTGGCTGGCGGCTTCGACCTTCATCGAGCCCTGGATCATTCGCGCGACGATAGTGTCGTCGACCATGTCGAGGACCACCTCGCTGCGCGGCGAAATGGCGATGCGGCCGACGTCCTTGATCTCCGCCTTCGCCATGGCTTGCGGTCCGACGACTATGCGGCTGCCCTGGAGCGCGCGGTCGAGTGTCAGGGCGTGGCGGCCATCCACCGTGACCCTGCCAGACGTCGAAAGCTCCCAGCTGGCGTAAGCTTCACCGTAAAGAGTTATATCCGGCTTGTCGGCTCCACCCGGAGCCTGGCCGGTCTTGTCGGATGCAAGCGCCGCTGGCGCCGTCGCGCTGCTGGACGTCGGAGGCGGCGTGGTCGGCGCGGTCTGCTGGGCGTCGCCGGAATTCCCCGACGCGGCCTGCGTTTCCTTCGCCGGAACCTCGGAGCTCGCGGGCGCCTGGGCCAGCGCCAGCGCGGGCAGCAGCGCAAGGCCCAACAGGGCGGTGGACAGTCTCTTCACGCAAGCCTCCGGCTCAAGTGGCCGCGACGCACGGGCAACAAGCGTGCCCATCCGCC
>JAJTWZ010000165.1 GCA_021463145.1 Blastocatellia bacterium | reverse complement strand
CGACTCGACGACCTGGATGGACGAACTGCTGCCTCTGGTATTCGAACCATTGGTGCGAATCGTCGACGGCGCCCGCATCGAGCCCTGGCTGGCTTCCGAACTGAGGATGGAAGACGGAGGACGGCGTTTCCGTTTCACATTACGCGACGACGTGCGATTTCACGACGGACGGGCATTGACCGCACGCGACGTCCGATACAGCTTCGAGCGGCTTCTGCAGTCCGGTCCCGGGTCCAATCGCATGTTGCTGAGACCGATACTCGGCGCCCGCGACCTCATCGAAGGTCGCGTGGGCGACCTCGAAGGTTTCCGGATTCAGTCGCAGCGGGAATTCAGTGTCGAACTCGAGCGTCCGCTTGCATTCTTTCCGGCGATGCTGACAACGCCGGCCTCCAGCATCGTTCCCGAAGGCTCGAGTCGTTTCACGGCATCCTGGCGGGAAGGATGCGCAGGCACCGGTCCGTTCAGAGTAGTGCAATTCCAGGCGAACGAACGGGTGGAGGTAGAACGCAACCCTGCCTATTGGCGCGACGGACTGCCGAAGTGCGACGGCATCAGCTTCTCGTTCGGGGTTCCACGCGAACGGGTGCTCGCCGACCTGCGCGCGGGCCGTGTCGCGCTGGCGCTTGGTCTGGACAAGGAGGACGAAGATGCGTTGCGAGCGGACAGGACGGCCCGGACTCGGTATTTCGAGTCCCATCGCCTTTCTGTCGCATTCGCTGGTCTGAATTCGCATTCGGGGCCGCTCGCAGACCCTGGCTTGCGCCGGGCCGTCGTCAGAGCGCTCGATGTCGAGACTCCGGTGCGGCGGGCACTCGGCCGATTCGCGCGTCCGGCGCCATCGCTCATTCCGCCGGGGCTTCTTGGCCACGACGACAGCCTCGCGCTGGTTTCAGCGGTGGAGCCGCCGCCGGCCCTGGCGTACGACGTGCGGCTTCGCGTGGCGATCGGTCCTGGGTTCGGCCGAACGCTCAAACCGCTCGTTGTAGAATTGCTCGCCGCGCTCGAGCGCGCGGGCGTGCAGCCTGAAATCGTCGCGACCACGGTCGAAGACATAAGTCGAATTCACGTCGATCATCAGGTCGATCTCGTGCTTACGACCTGGGTTGTCGACTACCCGGACTCGGACAGTCTGGTCAGCAGCGTGTTCCAGAGCGAAGAGGGTGCGTACGGTTGGCTTTTCGGTTCGCCCGAAATCGACGCACTCATCGAGAGGGGACGCGACCTGATCGACCCGGCCGCTCGCCACGCGAACTACAGGCAGCTGGAAGCGGTGTTGGTCCGTGACTCGCTTGTGGTTCCAATCGTGTACCCGCCCGACGGCTACTTTGCTCACTCCGACATCGACGGGGCATCGAGCAGTGCCCTCACTTATCCAGTCATCGCCTACGAAACGCTTCGCCTGCATTAGACTGGCACGTGCATTGCGCCGGGACGAAACCTGTTCGCGGCGCCTTTCGTTCACAGGATTCGGTTCTCATGAGTCCCTGGCTTCAGTGCACCATCGATCATCTTGCGCCCCGAATCGGGCGCACGACGGCCTCGAATGCGGTGATGCTGGCCGTGAGGAAGATGGGGATCGCTCCGGACACGGTTCGCCGGGACGACCTCCGCGAAATTGCGCGCAACGTCTCCACGATCCTTCGGGTATTCGTGGGAACCGACGCCGCCGCAGTACTCGAGGAGGAGATCGCCGGACTGGAGGTCGAGGAATGAGTCCTCCACGACGTATCCTCATGGCTGTACTCGTGGCGATCGCTGCGGCGATGATTGCTACGGCCGCGGTTGTGAGCGCGGGTTCGTACGATCGAGCCGTCCTCGAGGCGATTGGCGGGTACGAGATCGCGATCATGGCGGTCCTCGTACTGCCGTTCGCAAGCGTATCGTCGCACCGGGCGGCATTGCTTTTTGGTCCGGGCGACGCTGGCTGGCTTGCGTGGCGGATGCTGTCCATCGGGTCGGTATTGCTCACGATCGGCCAGATCACGGCGTATTTACCGCTGGCTGTCCCGATGGGTCCGGCCACGCCGATCCTCCTGCTGCTCGGTCAGCTCCTGCCGGCGACGTGCCGAATCATGATCATCTGGTCGCTTTGGAGGATGCTCGGCGCATATCGTGAGACGGGCATAGACTTTCACTTGAAACTTGCGGACAAGCTCTTGATGGGCGCTGTCATAGCCGGGACGGTCGTGCTGATCGTTCGCTCCGAGGTGGTCTACGACTACTGGACGCCGGGAACGGCGGTTGGATTGACAGGGGGGTTGGCAGCACGTGGAGCACAGTTGTTCAACTTCCTGCTGTATCCGTTCGTGTTGTTCCTGAGCCTTGCCATGGCGCGATTCGCGTTGCAAATGGGCGGCGGTCTTGTCGCGCGGGCGTGGGGGGGCGTGGCGGCGTACGGCCTGCTTCAGGTGCTCCACGTCGTGGTGATCGCGACGCTTTATGACACGGCTGGACCGATGATCTCCCTGGCATTGGACAATTTCATCGTCCTTGCGGCATTCGGCTCGCTGGCAATGGGACCGATTTTCCAGGTCGAGGCCGCGGAGGTCCGCCGGTCGTCGACATAATCGATTGGCGCGGGTCCAGCGGCTGAATGAAGGAGAATGACCGTGGTGAAGCACATCTCGAGCATCCTGACCGGACTCGTGGCGGTCAGTCACTTCGGCTTTCTCGTGCTCGAAATGTTCTTCTGGGACCATCCGGTCGGGCGCCGGATCTTCGCGATGACGCCGGAGATGTCGGCGCAGTCGGCAACTCTCGCGGCGAACCAGGGCCTCTACAACGGGTTTCTTGCAGTCGGACTGCTCTGGGCGCTCTGGGCGGACAGGCGGGAGGTGAAGCTCTTCATTCTTGGATGTGTGGTTGCAGCGGGCGTGTTCGGGGCAATGACCGTGAAGCTCTCGATTCTGTTCATTCAGGCGATGCCGGCGTTGCTCGCGATTGCGGCAGTGATTATGGCTACGCGCGAGCGCGCGGAATCCGCTTGAGCGTGTACCGGCTGGCGTCTCGCGAACTTTCGCCACCGGCAAGCGCTGCCTTCATAGTGCGCCGAAGCGTCTCGTTGACCCTCCGTAACCGGCGGTCGGCGCCGCTTTACTGCTTTGGCCTCTCGCGAGGCAGGATGGTCCGCGACCGCGGAGCCGTCGATACAATTGTTTCACACGCGCCTGCGCCGCACCCCCCTCGGACGAAGCGAGCAGCGTTTCGGGTCCGCGGGCCATTCTGAAGCGCGGGAGATGCGGTGTTTCCCGTAAAGCTGGAAATGCCTCGAGTCTGGCCATCCGAGCGGCAAACGGGTCCGCGACCGCGGTCGATATAATAGTTCCCCACACGCCTGCGGCGTCCCCCCTGGAATGAAACGGGCGTAGTACAGGTGTCAGCGCACGGCCGTGTTTCATAGCAGTTCCCCTCGAGACGGCAGCGCACCCCCTCGGACGAAACGAGCAGCGTCTCGGGTCCGCGGGCCATTCTGAAGCGCCGTAGGCGCGAAAGCACCCGAGCCCACGGCGTAAGCCGTGGGTATTGTGGCGGAGTTCGATCAAGCCCCGGAGGGGCGAAACAAGAACGCGAACGCGCGACGGCCGTGGCCCTCTTTCGCCCCTTGCGGGGCTTCGATCGATTTCTGCCTGCTGACCCACGGCTTGCG
>JAJTWZ010000164.1 GCA_021463145.1 Blastocatellia bacterium | reverse complement strand
GCGCGATGATTGTCCTCCCGTACGCACGTCCCCCGCCGCCACTCGGCATTATTCGGAACTCGGCATTAACGGAATTATGCCGTGCTCGGCATAATTCCGTTTTCTGAGGGGACCCCTTCAGACGCAATGGCGGACCCTTCTCACGACTGCCCGCGTAGACGACATCGCCCAACTCCTTACTGAGGAATCTTCGCTCGGACGGCTGTTTCGTAAGTCTGCCCCGTTTGCGGGCGTGCTTGCTCGAGAAGAGCGTGACCGGATACTCGACGCGTGTGAAGCGTAAGACCGTACTCAACTCCTCGCCAATCACCTGCGAGAGCGCGATGAGAGGATCCGTGTCGGAGCGAGTCTTGTAAACTCAGATGCGTCGGACCAGCTAGCCCGGATTATTCATGAAGGGCAGAAACACGAAGGCCCCTGGCGCGTATAAGTCGTTGTAAGACGTTAGCTTACCGCCACACAGGAGCCCTTTTCGCCTTGCAAGATACCACGCAGACCGTACTTTTCCCGAATACCTTTCTCAAACCCGTCATCGCCGCCTTTGATCAACCGCATTCGAGTTCGGATGGAGGGGCGATCCTGCTTCGCGCCGCCGACAAATCGCTTGGACTGACCGAGGCGATGGTGCGCCATTTCGTCGACCCGCGTCAGGCTGGAAGGGTCACGCATTCGATCGTCGATCTCCTGAGCCAGCGAGTCCACCTGATCGCCTGTGGCTACGCCGACTGCAACGATGCCGATCGACTTGCGGACGATCCCGTCCAGAAACTGCTGCTCGGTCGCGATCCGATTTCCGGATTGCGTCTCGCATCCCAACCGACGCTCTCGCGATTCGAGAACATGGCGAAGGCGCGCGACCTGCTGATGATGGCACACGGGCTTGCGGACACCGTCATCGCCCATCACGCCAGAAGGCTCGGGGGTCATGCTCGATTGATCACGATCGATCTGGATCCGACCGACGATCCGACGCACGGAGCCCAGCAGCTCTCGTTCTTCAACGGGCACTACGACTCGCACTGCTTCCTGCCGGTCGTCGGGACGCTGACGTTCAACGACGAGGTCGAGCCGTACGTATTCACCGCAGTGCTGCGTGCCGGAAACGCCCACGCGACGTTTGGCGCCGAGGGCATTCTGACGCGGACCATTGAGAAGCTGCGCGGAGAGTTTGGCCATGACGTCCGTCTTCGGGTCCGTCTCGACGGCGGTTACGCGACGCCGCGGCTGCTCGCGTATCTGGAAGCGGTGGGAGTCGAATACCTTGTGGGCTTTCCCGGCAATTCCCGACTCGACAAGCGGATACGGCGGTTGATGGGCAGGGTGCGCGTGCTCTCGAAGGCCAGTGGCAAGACCGAAACACTCTTTGGCGAGACGCGGTACGCAACGGGAAGCTGGAAGCGGAAGCGGCGGATCGTGATGAAGGCCGAAGTGACGCGACTCGAAGGGCGCGAAGCCCGGGACAATCCACGATACGTGGTGACAAACATGACGGATTCGCCCGAGGCGGTCTACGGCGTCTACCGGATGCGCGGCGAGATGGAGAACCGGATCAAGGAACTCCATCACGGATTGGAGATGGACCGGACGAGCTGCGCGAGCTTCCGGGCCAATCAACTGCGCGTGCTGATGACGACGGCTGCCTTCGTGCTGATGCAGGAGATGAGGCGGCTGCTCACCGGTACCGATTGCGAGCGGGCACAGGTGACGACGGTACGCGAGCGGCTGATGAAAATGGCCGGGTGGGTCAAACAGTCTACGCGACGAATTATCCTGCATCTGTCCGAGGCAAGTGGCTGGTCGAGCGCGTGGATCCACCTCGCGGCTCAACTCGGAACGGCGTCCGGATAGACACGGCCGGAGCCGAATCGGAACCGGGGAACACTTCAGCGCGGTCAAGAGACCGGCAGGGCGAAGCATGTCCGGATTCGACACGCTGACCGCATTCCGAGGCGCCGGGCCAACCAACTGCCTCCGGAATCGCTTCATCTGCCCGTCACATTCGCCCTTCGGTCATCGAAACTCGGAAAGTCAGCCTTGCTGACCCACCGTAGGCAGGTTTAGTAGAGTCGAGGTGTGGCGCGGTGGTTTAGGTTCGGCCTATCAGTTTGCCGGCCCTTTCGTCTGCCGGTGCCTCACGAGCCTCGCCATGCTCCGTTTCCACACCCCGCTCATCGAACCGGACGTGCGCTATTCACGCATCCGGCTCTCCGACGGATTTCACGTCAGACTCACGGACGCGGCCCCACGTGTCGCGCTCGGAGCCGGATGACTCCGAGTTCCCCGAAGACTCGTTCCGCAGGGAATTCGCGCGTGCCTCGCGACTGCACTTTGTGGCGCCTCCTGAGAAAGGCCCGGCTCCGCTCGTAGACGTAGTTGTCCACCGCCCTGTACGCCATCAACCTCGTTCCGTAGTTGAAGTAGTTGCTCCACCCGACCAACGTGCGGTTGAGTCTCGCCACGACCTCATCCCACGGTGCGATGGCCCCCTTGCGGAAGATCTCTCGAACGGTTTGCTTCACCCGCTGGACGCTCTTGTTCGACGGCTTCGCCGCCAGATACCAGTGGCCGTCCTTCCGATAGCGATCGGGTCCGAACGTGTAGCCGAGAAAGTCGAAGGTCTCGTGCGTTGCGTCCCGGATACACGTCTTGGTCTCGTTGAGGGTCAGCCCGATGTTCGTCATCGCCCAGCGCAGCCACGCCAGCGCTTCCTCGGCGTGTCCTGTGCTGAGGATGACCAGGTCATCGGCGTAGTTCACGATTCGGGCTCGGAACTCCGCGTCCTTCCCTCGCTGTCGCCACGCCCGGAGAAACCTATGCATGTAGATGACCGAAAGCAGCGGGCTCGCGACGCCGCCCTGCGGCGTGCCTCGCTTCGCCTTCCTCCCTCCGGTCAGCCTCCGGTTCCCCCGCTCGTCCCGTTCCTCAATGGGCGCTTTGAGCCACATCTTGACGAGCTTCAGCATCTGCTTGTCCGACACGCGTCGGGCCACACAGCGCATCAACTCCGGGTGCGGGATCGTGTCGAAGTACTTCGACAGATCGGCGTCGACCACATCCGTGTATCCGTCGCACACCGCCCGATGGACTTTCTTGACGGCGTCCTGGGCGCTTCGCTTCGGTCGGTAGCCATAGGCACTGTCGTCAAATTCCGCCTCGAAGATCGGTTCCATCACCATCTTCGCAGCTGTCTGAATCACACGGTCCCGGATGGTGGGAATACCCAACGGGCGTTGCCCTCCCCCGGGCTTGTCGATCAGAACGCGGCGAACCGGGTCCGGCCTGTACGTCTTCTCGCGTAGTTCGGTCCTTCGCTCAGCCAGCCACTTCTCCAGCCCATTGGCTTCAATGGCCTCAAAGCTCACTCCGTCCACTCCCGGTGCTCCCCCGTTTTCTCGGGCAAGCCCATAGGCGTGGGCAAGAATGTCCTCTCGGTACACCTTGTCGTAGAGCAAGTAGAAGCGGAAACCTGGCTCGTCCTTCGCCTTTACGTAAAGCTTCCGCTGGAGCGTCCGGATCTGTTCGGGAGTTTTCAGGCTCACGCCAATCTCCTCCTCCTCGGCTTCATTGAAAGCACTCCGAAGTGAGGCCCCTTTCCTCCACCGGCATTACCCGGCTTCCCCGGTACTACGGGCCTCTCCGACTCCCGGCCGGGTCGCCGCCTGATGCGACGTCGCGAGTCGCAACCCCGCACCCGATCGGGTCTCCCGCGTTGCGTGCAAGAGCCTTGC
>JAJTWZ010000163.1 GCA_021463145.1 Blastocatellia bacterium | reverse complement strand
CCGCGGTCGCGGACTCGCCGGCGCGCGACCCACGGCTATTGTATCGACCGCTCCGCGGTCGCGGACTCGCCGGCGCACGTCCCACGGCTGCTATGAAAAACGGCCGTGCGCTGACGCCTGCACTCCGCCCGTTTCTTTCCAGGGGGTACGCTGCTGGCGTGTGGGGAACTATCGACCGCTCCGCGGCCGCGGACCATCCTGCCTCTCGAGAGGCCAAAGCAGTAAAGCGCCGGTGCAATGGCGACGGCAGGCGTTCGGCGCTCCACCCAGCGTCCGCGCCGTTTACGTGGGCAACCGGTGCGATCGTGATCTGCGTGAGACGGCAAGAGGTTCCTGGAGCGATGTTCGCCGCCCGGAGAACTTTTTCACAATTCCCGGTTGACAGCCCGTTGCCGCGAGGCTATAGTCCGCCGCTTGCGCGTGATCCGCTTTTCGGTTCTGAAGTGCGGAGGCGGTGATCGCGCAGGTACGGGTCTCACGGACCCGGTCGGTTTTTGAGAAGAAATTGTGGCGTAACAGGAAGGCGGTCACCCGCCCTCCCGGCGTCCCACACGTGGTACTCATCCAAGGGGTTCTCCCCGAACGAAAGCCACGCCACAGCAAAACTCGGGCGATCGAGGACGCCAATCCGCACTCAACGCAGGACATCCTCGGAGCACATTTCGGAGAGTCAGGAATTCGGGAGCCGACCCGCACACGCGGGAAGGCCCTTTGCGCGCTTGTCGCGACTGAAGGAGCGAAGGATCGTGCCAACACTTAGCCAACTGGTTCGAAAGGGCCGCACGAAGATCACGACGAAGACCGCGAGTCCCGCGCTGCAGAGCTGTCCGCAGAAGCGCGGGGTTTGCACGCGCGTGTACACGCAGACCCCGAAGAAGCCGAACTCGGCTCTTCGCAAGGTCGCCCGCGTGCGCCTGACGAACGGCATCGAGGTGACGACGTACATCCCCGGCATCGGCCACAACCTCCAGGAGCACTCGATCGTGCTCATCCGCGGCGGTCGCGTGAAGGACCTGCCGGGTGTTCGCTATCACGTCGTTCGTGGAACGCTCGACTCCGCCGGAGTCGCGAACCGCAAGCAGTCGCGCTCGAAGTACGGCGCCAAGCGGCCCAAGGAAGGCAAGGCCGCGCCTGGCAAGAAGTAGGTAACAGGTCTAGGAGACTCCAAGGTATGCCGAGACGCAGAGTAGCAGCCAAGCGCGAGGTCCTGCCGGACCCGATCTACAATTCGCAGCTCGCCACGAAGTTCATCAACGGACTGATGTGGGAGGGCAAGAAGTCGGTCGCGGAGGGCATCTTCTATGGCGCCCTCAACGAGATCAACTCGCGAACAGGCGACGATCCGCTCAAGGTCTTCAAGAAGGCGATGGACAACGTGAAGCCGCGCGTAGAGGTCAAGAGCCGGCGCGTTGGCGGCTCCACGTATCAGGTGCCGATCGAGGTCAGCCAGATGCGCGGTCAATCGCTGGCCATCCGCTGGCTGGTGTCTTACGCGCGCGCCCGCAACGAGAAGTCGATGCGCGAGCGGCTGGCGCAGGAAATCATGGACGCGGCCGCGAGCCGCGGAAACGCTGTCAAGAAGCGTGAGGACACGCACCGGATGGCCGACGCCAACAAGGCGTTCGCTCATTACCGGTGGTAGGAGTTCCGTGAGGATGCCGGGTGGCCAGCGCCGCCCGGTTGAGTTCCTCTCGAACGTCGATTTTTTATGAAACCGTTATCGCTGAACAACTTCCGGAATATCGGCATCATGGCCCACATCGATGCCGGCAAGACGACGACGACCGAGCGCGTCCTTTTCTATACTGGCGTCAGCTACAAGATCGGCGAGGTCCACGACGGAACCGCCGTGATGGACTTCATGGTTCAGGAGCAGGAGCGCGGCATCACGATCACGTCCGCAGCGACGACGTGCTTCTGGACACGGTCGAACGACGAATACCGAATCAACATCATTGATACCCCGGGCCACGTGGACTTCACGATCGAAGTCGAGCGCAGCTTGCGCGTCCTCGACGGTGCGGTGGCAGTGTTCGATGCGGTTGCGGGCGTCCAGCCCCAGTCCGAGACGGTCTGGCGGCAGGCCGACAAGTACGGCGTCCCCCGAATATGCTTCATCAACAAGATGGATCGCGCCGGCGCGGATTACTACCACGCCGTCCAGACGCTCGTGGAGCGACTCAGCGCGAACCCGGTGATGATCCAGATCCCGATCGGTCAGGAAGACCAGTTCCGCGGCGTCGTCGATCTGATCCAGATGAAGGCGATCGTCTGGGACGACGCCACGATGGGCGCCGACTACGAGGTCAAGGACATCCCGGCCGATCTCGTCGACCAGGCGAACGAATATCACGACAAGATGCTCGAGGCGATCGCGAACGTCGACGACGACATCGCAGCGAAGTACCTCGAAGGTGAAGCGATCTCGGAGGCCGAGGTGCGCGCCGCGTTGCGGAAGGGAACGCTCTCGCTCGCGATCGTGCCGGTCGTTGCCGGAACCGCGTTCAAGAACAAGGGTGTTCAGACGCTCCTCGACTCGGTCGTCGATTTCCTGCCGAGTCCGCTCGACATTCCGTCGGTGACTGGCATCGACCCGAAGACGGATGAGGAAGTGCAGCGTCCGGCCGATCCGAAGGCGCCGTTCTCGGCGCTGGTCTTCAAGATCATGACCGACAAGCACATCGGCCAGCTCTCGTTCGCCCGGATCTACTCCGGGACGGTCGCGGCGGGCACGGGCGTGCTGAACGCGACGAAGGGTACGAAGGAACGCGTCGGTCGCCTCATGCGAATGCACGCGGCGAAGCGCGAAGACATCGAGTCGGCATCGGCCGGCGAGATCATCGCGATCGGCGGACTCAAGAACGTCACGACCGGCGATACTATCTGCGTCGAGACGGAGCCGGTGGTCCTGGAGGCTCTCGAGTTTCCCGTTCCCGTCATCGCGCAGGCGATCGAGCCGAAGACCCGCGCCGACCAGGAAAAGCTTTCGCTCGCGCTCGCGAAGCTCGCGCAGGAGGATCCTTCGTTCCGCGTCTCGACCGACAACGAGACGGGCCAGACGATCATCGCCGGAATGGGCGAGCTCCACCTCGACATCATCGTGGACCGCCTCAAGCGCGAGTTCGCGGTCGATGCGAACGTCGGGCGACCGCAAGTTGCCTACCGCGAGACAATCCGGAAGCCAGCCGATGGAGACGGACGCTTCGTCCGGCAGTCGGGCGGCCGCGGTCAGTTCGGTCACGCGAAGATCAAGATCGAGCCGGCGCCTGGCGTCGGTTTCGAGTTCGTCAATGCGATCGTCGGCGGTTCGATTCCGAAGGAATACATCAAGCCGATCGAGGCGGGTATCAAGGAAGCCATGGAAGGCGGCGTTCTTGCTGGCTACGAGCTCGTCGACATCCGGGTGACGCTTTACGACGGAGGATTCCACGAAGTCGATTCGTCGGAAATGGCGTTCAAGATCGCGGGCTCGATGGCGTTCAAGGACGGCGCGAAGAAGGCCTCGCCGGTCCTGCTCGAGCCGATCATGAAGGTCGAGGTCGTCACGCCCGAAGATCACATGGGCAGTGTGAACGGCGACATCATGTCGCGACGCGGCCGTATCGAGAGCATGAACGCCCGGCCTGGAACGCAGGTCATTACGGCGGCGATTCCGCTGTCGGAGATGTTCGGGTACGCAACGGAACTGCGGTCGATGACCCAGGGACGCGCGACCTACACGATGCACTTCCTGAGGTACGAGGAAGCGCCCAAGTCTGTGAGCGAAGAGATTATCGCCAAGGTCCAGGGCATCGCCCGCTGACGGACTGACCATGGAAAAGGCTTAAGGAGACAATATGGCGAAGGAGAAGTTCGATCGAAGCAAACCGCACGTCAACATTGGCACGATTGGCCACGTTGACCACGGTAAGACGACGTTGACGGCGGCGATCACG
>JAJTWZ010000162.1 GCA_021463145.1 Blastocatellia bacterium | reverse complement strand
GGTTGCAGGCGCGGGATCCCGGAAAACCCAACGATCACCGCCGCACGGCGGCGGGACCGATGGGGAGCAGCGCTGTGTCTACCTGCGGAACGCCGCTTGCTTTGGATGGCAAGTCCTGACCTGCCCCGATGGCATCCGTATGAATTTCCGATTCGGGAAAGAACCCTGGCGACCCGGTTCGCTTCAGCGCCTCCTGCTGGCGTCGGTTGGTGCAACGGCTCTGGCCTGCGTCAGCCTCGTCTACTGGGGTTCGAATCTCCGGTCGAGCAGTGTCGACGCAGCGTCCTCACCGCTCTTGTCGGCCGTGGCGGAAGCGCGAATGGTTGGCACTGCAATCGCCACGATGCCTGGCGCTCGTGAAGACCTCGACGAAACGTGGGACAGTGCCGTAAGGCAAATCGTAGCAGAGGCTTCGAACGTCGACGACCTGGCATTGACCGCCGCCGTCTCCGAGCTCCTGGCGTCGTCTGACAAGTCAACGGTCGCCCGCCTCTCAGCTCTCAACGGGGTCGAACAGGAAGCGAAACTCCATTCGATAGCTGCCGGACTTGCCAGCAGGCGTCAATCGACTCGGATGGCTCTGTATGTCGCATTCGGATCGATGCTCTTCGCCGCCGCCGGGTTCCTGGCCTTGAGATGCGGGCTCGAACGCGCGGCGACCGAGCGAACCGTCCTGGACGAGATTCTGCCGGCCGGACACGAGTCGGATGGCCTGGCAACACGTGCCTCCAGACTGACCGGCCGGGCGTCGAGCCTGGTCGAGCGGCAATCGTCGCTCGTGTCGGAGCGCCTCGGTCTCGTTCGCCTCCTGTCTGATCTCGAGGAGAATGAAGCGAGGCTGGCCGCCGAAGCGAGGCTCCACCGCGACGAAATCGAGCGTCTGCAGGTGTCGCAGATGCGGGATGAACTGACGGGTGTCCTCAACTTCAAGTACTTCCTGATGCGGCTCGATGAGGCGCTCGACGACTTCATCGAGCGGCAGCATCCGTTCTGTTTGCTCGCGCTCGACCTCGACGACTTCAAGGGCATAAACGACGGCTATGGACATCACGTCGGTGACGCGGCGCTTCGGGCGATGGGCCGGCTGCTCGGCGACGAAGCTCTCGAGGGTGAAATCGTTTTCCGTAAGAGTGGCGACGAGTTCTACGTCCTGATGCCCAGAGCGTCAGCAGCCGAAGCAGTCTCGCGAGCCGAAACGCTTCTCAACCTCATCAACGGGCACGAGGTCACATACCAATCTATTGACGAGACGTATCGCGTGCATCTGGCGACTTCGATCGGAGTTCTGCACTGTGAGCAAGTGGACAAGCAGTTACTCTCCTCGCTGAAGCGGGATCAACTCCTCAGCGAAACTTACGGATTCGCCGACGCCGCGCTGTTCAAGGCGAAGTACAGCGGCAAAGGCTGTGCCCGGATCTACACGACCGGGTTGACCGTCGTGGACGTGAATCCAAAGGAGTTCCCACCGGATTTCGACTCTCTGCACCGCGGGTTGAAGGCCAGGTACCCGCTCCTGGACAGTGAAACCCGGGACGAGTTCAATCGGCACCTCGCGGCGGCCAGAAGATTGCTGTCCGGACCGAGGGCGACCGAGGACCACCCGGCGTAGGCAACCCTTTTCGAATCAATGCCTTGCCGGTTGTCGCACTTTTTGCTTTCGCAAAATCCGGACTTAGGTGTACATGAGCGGCCTCACCCGAACAGTGAAGGAGGCCCCTCGTGCCAGTTCAGGAGACTTGGACCGTGCTGAGGACCGGTCCGTCCAATCCGTCGGCTACCTCGCCATTCACGGAGTCGCTCGATGACGTCATACAGCTTCTCCGGACTTGTACATTCGACGAAGCCGCATCTGCATCCGAGGCAATCCGCGACGCCGCTCTACGGAAGTGCGATCACGAAGCCGTCGGGCGCGCCAGCAGCTTCCTTGGTGAAATCGCCGGCATTCGCGGCGACCTGGATTCGGCAATGCGAGAGTTCGGAATCGCTATCGAACATCTCGAGTATACGCACCTCGCCGGATCGATTGCGCGTGCGTATCGAGGTCTGGCCTATTGCAATCTCTTGTCCCGAATGCCGAACCTGGCGCTGGCGCCGGCTCTGGAGGCGCTACGGCTCGCCGGGCTTAGCGACGTCGAGTCGACGAAGGACCGGGCCGAGTTCGAGTCGCATATCTGCCTCGGATTTGCGTTTCTTGGACTGACCCGGCTCGACGAAGCGAGGGCTGCCTATTGCGCCGCCGAGCGACGCGTTGAAGTAATGTCGGCTGTCGATGCGTGGCTTCCGGGTCTGTTCGAGGTCCTCGGCGGTCGTCTCGATATTGCAATGGGCCGTCTGACGCAGGACGATGGCGGCATCGAATGTGGCATTTCGAGACTGGAAGAGGCCGCCGCTTATTTCGAGCGGGCGGGACTCATATTCTGGGAGGCGTTCGCTCTCGACAGCTTGGCGCGCGCGCTCGTGGGTACCAGCCTCGATTCGGCGATCGGGCACATGGCCGCTGCAACCGAGATTTACAGACGGATTGGCGCGGCCAGGTTGCGCGAGGACGCCGAGGGCTGGATCGAGACGGTCAGGCCCTTTGCGGGGACGAGATATTCCCCGCCGTCAGCGAAGCCGCAGCCGCGAGTACTCTCCGAGGAGGTGTCGGTCGTTTCGGACCAGCTTGTTGCCGGGCAGAAAACTCGCCTTTTGTTCGAAAAGGCGATTCGATATGCCGAGATGGACCACCCTGTGCTGATCCTCGGTGAATCGGGGACCGGCAAGGAGGGACTGGCGCGTATCATTCACGAGAACAGTGCCAGGAGCGAAGGTCCCTTCGTTCCGATCAACTGTGCGACCGTCCCTGAGCAGCTGCTCGAATCGGTGCTGTTCGGGCACCGGAGGGGATCATTCACGGGAGCTTCCGACAATCAAATCGGGATCGTGAAATCGGCGCAGGGCGGAACGTTGTTCCTCGACGAAGTGGGCGAACTTCCGGCAACGCTGCAGCCAAAGCTGCTCCGGTTTCTTGAAACGCGAAAAGTGCTGCGCCTCGGCGATACCAGCGAGGTCGGTGTCGACGTGCGTATTGTAGCGGCGACCAACCAGCGTCTGGACGTTTCCGCGCGCGAGGCGCGATTCCGGCAGGACCTTTACTACCGGCTGAATGTGTTGCGGCTCGAGCCGCTCCCATTGAGGTTGCGAAAGGAGGAGGTTCCAGCCCTTGCTCAGTACCTGGCCGCCGCCGAAGGCGCAAGCCTGACTGCGGGAGCGATCACGCTGATGATGGTATTCGACTGGCCCGGCAACGTTCGGCAACTGGCCAACGTCGTGTCTCGTGCGCGGGCCGAAGTGGGCGCGGAGGCGACTCTCATCACGCGCGGGATGGTGGCGAAAGCGCTGTCGGCCGACATTGAAGGCCGACTCGTCGAGGCGGTGCCGCCCCGGCTCTGGGCAGCGGCGCTCGGGCCGAGGTTCAATCCGGGCGACCCGGCGCTTCTCTCCGGTGCCACGGTGGCCTCGACCGACGAGTTGCCCCTTCTAGCCCGTGATTATCCTTTTATGCGCGCTGATGGAACGCTGCCCGCGGGAATGACTCTCGGCGAAGCCGAACTTAAGTTCCAGGTCTGGCAGATGGCGCGCGCCTTCGAACACTGCGAGGAAGCGAAATCGCAGACCGCCAGACATCTGGGGATGAACCTGCAGACTTTTCTTTGCCGGGCGCGCAAGCACGGTCTGATCAAGGAATCGACCGAGAAGCCGGAAAGCAAGAGGGGGCGTCGCCCGGGCTCCGGAAAAAAGAGCGGGCCTGGCCAGGTTAAATCGAAATGATCGAACTTTAGTGTTGACAGACTGATCTCGACTGGTAGACTCCCCTTTTGCCCGAAGGCGACCAGTCGTTTGGGCCGGGCAGGGTGATGACCCTGAAACCGTGGGCAGGTTCGATGTTTGAAAACCAGATAGAAGCGTGTCCTTGTCAAGAGACCTGAGAGGGGTAGTTCCCTGGCGGA
>JAJTWZ010000161.1 GCA_021463145.1 Blastocatellia bacterium | reverse complement strand
CGGCCGCCGCCGTGAGCGCCTCGCGGTCGTGCTGCTGCATCTCGTACTGCTCCATGCGGCGGCAATACGCGGTCCATGCGGCGTCGCCCAAGTCCTCCTTCGTCGGAACGAGGCCGTAAGGATTCATCTCGGCGTCGAGTCGGGCCTGAGCGGCCCGCGCCTCGTCGCGCTGGTAAACGGCCTCGGCGTCGCGCAGCTCCTCGTAGTGCCCGAAGCGCTCCTCAACGTAGGTGTTCTCGGGGTGCTTGAAATGCGTGTAGGCCGTGCGCGCGTAGCGCTCGTAATGGTCGTCAACGGGGTCCGTCATCTGCCAGTGGAACGGCTTTCCGTTGACGTCGCGCTCCTCCCAATGCCGCTCGAACGCCTCCGGGTCGATGATGCGGTCCTGAACCTCGGCCGGCTGGTGGCTATACCAATGCTCGAACCACTGAGGCGCTCGCGTGAAGTCGCGGGGCTCGCGCTCGGCCGCCGCGCTCGGCTCCTGGGAGCGCTCCGAGGCCTCGGCCTCCACGCCCCGATCGGGCCGCCGATCGGCGGCCTCATCCGCCCTTTCGCCGCGGGCGTCCGGGGCTTCTCTGTCGCCTTCGCGCACGCCCTCCCGGTGCTCGATATAGAGCCGATCGCGGTCCTCGGCGCTGAGATCCTTGTAGCGGTCGGCGTCACCCTCGCGCGCCGCGTCGCGCGTGAGCTGGTCCCAATACTCACGGTAAGATTGCCCCTCGTTGTCGCGCTCGAGCTCCTGAACGCGGGCGTAGGTCGCGATCTGCTCTCGAATCTCCTCCTCACTGCGGCCGGCGTCTACGGTGAGGTCCCATCCGGCGCGCCGCGCGTCCTCCGCAAAGCTCGACTCGTAGCGCTCGAGCTCCTCGCCGGAGCGGCCGACGATCCACTGATCCACGCGCTCATGGAGGTCGAGAGCACGCCGCATGTCGTCGAGGTCGTCGGTCCGGGAAAGCTCGCCCGTAACATACTCGCGGTACAGTCCGCGGATACGATCGCGCGCCGCCTCCTCATGCGCTTGGTCACGCTCGTTGATCTCGGCGTCGAGCGCGCCCCAGTCATTCAACGGCCTTGCGTCGCGGCCTCTCGCGTCGCCGCTCTCCGCAATCTCCGCGGTCGCCTCGCGTGGATCTGCGCCGCGCTCGCTCGGGATGTTCGTGTCGCTCTCGAGCTCGCCAAGGTACTGCGCCGTGCGATCGTCCGTGCGTCCGGCGGCGCCTTCTTCGTCGCGCTCTGCCACCTCAGTCGGACGGGCTTCGCGATCGTCGTCCGCGGTCGCCGCGCCCCGCTCAACCCCGCGTTCCTCGTCTCGCTCGGCCTCCCGGGCTAGCTCCGCCTTGGCTTCCGGCCGATCTTCGACGAGCGGCTGTCTTTCGTGCTCTTCGTCAAGCTCTGCGATCGCAACACGGGTGTTCTCCTGCGACCGCTCGGGACCCTCGACGGCATCCCGAAGCTCCGGCCAGTTGAAGAGTCGCCGATCGTCCTCGCGCTCGGCCTCGGCCTCGTCTCGTCGAAGGTCGAGCTCGTCGTCGGCGAGTTCGGCCCGGTAAACGTCCGCGTAACGATCCCGCCCGTAGGTGCGCTCGAGGTACTCCTGAATGTCCTCGTCGGAAATGTCGTACGAGCCGTCATCGCGAACGCCGGCCTCCTCGATGCGGTCGCGGTGCTCCGCGGCCCATCTCCGGTCCGCATCTGCCTCGCGGTCAAACTCGTCCTCACGCGCCGCCGCGGCGCTGCGCCGATCGTCGGCGTCGTCTTCCGCGCCCCGATCGTCGTCGCGCGCTACTTCGTTCCGCTCGCCGTCTTCATCCTCGCGACTCGCCGCTTGAGGTTCCCGAGCTCCTTCATGGCTTCCTTGTACGCGCGAATCTCGGTCCGCATCGTCTCGTTCTCGGTCGCGAGTCTCGAGTTCTCGCTCATCAGCCTCTCGTTCTGCCCGATCACGGTCTCGAGCCTGTTCCTCATCGTCTCGCTCGTGCTCCGCTGATTCTCGAGCTCGGTCCTCGTCTTCTCGAGCTCGCTCCTCAGCGTTGCGCTCTCCTGCCTCGCGCTCGCGAGCGCTACGCTCGTCGTTGAGTTCGGCCTCTCGCTCATCAGCCTCTCGTTGTCGGCGATCAGCGTCAGCACTTTCTGCGTCAGCGACTCGTTCTCTTTCAGCAGCTCGGAGCTCAGCCTCATGAGCTTCGCGCTCTCGCTCGGCGTCATCGTCTCGGGCGAGGTCGCTTCGGGCTGCGTCGTCGAGAGAGTCGTACTCGTCGCGGCGACGGTCTTGAGTGTTTTCCATAGTCGTGAGTTGTCCCTCCTGACTCTCTCGATCTCCGTCCTCAGCGTCGTATTCCGAGTCCGAAGCTCTTGATTCACGATCGTCAATTCCTCGCTCACTCTGAGCGCCCGATCCTCCCTGATCTTCGCGCTCAGAGACTTCCCTCTCCTCCCTTTCGACGGCATCTTTGATGCTGGCTCTGCCATAGTCGGTTCCTAGCCTGTCCTCCCGGAATTTGTAAGTCTTCTCGTCCCGGTGAAACTCGTACGTGAATCGCGGGTTCTCCGCGCCGCGCTCGCGAACGGAAATCCCGCGGGCCTCGAGCTGCTCTTTGAACTCGTCGAGCGAAAACGATGCCGCCCGTGCGGCTTCGATCTGCACCTTGAGCTCTTCGCGCAAGAGCTCCGCGTCCGGCTTGCGGGCCGCGAGCCACATCTCCCGGTCGTCGATCTTGTCGCGCGGCTCGGAGCGCTCGGTGATCTGGAGGCCGTGCTCTCGGTCGATTTCGTCCTTGAGGTCGAATGCGCGCTGTAAGTCGTACTCGGACTGCCTCCATTTGAGGCCCGTCTCGTAGTTGACGGTGTTCCACACGGTATGGACGTGCGGGTGCTCCTTGTCGCGGTGGACGTAGATCGCGAAGTCGTGACCAGGCGCCCACCGCTCGACATACGAGCGCCCGATGTCGAGGAGCTCGTCATCCGTGATCGTCGCTGCGCGCGGGTCGTTCGGATTGATGCTGAAAACACAGTGGTAATACTCTCGCCCCCCCTCCTTGTTGTGTTGCCGGCGCGTCATGTCCCAATTGTCCCGAACCTCTCGCCAGTGCTTCGCGCCGAGCGAGTCGAACCACGCCGTGCACTTCTCCTCTCGTCCTGCCGCTACATCCTCCTTCTTCGCCTCGGGATTCTCGAGGTACTTGAGCATGGGGCCGGCCGCGGGGCCGGCGGTGAACTTCACCGTTGACACGCGCTACTCTTTCCCGGCGAGCTGCCGGACAAAAGCCATCGCCCCGTGAACCTCCTCGCGCAGCCGTTCGAGCTCGCCCGGCCGAAGCTGCTGCGCTCCGTCTCGGTTCACGCGATGCGCGATCTGATTCACATTCCGACCCACCCCGGCAATCTGCTTCCAGATTTCCCGCTCGGCCGCCCGCGTAAGCGTCGCGTTGCCGCCACTCGGCGGAAGCAACGCGGCCTGACGCATCCAAGCGGCTTCGGTGAGCCCGAGATAGTCGGCGGTATCCTTCACCCGGAGAAATTCCTCCTCCGTCATCTTGACGCACACCTGTTTGCTTCGACCGGTAGGCGTCCGGCCGCCCTTTCCGCGGGTGCGCTTCAAGCGCGCCTCGGCCGCCGGAAGGCTGTCGCGCCGGATTCGCCAATCGCGACCGATCTTCTCCGCCTTCAACACTTCCTGTCGAATCAGCTCGCGGACCATACGAGCATCGACGCGAAGCCGCTCCGCGGCTTCCTGCGTCGATAGCGTTGCGTCGCTCGCGGAACTCATCTCGTACTTCGCCACCTCCACGGGGGGATTAACGCGTGCCGCACGGCGCGGAAGGCTGGGGGGTGTCGGGGGCGCGCCGAGCGCCCCTGACCAAGCTCCGCTGCGCCGCGACAGCGGCGCGCCCGTAGCGAGGAACGAGCGAAGGGCGCGCCGTTGTCGCAGGCGCAGCGGTAAGCTTGCGGGCTTTCATCACCGCGCGCGACGATAGCATGAGGTTGGCGGCGCACCAAGCAAATATTCTTGCCGGCGCCGGACTCCCGTAGTACACTCGCGCCGCACGAGGCCGCCCTTCGCCGGCGGCCTTCGCTGGTACTTGAAGCTGTACGTTTAAACGTAAAACGAGGTCCGATGCCGGGCCCGGCTTCCACGCATCCCAGGCGCCTCGGTGGGCGCCTCG
>JAJTWZ010000160.1 GCA_021463145.1 Blastocatellia bacterium | reverse complement strand
CGCCCTTCGCCAGGTAGAGGCGGTGGAGGCGTTCGGCGACCGCCGGCTTCAACGGGACACCGGCAATGTGCTCGCACTTGGACCGGGCCTCGCCGAGCAGCATCCACGTTTCAGTCGAAAGCTCCGACAGATCCAGCCGGAACGTGTTCGACGGATACGTCCCCACGCGTGTCCCCCATGGTGTCCTTCTGAACTGATTGAGTCAGAACGAGATCACCTGCACTTGGCGCGAATGATGTCCAACGATACGGGCATCGACACGGGCGCCGCAATTTACCTTTGCGAGAATCGGCACCGTCGAGCACGAGCGTCACCTGCGATGGGCGCTGACTGTCGATCCGATGTCCTGTGCAACGTGGCCGCCGCAATAGGGAGTCACCCGCTCTGCGACGCGGCATACCACTGCAATTGACATCGAGGCACGCCGCGCTATCCTTCGCACCAGAGTGAGCACGCTTTCGAATATCCGCGTACGTCAGGAAGTCGCGCTGGAGCGGCTCGGCGATCGATTCGACGCCATCGGTGAACTCTGCGATCGACATGGCATCGTTCGACTTCACGTGTTCGGATCGTTGCTGACGCAGGCCTTCTCCCCATCGAGTGACATCGACTTGATTGCGACCTTCGTGCCGGGAGGCGTTCCGTCGATCTTCGAGCACATGCGGATCGAAGAGGAGTTTGCGGGACTGCTCGGTCGACCTGTCGACTTGCTTACCCGGGGCGCCGTCGACGCTGCGAAGAATGCATTGCTCCGAGACGAAATCCAGGGCTCGGAAGTTCTCGTCTATGCTCGGCAAGCGTGATCGGTAAGGCTTGTCTGTGATGTGAAGTCGATACCAGCCGATGATTCGCTGTTCGACGCCATCGGTAGCGGAGACACGCGACGGCGATTGTGAGGCCAATACTCTTGATGCATCGTAGCAAATCCCATAGTTTTTCTGCGGGTTGTGCTACGATGTATCAAGATCATGAAGCTTGATGCGTTTTTCGCGGGCCATCCGGTCTTCACCATAGACGAGGTACGCGCGTACCTCGAGCGCGGCGGGGAGGTGCACCCCCGCGCGCTCGAGGGCCGGCTGGCCTACCACGTAGGAGAGGGGCATCTGGCGCGCGTTCGGCGCGGCCTGTACGCGACCGTACCTCGGGGCCTCGAGGGCGAACCGCTCGCAGACCCCTACCTCGTCGCCTCGCGCCTGGCCACGGACGCGATCGTGGCGTACCACTCGGCGCTCGAGCTCGCCGGGCTCGCCTACTCCGTGCACAGCGAGGTGTGGTACCTGACTGCGCGACGCGCGCGCGCGATCGAATACGGCGGCCAGACGTTCCGGCCAGTGGCCCATCCGAGGGCGCTTGCCGATCGCGGACAGGTCGCGTTCGGGGTCCGAACCCTCGACCGCCAAGGAATGACCGTTCGCGTGACCGGTATCGAGCGCACGCTCGCCGACGTGCTCGACCGTCCGGACCTGGCGGGGGGGTGGGAGGAGGCTTGGCGCTCGCTCGAGGCCGTCGAGTACCTCAACCCATCGCTCGTGGTCGATTACTGCGGCCTGCTCGCGAACTCGACGCTCGCGGCCAAGGTTGGACTCTTCCTCGAACTCCATCGCGACACGCTCTCGGTCGACGACCGCACGCTCGCGGCCCTCGAGTCGATGCGCCCGGCCGGTCCGCACTACGCTTTCGACGCAAAGAGGCACGCGAGCAGGTTCGTCTCGAGGTGGAACCTGTTGGTGCCGGCCGCACTCGTCGACCGCAGGTGGGAGGAGCCCCTGTGACCGTCTCGCGCGAGACGGTGCGGGCAATCGCCGCTGCGCAAGGCTTTCGACCCGACACGGTCGAGAAGGTGTGCCGTCTGCTCGACTTCGTCGCCGAGCTCGGCGCTCATCCGTATTTGCGCGACCGGCTGGCGCTCAAGGGCGGGACGGCGCTCAACGTGTTCCTCTTCGACCTCCCGCGCCTTTCCGTCGACGTCGATCTCAACTACATCGGGTCCGCTGACCGGGAGGCGATGCTCGCGGAGCGGCCGAAGGTGCTCGAAGCGGTCGAGGCCGTCGCGCGCCGCCTTGCACTCACGATCAGGCGCGCCCCGAGCGAGCACGCCGGAGGCAAGTATCACCTGCGGTATCAAGACGTGTCGGGCGGGGGCGGAAACCTCGATATCGACCTGAACTTCATGCTGCGCGTCCCACTCTGGACGCCCGAGCGCCGCAGTTCGATCGCGCTCGGGCCCCACCGCGCTGAGGGGGTCTTGATGCTCGACGTGCACGAACTCGCAGCGGGAAAACTTGCGGCGCTTCTGTCGCGACGGGCCGCGCGCGATCTGTTCGACGCGCACCGGCTTCTCACCGTCGGCGGCCTCGACGGCCGCCGATTGCGGACTGCCTTCGTCGTCTACGGCGCTATGAGCCGCGTCGATTGGCGGCAGGTGACTCCCGATGCGGTCGGGTTCGATCAGCGAGAGATCGTGGAAACACTCGTCCCCGTTCTCCGAGCCGGCGAGCTTCGCGATTCATTGCGGTCGGGTGGAGCCGCAGGGCTCGTCGCCGAGACGCGTGCGGCACTTTCGGCCGTGCTGCCGATCGAGCCGGGCGAGCGGGAGTTTCTCGATCGGATCCTCGACGCCGGCCTTATCGAGCCCGAACATCTCGAGGTCGACGATGACCTGGCCGACCGGATCCGCAATCATCCGATGCTCGCGTGGAAAGCCCTCAACGTCCGCGAACACAGGGCCGGTCGCACTCGGCCCGGCGTGCGGGCGTCCGCGAATCCCGCGACCTCGTCACGCGCGGCAAGGCGCGGCGCCGATGCCGAGAACTCGAAGAAGGCGAAGAGGCCGGGCACGAAGACCGAGAAGGAACCCCTGCGACGGCGCTTGACGGGCTGAATGAACACGGCCTCGAACTCGAGGCCCTTGATCGACTGGACGCTGAGAATGCGAACGCGGATGCAATAGCCGTGGGTCGCGCAACGCGCGACCCACGGAACCGCCGCCTCCACCGCGCCGACCGCGGGGCGGTCGCATCGTCGTCGTCGACGCACACCCGAGAAATGCGACCGCTCCGCGGTCGGCGCTCAATTGTTGTTGACCATTCCGCGGGTCGCGAAGCGCGACCCACGGCTATTCCATCGACCGCTCCGCGGTCGCAGACTGGCGTCCTACAGCGGCTCGATCATTCCGCCCCGAAACGGCAGGAATGCGTCGATCAATTCCACACGCGCGCGATAGCCGTTCGCTTCGCGGTCGACGAGTCCGAGTCGTACCACCTCGTTCAGATCCCTCGTCAGCGTCTTGTCGGATTTTGCCCGGTAGAAGCCGCCGAGGCGCTTCGTCAACGTCGGAATCTCGTCTTTGGAAACGACTCCCAACGGTCCGAGCGTGACGACGAGCTCCCGCCTGCGTCTCGTCGTCTCGGACGGTCGGCCCGTGAATCGCTCACGCACGTAGTCGGCCCACGCGAGCAGCCGTTGCTGGTCGCGAATCACGCCAAGCTGCGCGTGCAGACCGTCGACGAATCCCCGAACCGCATACGCAACGAAACGTGTGACGTCACCGCCGGACTGGCTCGCATACGAGAGCTGTCGATAGTACTCCGATCGCGTGTCATTGTAGTGATTGCTGAGAAGATGCCCGGCCGGGCTTGGAACACCCGCACTCACGAGCAGGGCGTACTCGACGAGCCGCGCCGTCCGGCCATTTCCGTCCCCGAACGGATGGATCCAGGCGAGATACAGATGAGCAGCGACGGCACGCAATAGCGCAACCGGTAGCGCCCATTCCCCGTCCCGTTGAAACTCTGGTCCGGAAAGCCACCGGCACATTCGGTCGAGGAGATCCGGAACGTCCTGCCAGTCCGGGCCGCGATAGTTCATGACGCCAACGGAGACCTGTCGCAGCTTTCCGGGAGCGACATGGTCCTCGACGTCGAGGCCGGCCAGGACCTGGCCGTTCAGATGACAGATCTCGTCCACGGAGAGTTCGAAGGCGTTTCCTGCCAGGCAGTCGTCAAGGATCTCGTCGCACGCGCCTACGATGTTCTCCATCTCTCGTTTCAGGTACTCCTTGGACCGAGGCACGTCGAGCTTTCCTTCGAGCAGAAGCTCGGCGTCATGCTCGGAAAGTGTGTTGCCTTCGATCGCGGTCGTGGCGTGCACGCCCTTCGCCAGGTAGAGGCGGTGGAGGCGTTCGGCGACCGCCGGCTTCAACGGGACACCGGCAATGTGCTCGCACTTGGACCGGGCCTCGCCGAGCA
>JAJTWZ010000016.1 GCA_021463145.1 Blastocatellia bacterium | reverse complement strand
CGCTTGCTCGTTGCACTCGCCGCGCGCGACCCGCGGCTATTCTATCGACCGCTCCGCGGTCGCGGACTCGCCGCGCGCGACCCGCGGCTATTCTATCGACCGCTCCGCGGTCGCGGACTCGCCGCGCGCGACCCGCGGCTGCAACGAAACACGGCCATTCGCTGACGCCTGCACTACGCCCGGTTCATCCCGGGGGGTACGCCGCAGGCGTGCGGGGAACAATTACATCGGCCGCTCCGCGGTCGCGGAATAGTACCGGCACTACCGAAACAGCGGCTGCCGTCACTTCGCGCCGCACACCGCCCACACGATGAAGTGCGTCGCCTCCACTCCGAACCTGACGTTCGCAAGCGACAGCCGTTCGTCGTCACCGTGGCTGCGGTCGTCGTCCGGCCCGATTCGCCAGGTCTCGAACCCGTAGACCACGAAGCCGGCCTGCCGAAACGTCGTGGCGTCGGTCGTCGACAGGAGCGGCGGCGTCAGCACTGGCACTCCCGGATCGAAGCGGTCGCGCGCACGCTCGATCGCCCGGAACAGGTCGCTGTCGGTGGTCGACTCCGTTGCGACGCTCGACGCGACGATCTCCCACTTCAGGCCGGGTTCCGCCGCGACCCTCTTAAGAGTCTCGAGAAACGCCCCAGCATCTTCGCCCGGCAGCAGCCGGCAGTCGACGAGAGCCGACGCCTCGCCGGGAATGACGTTCACCTTGTCGCTGCCCCGCAGTCCGGTCACCGACACCGTCGCCCGCAGCGCTGCCGACCGGAATGGATCGGCAAGCAGACGCGAGCGCCTCAACGGGTCCGCAAGCGCCGCGCGCGGGTCGCGCAAGTCGGCGGCAAGCGGCTGCGTGGCCGTCGCGGCGATCGCTTCGAAATACTTTTCCACCGAGGGAATCAGCCGCGCCTCGGGCTCGAACGCGACGAGGCGGTTCATCGCGCGCACGAGCTTCGCAACGGCGCCGTTCGGTTCCGGAATCGAACCGTGGCCCGCGCGTCCCGTGGCGGTGACCTTCAGCCACAGGATCGACTTTTCGGTCACGTCGACGTTCCATGCCTTCGCTTTCCCCGACGCGCCGGCGTCGATGTACGCACCCTCGGTGAGGATGAACTCGGCGTTCCGTAAAGCGTCGAGCCGATTCTTCACCATCCACTCCGCTCCGTTCGCCTCCACCCCTTCCTCTTCGTCGGCCGTGCCGAGGAAAATTACGTCTCGGTCGAGCCTCGCGCCGGAGCGCTTCAGTGCGAGCATCGTGACGCAATGAGCGATCGCCGTGCCCTTCATGTCCGTCGCACCACGGCCGTAGACGTAACCGTCGCGCATTTCGCCCGCAAGCGGCGGGACGGTCCAACGTCCTGCATCGGCCGGTACGACGTCCAGATGGTTCAATAGGACGAGTGGGCGCTTCCTGCCCGATCCGGACACGTAGGCGACGACGTTCGCCCGGTTCTTCCCCATATCGAGGACTTCGCAGGGAATCCCCTCGCGGTCGAAGACCTTCCTGAAGAACTCGGCGGCCAGGCGTTCGTTGCCTGGCGGATTCGTCGTGTCGACGCGGATGTACTCCTGAAGCAACTGGGTCGCCTCCCTCGCAAGCGCATCGAAGTCCGGAGTCGCCGGCCTCGCCTGCGCGCGGGCAACGAACGTAGACGCGGCAATGCACGCCAGGATCAGGGCGACTGCTTTCACTCGATCACCTCTTGCAGAACGATCGGAGCCTGGAGCCGGGCGAACGGATTGCCGTTCGAACTGGCGAACGTGTCCGCCCGCATCAACCGTCAGTCGAAGTGGAACCGCCAGTTACACGGCCTTCCACATACCCGATGGGAATCGGGCCGGGGATCACTTCGAAGCGGTCCAGTCGCAGGCCGGCCGATTCGACCGCTTCGCGCAGGCTGCGTGATTTGAACCTCCGCCGCCCCGGAAAGCCCGTCAGAGCGAGCAACCGAGATACCACTCCGGCAAGCAGCGTTTCGTCGTGCAGAAACGTCGGCACGACGATCTTCCCACCCGGCTTTACGACACGCGCAAGCGACGCGATCGCCCTCGGGACGTCCGGAACCAGGTGCAGCACGTTTGCCGCCACCGCGGCGTCGAAGCGGCCGGCGTCGAACGGCAGGTTCTCGATGTCGGCCTGCTCGAACGTCACATTCGATATCCCGGCCTCGCGGGCCTTCTCTACAAGTACCTCGACCATTGCGGCCGCGTAGTCCGTCGCCACGACCGCTCTTGCCGACCGGGCGATCGCGGCCGTGACGATACCCGTTCCGGCCGCGGCCTCGAGAACCTCGTCGAGTCCCGCGACGGCCTCGCCGACGAGCGCGACCATCCGCGGCAGAGGCTTTGCCACCCAGCGCGTCGACGCATCGTAGCGCGTCGCGTTCCGCTCCCAGAAATTGCGTGAGTCCGCCGGGGTCATAGGCACTCGCTCGTCGATTGGCTCGGTATCGGCGCCGTGGTCCGCTCGCCGCCGAATCCGGACCGGATCCGTCCGACGCGACGAAGGGCACGAAGCATCTGCCCCGTGCCCTTCACCGGATCGAAAGCTCCTGAGGTAGGACTCGAACCTACAACCCTTCGGTTAACAGCCGAATGCTCTGCCATTGAGCTACTCAGGATCACGCTGCCGCCTCCGGCAACGACCGCCGATGATAGCGGCCATGCCGAAAATCTGTCAACCGGAGGGACAAGACAGTCCACGGATGAACACAGTACACGCAGCTCGGAATCGCGCGCATCGATCAGTGTTCATCCGCGGATCTTTCTCCTCATCGGACCCAGTCGGCAATGAACACGTTCGTCTCTCCTGTTTTCGACGCATTCCGGTTCGACGAGAATACGATCCGTTTGCCGTTCCTGGAGAACATCGGGAAACCGTCGAAGGTCTCGTTCATCGTGACCCTCTCCTGGCCGCTTCCGTCCACGTTGATGATGTAGATGTCGAAATTCCGGCCCTTCGGATCGTCCATGTTCGACGCGAAGACGATCCGCTTGCCGTCGGGGTGGAAGAACGGCGCGAAATTGGCCTTACCGTTCGACGTGACCTGGCGCTTGCCCGTGCCGTCTGCCCGCATCACCCAGATCTCGAGCGCGCGTGGCTCGATCAGCCCCTGCGAGAGGAGCTGTTTGTAGCGGTCCATCGCCTCGCCCGCCGCCGGACGGCTTGCGCGATAGACGATCCACTTCGAATCGGCCGAGTAGAACGCGCCGCCGTCGTAGCCCGGCTCGTCCGTCAGCCGCTTCACGTCCGTTCCGTCCAGGTTCATCGAGTAGAGGTCGAGGTCGCCGTCGCGCACCGACGTGAAGACGATCCGCTTGCCGTCGGGCGAGATTGTCGCCTCGGCGTCGTATCCGGGCGTCGACGTCAGCCGCTCGAGCTGCCCGGTCTTCAGGTCCGTCACGAAGATGTCGTACTCGGGATAGAGCGCCCACACGTACCCCTTCGAAAAATCCGGCTTCGGCGGGCACGCGTCGCCCCCGAGGTGCGTCGATGCGTAAAGCACCTTCCTGCCGCCGGGAAGATAGTACGCGCACGTCGTGCGGCCCTTGCCAGTGCTCACACGGCGCAACTTCGAACCGTCGGTCCCCATCACGAAGATCTGGTCGCACTCGATGGCGTCGCGGGTCGTCTGGAACGAAAGCCACCTGTTGTCGAACGAAAAGTAGGCCTCGGCGTTCTCGCCGCCAAAAGTCAACTGCCGCACGTTCCGGAAGTGCTTCTCGCCGGGCATCGTCAGGTCGGCGCCCTTCGGCTTCGGAGCTGGCAGAGCCGCGGGAGGTCCGCCGTGCTGCGGTTCGGACACGGCCCCGCCGTCATCGCCCATAAGGTACGGCAGGCCCGTGCCGGGCCGCGCCGCTGCCGCCGCCGGCACGGGCGTGACCTTCTCGGGACGGGACGGCGCGGAAGCGAGCTCCCAGAGCGTCCAGGCGCAGACGCGGGCGACCTTCTCCATCTTCGGATAGTTGATTTTCTCGGGTGTGTCCGAGGGCTGATGGTAATCCTCGTGGCCTCCGTCGAAGTACGAGACGATCGGAACGCCCGAGCGTGCGAAGTAGAGGTGGTCGCTTGCGGCGAACCGGATCTCGGCGGCCTTGTACGTGACCTCGAGGCCGATCTGTTGCGCTGCCGCCTTCGTGATGGTTCCGAGCGACGGGTAGGCGTCCGATCCTTCGACCGACATCCAGTTCGCAGGATCTATCTTCCTGCCCGAAAGATCCAGCTTCCGCTCGACCGGGCCTCCCACGGCCGCGTGCGGATCGCCCCCGGCGCCTGGATCGCCGTCGCGGCCGATCATGTCGAGGTTGATGTAAGCGACGGTCTTGTCGAGCGGAAACACCGGATGGTCGACGTAGTGCTTCGATCCGAGAAGTCCCTTCTCTTCGGCAGCCCACAACGCGAACACCACCGTGCGAGCCGGCCGGACCTTCGACTGCGCGAACGACCGCGCCAGTTCGAGCACGGCCGCCGTGCCGGATGCGTTGTCGTCGGCGCCGGCCCAGACGTATCCGCCGCGAGCGCCTTCGTGGTCGTAATGCGCGCCGATGACGACGACCTCTCCGGCCAGCCTGGGATCGCTGCCCGGTACCTTCGCCAGGACGTTTCGCGTCGTGAGCACTTTCGAATCCACGCGCACGTCGATCGTCATCGACCGTCCGGACAGCGCCATCGGGCCGGGCTTCATTGCGGCGTCGATTGACTTCTGCAGGCCGGCGGTCGTCTGACCGGTGCCATCGAAGATCGACTGCGCGACGCGTTCGGTGACGCGCACCGTAGAGACTCCCGAAAAGCCGCCGTGGATCGAACTGCCGGCCGGTTCGTTCGCGAGAACCATTTCGCGCCGCGGAGGCAGGTTGCGGACCCCTTTTGCGAACTGTTCCTCGCGCGACGGCCGGTTCACGGCCATGTCACGCGTGAGCGGCGGGTTGTCGCTGTTCGGGGCGTCGATGACGACGAGGGCGACGGCGCCGGCCTTCTCTGCGGCCATCGCCTTGTATATCGATCCGAAACGGCCGAAGTAGCGCCGCCGGTTCTCGGGCTTCCAGAACCACGAAGCATCGTTGCCCTTGCCGGGACCGCCGTCTATGGCAACCGCAATCTTGCCCTTCACGTCGATGCCGGCGTAGTCGTCCCATCCTGCATCCTTCACCGTGTAGCCATATCCGACGAAAACAAGTGGAGCCGTGATCGAGGACGACGAGGTGCCGGTCGTGGTGAAGTCAACCTTCGGTTCGAATGTCGACCTGCGAACGGTGTCGCCCGCGCGCGACTCGAGCGACAGCGCCTGAGAGACCGGCGTCAATTCGTTGATCTCGAAGTTCTGAAAATAGCCCGGTGTCCGCTTGTCGGCCGGTCCCGTCTCGTCACCGGCCGGTTCGGCGCCGGCAAGCGCAAGAACAGAGGCGGCATAGTCGCCGGCGATCTCGAGTTCGCGGCTTGCGGCCTCGCGGCCCTGCATCGCCTCGGAAGCGAGCATCTGCACGTGCGCCCGCAGGCTGGCGGCCGTGATTGCGGCCGCGATGGGCTCGGCCGGACTCGGCGGACCCGACGCAGCGCGAGCCGAGAGGGCGAATGGAGCGATGAGTGAAGCGACGGCAAGCGTCGCGACCGAGCGGGCAAAACGCATGTGGGGAACCTCCGAAACCCGTGGCAAATGCCGGAAATCCTGATCGAAAGCGGAGTATCGAACCACAGGCGCGGTGAAACGGGCAACCATGGACGCCGAAGCCGAAGATGGGATAAGGACGCCAACGACGCTTTCGGCTACAATCGGCGGCGCAGCCAATCGCCCGATTCCATCAGACGGAGCAACCTCATGTACACCATCCTCGATAACGGTTCCGGCTCCCTGCTCGGCGAGATCGCGGACGATCAGTTTCAGATTCTGGCCGACCAGCTGGAGGAGGAATCGGAGACGGACGACAACTACTACATAAACCGGGAAACAATCGACATGCTCGCCGCCGCCGGAGCGCGAGAAGAGCTTCTCTCGCTGCTCGAACGGGCACTCGACGCCAACGGCGAAGCGGAAATCCGCTGCGTACCGTCAGCCTGACGCACGCCGTCCGCTCCGCCCCCGCGTCCTGCCAGAAGGGAGGACCACAGGATGAAGCCCTCGAATCGATTTACCCGAGCCGTCTCGGTGGTCGTGGCCGCCGCAGCGATCGCCGGCTGCCAGTTGCTCGACCAGACGCCGCCTGAAGAGAAGGTCGCCCGCGCCGCATTCGACGCGATCCGTACGAACAACTGGAAGGCGTTCACCGAGCATGTCGCCACGCATTCCGACTTCATCATGAAGCCTGACAAGAGCGCGAATCCGCTGACCGGCGGGCACACGATGGGCAGCGCCTTGATCCGCGCCGAAGAGATGGACTTCATGCACGGGGAATTCGACCGCGCAGTGAAGGGCGGCGAGAATCTGCTCGATTTCAAGCGTGCGGAGTTCGTTTCGCTTGGCGCGGAACGCAAGACCGGGGTGCTGCCGCTCTGGACCGAAGAGCAGGTGAACTACACGATTTATTCGTTTCGAGTCCGGATTCAGGGAGCCGAGCAGGATACGGCCGGGACTTATCCGCGTTTCATGATGGTGAAGTACGACGGCCAGCCCAAGGTCTTCGCGATCATGTTTTCGGAAGTACTGCCGTCGCTTTTCGGCGGAGAGATGATGTTCGGCGAGCCCGGGATGGGGATGCCTCCCCCGTACGATCCGGGCGATATGCCGAGGTACGAAGAGCCAGATGGAATAGAGGTTGACCCGTAGCTCCTGTTCTCGACTTCCTGTCGCCGGAGGGACCTTTGACCGAATCACTTTTCATTCCCGTGCTGGTCGGCACGACGCGAAAGGAACGTCAGAGCGAACTCGTCGCGCGTTGGCTCGCCGGCAAGATTGCCGAACGCGACGGCTTCGAGACCCGGCTTTTCGACCCTCGTCATTTCGACCTGCCACGCGATCATTACGGCACCGAAACGAAGGACCAGTTTCCGGAATGGCGCGACGCCATCATTCGGGCTGACGGGCTCGTCATAGTGGCGCCGGAGTACAACCACGGCTATCCGGGCGCGTTGAAGAGCGTTCTCGACATACTGCTGCGCGAGTACGTGCACAAGGCAGTCGCGCTCGTTGGCGTCTCGTCCGGTCCCTGGGGCGGGACGCGCGTCGTCGAATCGCTGGTGCCTGTCGTCCGCGAGCTTGGGCTCGCCGTGACGTTTTCGGACTTGAATTTCCCGCTCGTGGCGTCGAAGTTCGACGCGGAGGGCGGGCTGCTCGATGCGGCGTATGAAAGAAGGGCCGGCGATTTCCTGGACGAACTCGAATGGATGGCTCGGACGCTGCGCTGGGGGCGCGAGAACCTGCCGTCGAAATTTCACCCGAAGTGAGGACCCCACGATGACTACGCGACGAACGATGCTCGGGCTCGGCATCGCCGCTGGCGCCGCGACTATTGCCGCCACCGCCACCGCCACTGCCCAGACCAGTGCGAACGCGAAGGACTATCGGGCGCGCGAGCGAATCAACGCGGTGCTCGACGACTGGCACGCCGCGGCCGCGGCAGCCGACGAGAAGCGGTACTTCGGCCACATGACGTCGACGTCGGTTTTCATGGGCACCGACGCGAAGGAGCGGTGGACGAAGGAGGAGTTCCAGGCCTACGCGCACCCGTTCTTCGCCAGGGGAAAGGCGTGGAGCTTCACGTCCGTGCGCCGATCGATCGGCCTCGGGCCGGCGGCATCGATCGCGTGGTTCGAGGAGGACCTCTCGACGCCGAATCTCGGGCCGAGCCGCGGAAGCGGCGTGATGGTGCTCGAGAGAAGGGTCTGGCGTATCGAGCAGTACGATCTATCGGTGCCGATCCCGAACGAAATATTCGAAGAGGTGAAGAAGCTCATCGCGGCACACCTGGCGAAACCGAAAGCCTGACCGGGCTCCCCCGGTCTTGGCGAGCGACCTGCGCAAAGGACCACACCATCAGTACCCCGAGCGACAGCGAGGGGGTGTGTCTCAATCACTGGCACTAAAAGGACCACACCATGGCGAAATCGCGAAAGAAGACCGAAGGCCGGAAAGAAGAACTCCAGAAGGCTGCCCGGCAGGCCGGCAAGATCGCGGCTCGCGCCGAGCGGGTCGCCCGCGAAGCGGTCGAGCGCACGAAAGAGACGTCGTCGATGCTGCTCGATTTTCTGGTTCACCCGACGCACGCCGCCGCGGCACTCGGCAAAGCGGTGTCAGCCGGGCAGAAGCAGCTCACGGATGGCGCCGGCGAGGCGCTCGCAAAGGAGCGTGAGCTTCGGGCCAAGCTCGACAGCCTGATCGACGAGCGCCTGGCGGCGGTCCTTCACGGCCTCGGGTTGCCGACGGGAACCGATCTGGCGAAACTCGTGGCTCGCGTAAACGCGCTCGAGTCGAACACTCCGGCACCTGGAGCGAAGCCAGCGGCGAAGAAGCCAGCGGCGAAAAAGGCCGCCGCGAAGCCAGCCGCGAAGAAAGCCGCGGCCAAGCCTGTTGCGAAGAGAGCAGCGGCGAAGCCGCCGGCACGCAAGGCCGCTGCTAAACCGGCTCCGAAGCGGGCGGCCCGTTCGAAGTGACGGGCCGGCCGGGCGCTCCTGACGCAGAACGTTACGAGATCACGACCGAGCCGTCGCGCGTCGATCTGGATGCCGTCGCGCGGTGGCTAGGCTCGTCGTACTGGGCCCTGAATCGCCCCCGCGAAGTCATCGAGCGGTCGATCGCGAACTCGCTGTGCTTCTCGGCGTGGGAGGGGGACCGGCCAGCGGGCTTTGCGCGCGTCGTGACGGATCGCGCTACTTTCGCGTGGATCTGCGACGTGATCGTGGACCCGGCGGACCGCGGGAACGGACTTGGCAGACGGTTGGTCGAGGCGATTCTCGCGTATCCGGATCTGGCGGGGCTGCGCCGGTTCCTTCTTGCGACTCTCGACGCGCACGGACTCTATGCCAGGTACGGATTCACGCCGCTCGTCCGTCCAACGCGCTGGATGGAACGCTTCGACGACTCGACCGAATCGGAAGCCGGCCGCCTGGGGACGCAGACCTGACGGGCAGGCCTTGCGTCCCGATGCGCATCTCCCGCGCTTACCGCTTCGTCAACATCCGGTAGAGCAGCAGCAGCACGACCGCGCCGATTATCGACATGATGAATCCCGCAGGGTGCAGGTCGAAACCGGTCACGCCGCGTCCTCTCAGGATCATCGAGAGCATTCCGCCCACGAAGGATCCAGCGATACCGATAGCAATTGTGACCCAGCATCCTTTCGGATCCGCGCCCGGAGTCAGGAATCGGGCAATGAATCCAACGATTAGTCCAAAAACCGCCCACGAGATGAGTGAAAACATCGGTTCTCCTCCTGCGCTTTCCGGGCTTCGCACACAAGGCGCGAATCCCTCGTCGCCGGCACAATGACACGTGCGGCGGCGAACTGAAAAGCGCCCGCCGGACCCCGAGGTTCGGCGGGCGCATCGTCACGCGCGAGGCGGCTACGGCTTCGTCGCAGGTGTGGCAGCCGGCTTGGCCGCATTCGTCGCCGCGGGCGCGGCCGCGTTCGTTGCGGCCGGAGCGTTCGTGTTCGCATTCGCAGTCGGAGCCGTCACCGGAGCCGCCGCATTCGTCGCGGCCGGCTTGGCTGGCGCGTTCGCGTTCGTCGCATTAGTTGTGGGCGCGGGCGAACCGCATCCGATTGCAGTCACGACGAGACCCGCCAGCGCGAAACCACCGGCGGCCTTCAGAAACACATTCTTGGTCAACGTTGCATTCTCCTCGAAACGAAACAGGTAGGGTGAAGGGCCAGACGGCCATTCCTTCCCCGAACCCGCGGTGCGTCGTATCTCCGACGGTTCCCGCGAGCCATTCCACGCCGTGCAGTCCGGCTGTTATCGATTTGCCGGACGCTTCAAAACGCAAACTCCCGTAGCGAAGAACAAACGTCAATCATCGTGCGTCAATGGACGCGCGGGGCATACGATTCGACTCGGCCCGACATGTTTGCCTGAGGGCTGCCGGAAATTTCACGGCTATCCGGGCTCCTGCGCGACGGGTCAGTTCACGAAGCCGAACGCACGCGAGGTTCTGCCTGCACCGGAGACCGTCACGACGTTGAGCCCTGTCCTCAAGTTCAGTTGCTCAGTGTCGCCCTTCACCTTCAGAACCCCCTTGGCCTGCGAATAACGAGCAGGCAGCAGCACGCTCCGGCCGTTGATCGCGATGACGGCGAATGCGTCGACACCAGCGGCCTTCACCTTGAGCTTTCCGTTCCTGTAACTCGCCGACAAAACGGCCGGTGGCGTGCCGCCCGAGGCACATTGCGGCATCGTCGCCGAAACGCGGAGGTCGTCGACGTACCATCCCGGCCCCCCCGTTCGCGCGTCGGCGCCAGCACGCAGCCGCAGTCTGATCGTACGGCCTGCAAAGGGCGTCAAGTCCACCTCGACACGAGTGAAGTCCCCGAGCCGTCCGCCCGTCCACGCGGGCCGGGTGCCAAGGGTGTTTCCGTAAAGAGCAAAGACATTCGCGGGGTAGGCGCCGGCCCGTGCGAGCGCACCCGCGTCGACGAACGGCCCGCCGTCCGATACTTCGACGATGCCGCCGTCGAAACCGCGCTCGAACTCGTAGGTGTGCCAGAACTCGAAGCTAGCGCTCACCGCCTCCGGCGGGATCGCGATCGGCGTGGAGACGATGTAACCGTCTCCGCTGACCGCCGAACCAGGAACAAACCAGCATTTCTCGCCGGATCGGGCGCGCGTCGTGACGACGTTCCAGGTCGCGCCGCGGTTGTCGGTTCCGAACGTCCACATTGGCGCACCCTCGACGTCGTCTTCGAAGAGTGTCGACTCCGCGAGCGGCCCTGCCTGGGCCGATACTGGGATAGTCAGGCCACCGACCCGCGCGACGAGCCCGAGCGGCGCGCCGCACGGCACCGACGCATCGACGCGAATCCGGAAGCCCCTCGCGAGCGACGCAGTCGATTCCGGCGCAAGTGCGGGAATCGCCTCCGCACCGTCGAGGACCGTCACACCCGGTCCGCCTGCCAGCGCAACCGTCCCGGACGGCGCAGACGCATTTCCCGAATTGGTGAACGAAAGCCGCACGGTGCCTTCACCACCCGGGCTCGCGGAATCGATCGTCACTTCAGAGACACGCAGCAGGGGCACGTTGCGCTCTTCGACGTTCGAGACGACGAGCGCGTAGTCCTGGTCCGCCGGCGCTCCCGCACCCGGCACGCCGTCGCCGGCGATGCGCGTCGCGCGCACGCGCACACGAAGCGGCCCGACACCGGCGGGCAGCCAGACGCTCTCGATCGTGTTGCGTGTGTCGGCGATTCCGCCGGCGAGCGACAAGTCGCGCGAAAAACGATTTCCACGGAACATCTGACCCGCGGCCTCGACCTCCAGATCCAGGTCATTCTCGAGCGGAGCCGTCCCCGGTGCGCCGGGCGCGTCCGTCCACACCAGAGTGACCCGCACGGGCGAATCCAGATCGACGGGGACGAGCGTGTGGACGCTCGACTGTCCGCTCGACTCGAAGCGGACCGTCTGGTCGACCACGAAGCGCGGCGCATCGCCGAGGGCCCGGCCGAGGTCGACGAGGCCCCAACCCTGCCGCGGTGACGGCAGATCGTCGTTCGCGGAGACCCCGGTCAGGTAGCGCGTGGTGTTGCAGAGCCACGCCTTTACGAGCGCGGGCGATGGCGCGAGTCCGCGCGACCGCGTGAGGTGCTCGATGAGGAGCGCCGCTGCGCCCGCTACCGCTGGCGCAGCGTGGCTTGTTCCCGACGACCACGTGAAGCGTTCCTTGTCGCCAGGGAAGCCGTCGATGCAGACCCCGTCGCCCCGGTAACCGTCCGCTCGGCTTTTCGTGCCGGCGATGTGAGTGCCGGGCGCTACCAGGTCGGGCTTGATCCGGCCGTCGTCGACCGGTCCGCCAGCCGAAAAGCTGGCGATGTCGAGGACGCTGTCGGCGAGCGCCGGGCCGGCCCCGCAGCCGTCGGTCCCCCCGCGCACTCCCTCGGCCGCGCCAACCGTGATGACGTTCTTTGCCGTGGCCGGCGTCTCGATCCGCCCGCCGCGGCCGAGGTTGCCGGCCGAGAAGACGACGACCATCTCCTGGTTTCCCGGCATGCCGGGATCGGCGTCGCGGACTATCGCGTCGTACTCGGTTGCGTCCGGTGTGTAGACGTTTGCCGGCGATCCCCACGAATTCGACGTCACTCGCGCCCCGTCGCGCCAGGCGGGCGCGGTCACCGTCCAGTAGAAGGCCTGGAGTCCGAATGCACCGTTGTTGCGGAAGATCCGCGACGAGCCGGCGCGGGCGCCGGGTGCGATGCCCAGGCCGTAGTCGTAGCCGCCGCCGTCGGCCTCTCCCGCGGCGCGACCCGCGACTATCGAGACGTTCAGAGTGCCGTGACCGGACAGGTCGTGCGGATCGTCGTCGAACGTGAAGTCGCGCGCGTAGGCGACGCGCGACGCTCCACCGCCGTCCTGAAGCTCGAACGGCACATCGGAGGCCGATCCCCGGTCGAAGCCCGAGTCCGTGACGTCAACAAGCGTCTCGAGCGGTCCATCGAGGCCGTGCGCGGCAAGGAACGCCACGTAGCCAGGTCCGGCCGGCTGGCCGTCGTCGTCGATTGCGCCGGCGATCAACTGTCCCGATCGCTCGTCGTGGGGCCGTGGCGGCTCCCACGGCCAGACGCGGACGGACGGATCGGCGCTGAGCTCGTCGACGCGGCCGGGGGTCGTCTCGATCCGGACCGCCGAGAAGCGTCCGACCTGCCCCGGTCCAGCCAGGACGACGTCGGACGAATCGATCACGCGCTTCGCGGCATCCGCCTCTCGCGCCTCCACCAACACCGTAACGCGCACCCGCTCGGCCGCCGAAGCGGCGCAGCACGTCGCGGCGAGCAGTCCGACGATGAGGAAACGGAATACCATCGGCAGCAGCGGCTGAACACGGATCGGCGCGGATCCGTGTTCAGCCGTGTGAGTCCGTCGACTTTATCGATTCAGGAAAAAGAGGTTCGAGAACGCCCCGTTGGACGAAACGCGGATGCGGTTCGTCCCCGTCACGAGCCCTAGCGTCGCGTTGTTGCCCTTGATGTTGAGCTTGGCGCCCCCGGACTTGATCTTGATCGCGATTGGCGGCGCGACGATCACGCCATTCACCTCGAGCGCGAGCGTTCCGGTAAAGCCCGTTCCCGTGATCGTCAGCTTCTTTCCGTTGTGCTTGACGGAGGTAATGTTGCCGCCGCCGGGTTCCGCGACGCTGAAGTCGAGGACCGTCGGCGCGCTCACGATGCCGTCGCCGTCCGTTGCGGTGACCGAGACCTTGGTTACCGTCGGCACGCTGCCGATGGTGATCGGAATGTCCACGTCTCCGCTCACTTCGCCACTCGAGTTGACCGCCGTTTCGATCGGCGAGCCCAGCGGTTGACTGGCCGAGTCGAGCAGCGTCGCTCGCACGGAAGCGATCCGCCGGTTCGCCGACGTTATTGCAACGTTCACGTTCAGGGTCGTTCCGGCAGTGGCGGCCGTGACCGAGTCGACCGTGATGATGTCCTTCACGTCGTAGCCGATGAAGTCCAACGTGTCGAGATCGACCTGGCGAAGTTCGTCGCGGTCGCCGTCCGCACCGGTCGGATCCATGATGCCGAGGTAGCTGCCCCCGTTCAGGACGTTGTCCTTCCAGTGGCTGGCCTGGTTGTTGTCGCCGCCCGATCCGTCGGGCCGCCCCGTCGACAGCCGGGTCGTGGATCCGCCGGTGAACTGGACCTGCTCGCCGCCCGACGACGTCACACGCTGGGCCGTCGCAAACGTGCCAGTCCCGATTCCGGTGCGGAATCGGAAGAGGTCCCATGTCGTCAGCACCACCGGATTAGACGGAACGAGCTCCTTGAAGCCAGCGTGCGACACGAAGCCCAGGGCGTGGCCGAACTCGTGCAGCGCCGTCGCGTTGAAGTCCTGCTTGTTCGAGTCAACGCCGTTGAGCGGATCGAAGTCGTACGGAAACGCCGAGTTGAAGCCAACGGACGAGACGCAGCCTTCTCCCTCGTCGCAAGAGGGTGCGGGCGCCGTCGATCCGATTATCTCTAGCGCGCGGCGCGGGATCTCGGAAATGTACACGAGAGTCGCAGTACCCTCGGTCGTGGGAATGCCCGCGGCGGCCGGCATCAGGTTGAGCAGATCTGTCTCGGCCTGGCTGTTCGACTTGGTAAGCAGTCTCGCGCGCATCGCGGACCAGGTGCTGGCCGTGTCGGGAAAGTTCGAATCCGTGCTGCCAAGAACGCCGGACGGATAAGGATCGCCGAACCTCGTCGGGCCGAAATCGACGTCGATGTAAACGGTTGCCGGCGTCCGGATCAGGGCCATCCACGTTTCCGCGGCGCGGATCAGTGCCGACTTCGCAAGCGGGAACCCATCCAGTTGCGCCGTACCCCGGAGGACTATCGTGAACCCGGGCGATCCACCCCTCCGCACTTTCGAGATCGACGCCTCGTTGATGACTTTCAGTTCCTCACCCGGCGTCCGCCGCTTCATGGCGAGCGTCTCTTCGTGACCGGCCGTGCGGCAGGTGCGCACGCCGTTCTCCATCGTGAAGACCTGCCCGCGGTTGAGCTCGAAAGGAACCGGAAACTCCTCGACAGCCGCGGGCTCGGTCTGGCGATCCTGTGCGTGAACGCCCGAGGCGGTGCCGGCAAGCGGCACCAGAAGCAGTGCGGCCGTCGTGAAGGCGGCGAATCGACGAATCCGATCAATCATGGCAATACCTCCTTGCCGGTTCGGACGGCTATCTGGTGAGTATGAGAATGTTCGATTGCAGACCCTCGGCCGACACGAGCCGGATGCGGTTCGCGCCGGTCCGCAGAGTGAGCCCTGCCGTCTGAATCGTGGCCTTCGAGCCGGGCGCTTTCACCTTGCTGCCGGGCGGAAGAGGTACGAGCGTGCCGTTCACCTCGACGCCCATCGACATACTGAAGAGCGAGCCGGTGAGCTTGAGCTTCGTGCCCTTCATCTTGGCGGTCGCGATGTTGGGAGCGCCGGATTCGGCGCCGCCGAATCCGATCACGCGCGCGGCGCTGCGGTTTCCTTCGTCGTCCGAAAGCGTAAGGGACGCTCGGATCGCCGCCGGCACGGCCGCGAGACCGGCCACCGTGAACTCGAAAAATCCAGCACCGTCGGTCGCGATGGCGACCGTTGGCAACGTCTGAAGCGTTGCACCGTTCGTATCGAGCAACGCCACGTCGGCCTTGGTGACCGGTCCCGCTCCGTCGGTCGTCGACACCTGCCCGATGAGCGTCAGGACGTCACCGCGGAGGCTGCCTGCGGACTGAACGACCGAAATCGGCAACTCGGTCGTCAGCCTGTAGCCGATGCTGCTGAATGCCTCGAGATCGGCGGCCGTAAGCTCTTCGCGAACGCCGTCGGGCAAGGTGGGATCCATCAGGCCGATGAACAGCCCCGAAAGCGCGTCGTCTTTCCAGTGGCTTGCCTGGTTGAAGTCGCCGCCCGATCCGTCCGGGCGCCCGGTCGACAGCGCCTGCGTCGCGCCGCCAGCGAAGTACACGTGGGATCCGCCGGACATCATGATGCGCTGCGACGACTGGAAACTGGTGCCGTCCACGCCCGGCCGGAAGCGAAAGAGGTCCAGCACGGAGACGACGTTCGGGATCGACGAATCCAGCTCGACGAGCCCCGTGTTGGACACGAAGCCCAGGGCGTGACCGATCTCGTGCATCACGACCGCGTCGAAGTCCGAAGCATTCGCCGATATACCGTTGTTGGGGTTGAAGTCGAAAGCGAATGCGGAGTTGAAGCCTATCGCTGGTGGATCGCCGAGATTGCCCTCCGTCGCGGGATTTGCGACCGGATTGAGCAGACCCAGCGCGCGGAAATTCGCCGAGGGGCCGTAGACGAAGTCCGAAGTTCCGCGATCGGTCGGAACCGACGTTGCGGGAAGAAGCGGGTAAATGGCCCTCTCGCGGTCGTTCGACGCGTCGCCCACAAGTCCGTCTCGAACTTCCGAATAGGAGTCATCCCCGCCGATGTCCTGCGAGCTGGTGCTTCCGAGCACTCCATTCGGATACTGCTGTCCGAAGAATTTCGTCCCGAAGTCCACGTCGATGACGATCGTGATCGGGTTTGCGATGAGAGATTCCCAGCGCGCGGCGGCAACGAGGAATGCGGCCTTCGCTTCCTGGTTGCGCTCGAGTTGGTTCGTTGCCCTCAACATGATCGTCAGGCCGCCGGCTCCGGCCGTCTTGTCCGCGCGATCGGTCTTGATGAAGTGCAGTGGCTCGCCGAACTTCTCCGGAGCCAGGAGCAGAGCGGCTTCTTCCGCCGTTGCGTGACGGCAGCCGACCTCGTGGCCTGACTTTACGAGTACGTGACGGTTGGCATGTGGAAGCGCCTCGAGCCTGGCGCGCGGAACGTCGGAATCGGCGACGGCCGAATGCAGCGGCGTGATGACGCCAGTGGCGAGTAGAGCGGCCAGGGCGAAGACGGTCATTGAGGAACGCATACGATAAAACTCCTTTCGAGACCTGACGCGTGGCGCGCCGCTCGACCCTATGAATGAACTGGAAACCGCCTTCGATGAAGCGCTCGTCGCAGCGGGTTGCAACGAACCTGGATAAAAAAACCGGCGATTACCGGCGGAACGTGACTGGCGCCGACCTGAGACCCGTGGGCGTAACGACTGTGAGCGTAACGTCCTGACCGAACGGCAGAGCTTCGCCGATCTTCAGACTGCCCGGCGTGCTGCGCGTGTTCTTCTTGACCACCCATCGCGTGCCGGCCTTTGCCGGCACAAGGCCGAACGACTCCGTGTTGTTGACGAGAAGCACGCTCCCCGCAACGATCTTCGAGCCTTCGGCCGTGAGTTGGAGCTTGCCCTTTTTGTAGACCGGGTTCAGGACGACCGGAGCGTTCGGATCCGGATCGGCGGTGCCGGCCTCGTTGGACGGACCGCTCTCCCCGGTAGAGTAGACGGCCGTGACGACGTAATAAAGGTCGCCATCCGGCGCCGTCGTGTCCGTGAAGGTGAGCTGGACGCCGCTCACCTGCGCAACGCGGTTCTCTATCGAGATCGCCACGTTCTGCGTCGTCTGCCGGTAGATGCGATAGCCCTGCACGATTGGGGCGCCGTTCGTCACGGCGAGCGTGTAGGTGTCAGACTGCACGCGAGGAATGGCATCGTAGATGGAGCAGGCGATGAAGTAGGTGCCTGCCGGCAGCACCAGGTTCGTGAATCCTTCGGATTGCTGAGGACCGGTTGCGGGATTGGCCCGCAGATATTCCTGCTCGAACGTGTACTCTCCGTCGCCGTCGATGTCCGTGAGTAACGCGAGGTCCAGATCCGAGTCTCCGTTCGGGGTGAGCCGGATGTTCAGGCTCCGTTCGGTCTCGAGCGTCAGCTTGTACAGATCCTCGACGACGTCATCCGGATCCGCTTCGTAGACGATCACGACCTGCCCGTCGTCATTCGTCGCGATCGAGCCGTTAACGGTCTCGGGAGCCGGGATGGCCTGGGCGGACTCACGCGAATTGTTCGGCTCGGTCTCGTTGATCGCCAGCGCCTTGGGGGCGCCCAGATCCTCGACCGCGAGACTGCGCGGAGCCGCACCGGCGCCACCGTCGGGAGCCTGCCAGGTGAGCTTGACGGAGCGATCGCCGCCGCCGGAACCCGTCACGCTCTCAACGGCGCCGCGTACGTCGACGCGGCCCTTGTTGTCCCAGGTCTCGCCACCGTTCGGCGAATCCTGCGGATCGTCTGGCAGGTTCTGGGTGTGACCCTCGACGATCCCGACGACTTCGGCATTCGACAGAGTGCGTTGGCCGCCATTGAGGTCCCGGTCTCGCGAAAGAATGAGCCCGGCCTCGCCGGCGACTATCGGGCACGAGAACGACGTCCCCGAGGACGTAAAGCTGATTACGTCGCCGGCATCGATTCCAGGGTTGTCGTTCGCGTCCGTGACGCTTGCAACACTCGACGAGAAAACGATCGACGGAGCGACGACATCGACGGCGATCGGTCCGTAATTCGAGAACCCGGGGCGGCCTTGCGGACGCGGCGGGCCGAAGAAGCCCGCAACGGTAGGCGAACCGAACGCGTGGCCCGATCCGCCGACCGAGAGCACCCCGTTGTAGCCCGCCGGATAAACCGTGTTAGCGAAGCCGTCGTTACCCGCGGCCGCAACGACGACGCAGTCGCGCGCAATCGCGTACGCGACGCCCTCCTGCAGCGTAGTGTTCGAGGTTCGGGTCTCGAGCGACATATTGACGATGTCGGCGCCGTTGTCGGCTGCGTACTCGAGCGCTTCGGCGATGTGGAAGGTGTTGGCGACGCCGTCGTCAGTAAAGATCTTGAGCGCCATCACTGAGCAGTTCCACGCGGTTCCGCATACGCCGCGGCCGTCGTTTCCGCGGCCGGCCGCCAGCGCCGCGGCGAACGTGCCGTGGTAGGTGTTGTCGTCGCCAATGCCGAAGCCGTCGTCGTTGATTCCGTTACCGAGGTCCGGGTTCGGATCGGCGTCCGACGCGTAGAAGTCCCAACCGTGGACATCGTCGGCGAAACCGTTCGCGTCGTCGTCGATCCCGTTTCCCGAGACTTCACCCGGGTTCGTCCAGAGATTGCCGGACAGGTCGGGATGCGTAAGGAAAACTCCAGAGTCGATCACCGCGATCGTAACGTCGGGCCGTCCTGTCGTCAGATCCCACGCCGGTTCTGCGCGGATGCCCTGATCGGTGCCGTCGCCGGCATACATCCATTTCTGCATGTCGTTGGCAAACCCGTCGACGCCCGCGTACAGCGAGTCGTTTGGCGACAGGGCGAGGCGCGCGACGTAGTTCGGCTCCGCGTAGAGCACGTTCGGGTCCCAGGAAAGCCGCCGGACCGTGTCCAGCACGTCGCCGCCCGCCGGCAGGCGCAGACGCTCGACGCCGATCTTGCGGATCCGCCCGGCGCGCTCGAGGCCGTACTGGGCTGCGAGGCTGTCGGCTTTGCCGGCGGATTCGGGCCGGAAGCGAACGAGCACGTCGCCCGGGACGAAGTCTTCCACGACGGCATTCGAGCCCCGCTGCAGACCGGAGCCGGCCCGCGCACCGGCCGGAACCGAGATAGCGGCTAGACAGAGCAGAAGAACGAGCGGGAAGGCGAACTTACGACGCATAAACGATGGATACCCTGATGGATCAGTCTGTTCCGGAGGGTGGAACCGACTGATCGTACCACGGGCTCGCCGCGCCGGTCATGTAGCGCTCAGGCAAGGCAGGCGGCCGGCGCACGAAGCGCAAGGGGCGGATGAAGCTGGCCCGAACTCGATTCGAATTCAGGCCCGTTCCATCCGCCCAATCGGTGCTGGCTTGCAGCCGCCGGCTATCGAGGCGGGTTGGGCTCCGGGCAATCCTTGCCGAGGCTCGAGGGATCGCCGTCGCCGAGCTGCCGCAGCAACTCGTCGTAGAGGTAGTCGAAATGCGCTCGCACTTCGTCCGGAACGCGCTGGTGATAGACGTCGACACTGCGGTCGATATCCTTCTTGAGCCTCGTGTAAAGGTCCTTGTTCGCGCGTCCTTGCGTCACGGCGTTCTCGTTGTAGAGCTTGATCTCGGACACCAGCAGCCGGGCGAGGCGACGAGCGTCCTTGTGGCGCTTGTCGGCTTCTTCCAGCTCAGCCGTAGGCGATGCCGCCGATCCGGACACGACGGGACCAGGCGCCGGCTTCGGCGGCGCTGGTGGAGGAGGTGGTAGAGGTGGTGGCGGCGGAGGCGGAGGTGGCTCCGGCGCTGGTGGCGGCGGAGGCGGAGGCGGAGGCGGAGGTGGCTCCGGCGCTGGTGGCGGCGGAGGCGGAGGCGGAGGTGGCTCCGGCGCTGGTGGCGGCGGAGGCGGCGGTGGAGGAGGCTCCGGCGCGGGCGGAGGCGGAGGCGGAGGCGGAGGCGGCTCCGGCTTAGGCTCGGGCTTTGGTGGCGGAGGCGGAGGCGGCGGCGGCTCCGGCTTGGGCTCGGGCTTTGGTGGCGGAGGAGGAGGCGGCGGCGCCGGCTTTGGCTCGGGCTTTGGTTTGGGCGGTGGTGGCGGAGCCGGCTTCGATTTTGGCTTTGGCTCGGCCTTCTTCGCTTCGGGCTTCTTCGGTTCGGGCTTGGGAGGCGCGGGCGCGACTTCCTCGGGCGCCGAAAACGGCGGCTCGACCGGCGCCGGCGCGGCGCCAGCGCTGCCTTCTGGACGAGACCCCATCAGGTGCGTAAGGCTGAGATCGTCGTTTCCACCGTACGATCGCATTCGCATCACGACCGCAGCGACGATGATGACCGATGCGACTATAACGCCGAGAACGAACAGGGTTGTTGGCTCCATTGGGTACCGTTACCTCATTCGGAGACGCCCGGACCGACGGTCGCCAGCCACACCAGGCGCCGCCCCTCCGACCGACCGATTCTTGTGGATTGAATACTGCTCGAAAACGGCGGCCATCATAGCACGGACGCGACGCGGGGACAGAGCGGCTGGTCCTGCGGAGCCTGACGTCGATCCCGTTGCTTCATCTCGCGGATGTGTAGCACCGGACGTTCCCGGCCCGGATAACCCGATCGGCGAACAGGATTGACAGCCCGTCTCCGGATCCTGTTAATCCTGTCGGTCCGAATTCGCGTCCGGTTCTTCGAACATGCAAAAACAAGCCATTACCCGCGACGTCAGCCGTTCGATCAACGACTGTGAACTCTCCTACATCGGCCGCCAACCGATCGACGTCGAACGCGCCCGCGAGCAGCACGGCGCTTATGTAGCGGCCCTCCGGTCGGCCGGCTACGACGTCGTGGTGCTGCAGGAGGAGGCTGACCTCCCAGACGCCGTTTTCGTGGAAGATACCGCCATCGTCCTCGACGCCGTCGTGGTGATCACGATGCCAGGGGCCCGGTCGCGCCGGCCCGAGCTCGATTCGGTCGCCACTGCTCTTGCTCCATTCCGGCCGGTGGTCCGGATGCAGCCGGGCGGCACTATCGACGGCGGCGACGTGCTGCACATCGGGAAGTCACTCTACGTTGGGCGAACTCCGCGCAGCGACGACGCGGGCATCGCCACGCTTGCGGACATCGTCGCGCCGCACGGATACACGGTCAGGCCCGTACGCGTGGACGGATGCCTGCACTACAAGAGCGGAGTTTCGTACATCGGTCGCGACACGGTGCTCGCCAATCCCGCGTGGGTGGGCGTTTCAGAGCTCGACGGGGTAAGAGTTCTCGAAGTGGACCCTTCCGAGCCCTGGGCCGCGAATACCGTGCTTGCCGGCGATACGGTCCTGGTCTCGCAGTCCTGTCCGAAAACGGCGGAACTGCTTGTCGCAGAGGGCTTCGACGTGCGGATGCTCGACATCGGCGAATTTCAGAAGGCGGAGGGGGGACTGAGCTGCCTGAGTATCCTGCTCGATTGAATCGGGGCGCGCCGGCGGTCTCAGACTCGCCTGCGCGCGACTCGCGGCCGATATGAAAACAAGGCGGTCAGTTGCCGGGTATCCGCGTAGCCTCCTCGATCGCCTCGTCGATCGAGAGCATCCGGCCGTCCTTGCGTTTGGCCGCGAACGCCTCCGGCCCGATCTCGCGTACCAGCCTGGTCTCCAGCACTGCCATCTGTCTCGACTCGATAGCGGACCGAGCCGCACTGACGGCCGATCGCTCCGCGTCCGCCGCTCCGAGCAGCCTCGCCGCCCGCTCGAACGCCCCCTGTGCGGCTGCTACGTCTGCCATCGCTTCGAGCCCCAGTGCAGCGCCCCGTCTCCCCGATGACTTGTATCGCATCAGCGTGCCCTCCCGAATACGATCCGCTGCCCCGTCGATGTCGCCCCGGCGCAACGCTATCGACCCCCGCAGGACGAGAGAAGCGCCGAGCGAATCCGGAACCTCCAGCTCCCGGTCCATGGCGATTGCCCGGTCCGCTGCAATCTCCGCACGGGCCAGCCGGTCGCTCGAGCGTTCGCCAGTCTCGAAGTCCGCACAGTCGCGCTCGATGAGCCCCCGCGCGAACTCCGCGCTGGCCAGCAGGAACCGATGCCCGATGGCGGCGGCAATTGTGGAGCATTCCCGCAGGCTGTCGAGTCCGCGGTCCGACTCGCCGAGATGATGGAGCGTCTCGCTGAGAACGACCAGAGTCACGGCGATGCCACGGCGGTTGTCGGCGCGCCGAATGGGCTCGATCGCTCGCTCGAGCTCGGTCCTCGAGCGCTCGAACTCGCCGAGTTCCTGCGAAATCCAGCCGAACGTAACCCACATCGAGGCGAGTCGCTCCTCCAGCCCGAGCCGCTCCCAGATCGCGGCGCTCGATTCCGCAAATGCGCGCGCCTCGCGGTAGTCCGCCGACGTCAGTGCGACGCGCGCGAGCCTCTCGAGCGCGTCGGCGGCGCCGCGTTCGTCCCCGGTAGCCCGAAACAGCTCCAGCGCCTCGTTCGCAAACTGCCGCGCCGCAACCGGCTCCGACTGGATCAGGGCAATCATCGACAGCCCATTTAGCGCCGTCGCGCGAGTTCCGCCCCCGACGAGAGGATGCAGCGACAGCGCGGCTTCGGTCGCGGCGCGGCCTTCCCGAAGTTGCCCGCGAAAAGCCCAATACGGAAGAACGCCTGCAACGAGCCGCACCGCCGTATGGGGATCGCACGCGGGCGTCATGCCAAAGGCGACGGCCGTCCAGATGTTGGCGATCTCCGCGTCCAGCTTCGCCATCGCCTCTGGCTTCTCGTTCCTGTCGCTCAGACCGGCGGCATCGACGAGATCGGCGATCCACGTCGCGTGACGGCGCGACAACGCGTGCTGCGCCGGCTCGGTGAATTGATCCTGGGCGTACTCTCGAATCATCTCGAGCATCCGGAAGCGAATGCCGTCACCGGCGTCGTCCGCGATCACCAGCGAGGCCTCGCATAGCCGTTCGAGCGCATCGACCACATCGGCCTCGGCGCCGCAGACGGCTTCGGCGGATTCGAGTGTCCAGCCGCCACGAAACACAGAGAGGCCGGCGAGAACACGACGGACCGGCACTTCGAGTAAGTGGACGCTCCAATCGATCGAGGCCCGCAACGTGCGCTGACGCGCCGGGACGTCGGCCTGCCTGGTCGCAAGCAGATCGAGGGATCCAGTCAACCTGTCGAGTACTTGTGCCGGTGTGAGCACTCCGCAACGCGCCGCCGCGAGCTCGATTGCGAGCGGAAGTCCGTCGAGCCGGACGCACAGCGCCGCGATCGCGATGCAGTTCTCTTCGGTCAAGGCGAACGCGGGCCGCTGCTGCCTGACTCGGTCGACGAATAGAGCCACCGACTCGACTCCCGCGACGTCGCGCAATGACCTGGCCGCCGCATCCGGCACGGCGAGAGGAACCACAGGCCACACACGCTCGGTGGCCAGACCGAGCGGCTCACGACTCGTGGCAACGATGTCGAGCCGCGGGCACGACGCGGCCAGCATTCCCGCGATACGTGCGCAGGAAGCTCGCAGGTGTTCGCAGTTGTCCAGGATGAGCAACATCGAGCGGCCGGCGAGCTCGGCGGTCAGAACCTCGAGCATCGGCCGATCCGGCTGCTCTGAAACCCCGGCCGCGGCGGCAATAGCCGATGCCGTCCTTCCAGGATCGGTGACGGCGGCGAGATCCACGAATGCTACGCCATCGGCGTAAATTCGTCCCCGTTCTCGAGCGGCCTGCAGGGCCATCCGGGTCTTGCCGATCCCACCCGCGCCGACCAGCGTCAGGATCCGCGGAAAAGGCTCCAGCTCGCAAACGGCGTCGATCTGGTCACGGCGGCCGACGTAGGTGGTCGCCTCGTGCGGCAGCCGCGTGGTGACTTGATCGACGGTTTCGTTTCGTCCTCCGATCGTGGAGAGGTTCCAACCGTCCGCGGCGGCTTCCTCGACGAACGTCAGCTTCGAGGTCGTCCGTCGAGCCGGAGCCGAGCGGCCCAAGGTCTCGTGAGCGGACAGGGCCGACATCTCGACGGCAGCACGGACGAGTCCGACGAAAGCACCGGCCGACTGGGGTCGATCGGCTCGGTCTTTGGCCAGTCCGGAGTCCACCGCCCGCGCCAGGAGCTCGCTTTCGCCCGGAAGCACCGAGTTCAGCAACGGCGGCACTGCGCCGATGTGAAGATCACGAAGGGAATACTTGTTGCGCGCGTCGAACGGTGGTCGCCCGCTCAACATCTCGAAGGCCGTGACCGCGAGACTGTAGACGTCGGACCGGCCGTCGATTCCCGGATTGCCGTCCCGTTGCGGGTGGCCCCACTGCTCCGGCGACATGTAACGGGGCGTCCCGAGCATCGTGCCCTTCTGGGTCAGGTTTGCTGTGATCTCGGAGCTCTCTTCGACCAGTCTCGCGAGGCCGAGATCGACGACCTTGGCGACAGGGGAGCCATCAGTGGTGCCGAGCATCACGTTCTCGGGCTTCAGATCGCGATGGACCACGCCGGCCGCGTGGGCTGTGTCGAGTGCACCGGCTATCTGTTCGAGAATCTCCAGCGCATCGGCCGGCTTGAAGCGAGACCTCCGCTGGAGTTCCGTTCGCAGGGTCACGCCGTCGACGTACTCGAGCACGAGATAGACCGGTCCGTCGTTCGATACGCGCAGGTCGTGGACAACGACGGCGTTGGGATGACGGAACCGCCGCGCCGCCTGGCCCTCGCGCAGGAACCGCTTCAGCCAGTGCGCGCTTCCCGTGGATGTATCGAGCAGCACCTTGATTGCGACGATGTCGCCGAGCAGGACGTGACGGGCGCGGAAGACCGTGCCCATTCCTCCGCTCCCGATCAGGGCTTCGACGTGGTAGATGCCGTCGAGAATCGTGCCGACCATGAGCGTCGGATCGTTCTCCAGCGGCTCGCCGTCGTGCGGGCAGACGATGACGTCGCGCGGGAACACCGCGTGGCAGACCGGACACGAACGAGACATTCGAGCCGGACCCGCCCTGGTGGCCATGGTCGACGCATTAGGATCGAACGGCGGCGACAGATCGGCAATCGTCTCTCCAGACGACAGCGAATCGAGGCTCACGGCATCGGGATCCGGGCCGGTAGTTTCCAGTATCGCTTCTTCGATTTCAAATCGGATTCGGGCCAGGTCGGCCTGCAGCTGCGGGTCGCCGGCGCACGCTTGCGCGAGAAAGGCGTCGCGTTCCGCGGAGTGGAGCGCGCGGGCTTTCCGAATAAGTTCCAGAAGGAACGCGTGTCGGTCCGGATCCACGCGGCGATTATGAAAGGAGAGTTGACAGGATTACAGGATTTTCGGGATTCACGGGATTTCTGAAGCGATACAATGCGCGGCATGGCACCCACGATTGAACGGTTCGACCATCTGCACGTGTACGTCTCGGATCGCGTCGCGGCCGAAGTCTGGTACGACCGCGTTCTCGGCTTTCGGCGTATTCCGGAGTACGAGCATTGGGCCGCTGACGGCGGTCCGCTTACCATCGCGAACGCATCCGGTTCCGTGCACATCGCGCTCTTCGAGCGTCCCGCAAGCGCCAGGCACGCCACGCTCGCGCTACTGGTCTCGCGCGAGGGCTTCTCGCAATGGCTGTCGCACGCCCGCGCCGAGATCGACGCGTCGATCGAACCCGAGGATCACGGGATGTCCTGGTCGATCTACTTCCGTGACCCGGACGGCAATCCGTTCGAAATAACGTCGTACGAGTACGACGGCATCGCCTCCGACCTCGGTAAGAGCTGAACGAGAGCTGGACAGGATTACAGGATTATCAGGATTTACAGGATTCATGATGGTTGGTTCGTGCAATGCTCCACCCAAATCGATCCTGATAATCCTGATAATCCTGTAATCCTGTCCAGCTCTTCCTGAAGGACTCCGCGCGCCGTCTCTCTCGCTGCGTCAACGCCGGAGGCCGTCACTACGAGGTCTATGTCGTCAGTGGCTCGTGCCGCTCCGTGCAACGCGAGAGCCCACCCTCCGCACACCGCGTACTCGACGCCCGATGCTTCGAGCGCGGCGACGATCCGAATGAACTCGTCGAGGAAGTCGATCACGGCGTCCCCCGCGTCGTGCAGATGATACCAACACTGGAAAAGACGAGACGTAATGAGGGAGCAGAATCGCCAGGGGGCTCTCGCTTGCTCGCTTCCTCGTCGCCGGCAAACATCTTGTTCCGGGAAGTAGGGCTGGAAGGATTGCAGAGTTCACACGATCCGCCCGGGGCGTGAGGGCGTCGCCGTCATACCGTCGAGAATCCCATCGTTCCCGCGAACTCCGGCGGTTCATCACGTCCGGAGCGAGTCGGGTGCCGGCAACGTCACCGTAAAATCTTCCACGAAGCGGCGGCTGTAACTTTCAAGCAGTTCCTCGACGCGCTCGTTCGAGTCCGAGGCCACGATGAGACCCGCGTGGTAGTCCTTCTGCAGGCGCCAGACGATTTCGGGATCGTCGAAAGCCGACGTGTCCGGGTGTTGCTGGTGCGCGAGCGAGATGATGATGCCGGCACGCCTGTCCAGTTGCTCTGGCAGCTCGTAGCCGAATCGGCCTTCGGACAGGTCGATCCTCGCCCACTCCTGCCAGAGGTTGATGCCCGAGGCGGCCTCGACAAGTTCCGCGATGTTCGCGCCACCGACCCGGGGCGCCGTCTCCAGAAAGTAGAACTGTCCGTGCTCGTGGCTCCGGATGAACTCGGTGTGCGTCACGCCGCGGACGAGGCCGAGCCCCTGGATCAGGTCTCGATTGAGCGCGCGCAGCGTCTGCGCGTCGCCCGACTCCGGCGCGAGCGTCCGCGTCGTGAAGATCCCCCCGCCGTGCGCGACGTCAAACGGCGGCTTTCCGTAGCGGCTGGGAAGCGCAAAGACCACGTCGCGCTCCGAGACGATCGAGTCGACGTGAAAGATGTCGCCGGGCACGTATTGCTCGACCAGAAAATAGGGATGACGGTCGTCGAGCTCGTTCAGGGCTGACCAGAGCAGGTCGGCCGATTCGATCTTCCGGATGCCGACGGCGGCGGCTTCTCCCCGAGGTTTGAGAATCCACGGCGGGGGAACGCGCTCGACGAACGCCGCGATGTCGGCCGCGTTGAGCGTGTGGACGAAGTCGGGAACGACGATGCCATGTTCGGCGGCCGCCACCCGCATCGCGAGCTTGTCGCGGAAGCGGCGGGACGTCGAATAACTCATCCCTGGCATTCGCAGATGCTCGCGCATCATCGCCGCGCATTCGACGTCGAAGTCGTCCAGTGCGGCGATACGATCGATGTGCCGGTCGCGGGCCAGCCTGTTGACGACGGCCATCACCTCGGTCCATTCGTCGAGCGACGGAAGCGTCTCGAGTTGATCGATCGATTCCCACGGCCAGGTGGCGTGCGCCCACTTGTCGCGCGTCAGCAGAATCACGTAGCAACCTTGCGCCCGGCACTCACGTATGAACGCGTGGCCTTTCTCTGAACTGGACAGACAAATGACGGTGAGGGGCGGTTCGTCGCTCATGCGCCGGAGTCTGCCTGTTTGATCCGTGCAGATCAACGCGGATCGGCGCGAATGGCCATCGACTCACCACCCGCACGAAAGGAACTGAATTCATGAAAATAAGCAGATGTCTGGCTGTGACGGCCCTGGCCCTGATTGCCACCGTCGCGGTTTCGCCCGTGGCGCTGGCTCAGTCTCCGGAACGCGTCGATCTTGGCGCGATGACGCGCATCCGGCAGGAGGGGCTCACTAACTCGAAGGTGATGGAGACGATCGGCATGTTGACCGACGTCATCGGCCCGCGCCTTACCGGCTCGCCATCGCTCAAGCGCGCGAACGAGTGGACGCGGGACCAGCTGACCACGTGGGGCATGTCGAACGCGCATCTCGAAGCGTGGGGTCCGTTCGGCCGAGGCTGGTCGCTGGAGCATTGCTCGGTTCACATGGTCGTGCCGCAGGCCGCGCCGCTGATCGCGATCCCGAAAGCCTGGTCGCCGGGCACGAATGGCGTCAAGCGAGGCAAGATCGTCCGAGTTCCCAAGCAGCCCGAGTCGGAAGCCGACCTCGCGGCGCTGAAGGGCAAGCTGACCGGCGCTATCGTGATGACCGGAAACGAGCGCGAACTGAAGCCGCTCGACAAGCCGCTCCTGTCGCGCTACACCGGCGAGGAGCTTGACGAACTGACCGCCGTCGAGTTCGGCCGGTCGGGCCGGCAGTTCGACTTCTCCTCGTTTGCGAAGCGAATGGCGTTCAGCGCGACCTGGACCAAATTCCTGCAGGACGAGGGCGTCGTCGCCGTCGTGGAGCCGAGCGGCTGGGACCGCGGCGTCGTCCGTGTCTCGGGAACGCGAGCCTACAGGGCCGGCGAGCCTGACGGCGTGCCCGCGCTCGTGATGAGCATCGAGCACTTCAACCGGATCGCGCGCCTCATCGACCGTAAGATCGACGTCGAGCTCGAGCTCGACATCCGCGCAACGTTTCATACCGCCGACACGATGGCCTACAACACCGTTGCCGAAATCCCGGGGACGGACAAGAAGGACGAGATCGTGATGTGCGGCGCGCACCTCGACTCGTGGCATTCGGGCACGGGAGCGACCGACAACGCGGCGGGCAGCGCGGTGATGCTGGAAGCGATGAGGATTCTGAAGGCGACCGGGCTGACGCCGCGCCGGACCATCCGGATCGCGCTCTGGACGGGAGAGGAGCAGGGACTTCTCGGATCGGAAGCGTATGTCGCGAAAAATTTCGCGGAGTGGCCCGAGCCAACCGATCCCGCCGAAATCGCGAAGCCACGGTTCATGCGCAAGCCGACCGGGCCGCTACAACTCAAGCCGGATCACGGCAAGCTGTCCGCATACTTCAACGTCGACAACGGCACGGGCCGGATCCGCGGCATCTACGCCGAGGGCAACACCGCAATCGAGCCGATCTTCCGGGCGTGGATCGAGCCCCTTCAGGATCTCGGTGTGACGACGGTGACGTCGCGCTCTACGGGCTCGACGGATCACGACTCGTTCAAGGAAGTGGGTCTGCCGGGATTCCAGTTCGTACAGGACGAAGTCGAGTACTCGGTGAGCGGAGCGAACGGCCTGACGCACCACTCGAACATGGACGTCTACGACCGGGCGCAGCGCGAAGACCTGATGCAGGCATCGGTCGTCGTTGCGGCGTTCCTGTACAACGCGGCGATGCGTGACGAGATGCTGCCACGAAAGCCGCTGCCTGCTCTGAAGCCGTAGGGAGAATGGACAGGAATGACGGGATTTGGCTACGGATTGACGGGACGCTCGAGCCTTTCGCGCGCGAGGTCTTTCCAGGGTTCGCGCTACTGCGAGTCCCCGGCGGATCCATTCATTCCTGTCACCCTCTCCCCACACCGAAAAATTTCCTGCTTGACGTATGACCACTTGGCATAGATACTGCGGCCCGGCAATGAACCGCACCCGACACATGGCGACGAATTCCCCGGCCGGTATTTCCCGTCCGAGTGGCGTCGGCGTGTATGCGTTCGTGTTTAGCTACGGATTTACGTACTCCATGGGAGCGGGTGGAACCGTGGTCTAGGCGCATCGCCAAAAGGACTTCAACCAGGCCCGCTCTCTTCCGGAGAGCGGGCCTTTTTCCATTTTCAGCACACTCGAGAGGACCGCCATGTTGAATTCATCCGAATCGCCATTCCGTCTCGTCGCCCGCGACGCGCGGCCCGAGGGCACGCGCGTGCGCCTCGGCCGCGCGGAGGTCGGCGGGCCGGAATTCGTCGTCGCCGCAGGACCCTGCGCTGTCGAAACGCGTGAACAGATGCTCGCCGCGGCGCACGGCGTAGCCGCCGCTGGCGCGCGGGTGCTCAGAGGCGGCGCGTTCAAGCCCCGCACCTCGCCCTATTCGTTCCAGGGACTCGGCGAGGAAGGACTGGAACTGCTCGCGGAGGCGGGCCGGGCCGTGAACCTGCCTACGGTCACCGAGGTCGTTGCGCCGGAAGACGTCGAGCTCGTCGCCCGCTATGCCGACGTCCTGCAGGTTGGAGCGCGTAACACACAGAACTTCGCACTGCTCAAGGCGCTTGGACGGATCGGGAAGCCCGTGCTGCTGAAGCGGGGAATGTCGACGACGATCGACGAGCTGCTGCAGTCGGCCGAATACGTGCTGGCAAGCGGCAATCCGGACGTGGTTCTGTGCGAGCGCGGCATCCGCACGTTCGAGACGGCGACGCGGAACACGCTCGACCTCAACGCGGTGCCGGTCTTGAAAAGCCGCACCCATCTGCCCGTGCTCGTCGATCCGAGCCACGGAACGGGGCACCGTCAGCTCATCGCGCCTCTTTCGAAGGCCGCCGCGGCCGCCGGCGCCGATGGATTGATAATCGAAGTTCACCCCGCTCCGGAAACCGCGCTTTCGGACGGAGCCCAGTCACTGACTCCGTCGATGTTCGCCGACCTGATGCGCGATCTCGTCGGCCATCTCGCGGTCGAGGGCCGGACGGTCGCGGGCGCCGGAGGCGGAGACGGTGCGCCGATGGGCGCGTATCGCGACCGGATCGATGCAATCGACGACGCAATCGTCGCCCTTCTCGAAGAGCGAGTCCGTATGGCGCTGCGCGTCGGCCGCATCAAGCGAGCGGCGGGCCACGACATCCACGCGCCGGCACGGGAGGCGCAGGTTCTTGGCCGCGTCGGTCAGGCGGCGGACGGACCTCTCGGTGGCGAAGCGGTCGAGCGATTGTTCCGCGCAATCATTGCGGAGACTCGCGCGGCGGAGTCACGCGAAACCCGGCCAGCGGCGTAGGAACAAGGAGGTGGGAGTCATCAGCGCAAACCCGATTGGCGAAGCGGGCGGCCCCAGGCGGGCAGCGTTCGACGCCGCATTCCAGGGCGCGGCGGGGGCGTTTTCCGAATCGGCGGCCATTGCGCTGTTGGGTGTGGGAGTATCGACTCTGCCGTGTCCGCGATTCGAGGACGTGTTCGACGCGGTCGCGTCGGGAAAGGTCGCGTGCGGCATCGTGCCGGTCGAGAACACGCTCGCCGGTACCGTCCATCCGGTCATCGACCTGCTCGTGGCTCGAGACCTTTCCATAGTCGGCGAGACGGTCCTGCGAATCTCGCACGCGCTGATCGGAACCACGGAGGCGACGCTCGACGGGGTGCGAAGGGTGCTGTCGCATCCGGTCGCGCTCCAGCAGTGCACGTCGTTTTTCGCCGGCCGGCCCGATGTCGAGGCCGTGCCCGTTTTCGACACCGCGGGCGCGGTCGATATGGTGATGCGCTCGGGCGATCCTGCCGATGCGGCAATCGCCGGGGCGCACTCGGCGGCGGTGTACGGCGCCCGGGTCCTGGCGACGGGCCTCGAGGACGACGCGGCGAATTTCACCAGATTCGTCAGAGTTGTGCCGCGATTCGCCGAACCGATTCCAGCTGACGCGGCCGGCACGGTGAAGACGACGCTCGTCTTTACGGTGGCGAACCGCCCGGGCGCGCTGCTCGATTGCCTGCGCCCCTTTGCGGACCGTGGCATCGACCTGGCGAAGCTGGAGAGCCGTCCGCTTCGGGGCTCGCCATTCGAATACGCTTTTCTCGTCGATCTCGTCGGCGACACCACGGACACCGATGTTGGCGCCGCGCTCGCGGAACTCGCTGTACTGACCCGCACGGTGCGCGTGCTGGGCTCGTACGAGAGCGACTCCGCGGGGGTGACGCGCGATGCGGCGTGTTGAGCGAATCGTCGTCTCGGGTGCGGGACTCATTGGCGGATCGGTCGCGCTGGGGTTGAGACGCGCCGGTTGGGCGCCCCCGATAGTCGCATTCGAGCCCTCGCATACGCGCGCGGCCGAGGCACGCGCGACGGGCGCGTTCGAGTGCGTGCACGGGCGTGGTCTCGAAGCGGCAGATGTCGCCGACGGCGATCTAGTGGTGCTGGCCGCACCGGTCGGCGCGATCGTTGCGACGCTCGAGACGTTAGGCGAGCTTTCGGGCCGTCGCGTCGTCGTGACGGACGCCGGTTCTACGAAGCGGACGATCGTCGCTGCCGCTCGAGGGCTCGGCGGGCGATTCGTAGGCGGGCATCCGATGGCTGGCTCGGAGCAGGCGGGAGCGAGCGCGGCGCGCGGGGACCTCTTCGACGGCGCGGCGTGGGCGCTAGCCGGGGAAGACGGCGAGGCGATGTCGCGTGTAATCGAAATGGTCGAGGCGCTAGGAGCGGTTCCGGTTCGGGTCACTGCGGACGAGCACGATCGAGAGGCCGCGCGATTCAGCCACGCGCCGCAGGTTGTGGCCTACGCTCTGTCGAATGTTGCACCTGCCGGCGCCACGACGTGGGCGGCGGGCACGGGCCACGCTTCGATGACGCGGCTGGCGGCGAGTCCCTGGTCCGTCTGGCGCGATGTGTTCGAAGCGAACGCCGACGCGATTGCGGTCCCGCTCGACGAGATCATCGCGGAGCTTGCCCGGCTTCGCGAGGGACTACGTTCAAGCCGTACTTGGAATCGATAACTTACTGGGGAATGTCTTGAAACAAACCGTGAATCGAACCGGACGCGAAACAGGTGTCTCGACGACGACGAGGCGACGGTTGACGCATTGCCGTGCCATCGTCGTGTTCTTTGCGGTTCTTGCGGCATCCGGTTGCATTCGCCCCTTGAAGGGCATGCAGACCATTACTTTGCCGAGCGCGGAAGGCGGAAACTCGGGCCGTACTACACTCACCTACGACTGTGCGTGTTTCGCGAGTCAGCTCGCCACCGTACCGGAAGCGGCTGAGATCCTTGCCAAAGAAGCCCGTAAAGTTACAGCGGCGCGGAGTACCAGCGGGCAGATACCGCCTGACGAGGCCGATATATTTTTCAGCCTGTCGCCTCTCAACCGAATCGCCCTGGAGCGCGCAGTAGTGGCCTATTCGTGTCATCGGAAGGGATATCAATTCTATGAAGACTGCCCTGACTGAACGATTAAAGGACGTTCGGGCCGAGGGAACGGCGGTTGTTACCGGTTCTCCGGCTTCGAATCGGACTGTGGACCGATCCAGGCTCGGCTGACACGTTCGCCGCGCGAACTTCAGTGCTCGTCGAGGTCCGGCATCGAGATCAGGAACGCCTCGATCTTGTTTCCCATATCGATGGTGATCACCACGATCTCGCGCTCCGGGTCGTAGGTTTCGACTGCGAGCTTCGTCTTGCCGGGCCAATGCCCGCCCGCCTGATGGAACAGCTCCGTTCCCTCATGGAAGTACGCCAGCGCCGTGCCGAACTTCTCGCCCTCTTTCGTCCAGACGACTCCACCTTCCATGACGACGACCGCACCGCGGCCGTGTTTCGCGAACTTGGATCTCGCGAACTCCGCCAGTGTGTCGTCTCGAACAGGAAGCCGCACGGCAGAGACCATACACGATCCCTTCGCTTTCCCACAGCTGCGACCTTCTCTTGCGACCGGCAAAGCCCCGCGGCCGCCCTCGCCCGCTCGCTCATGGCCGCCGCATGCTGGTACATTGGCAGTCCGCGCAGTCAGCGCACGGCGACCAGCTCTGAGCCGCCTGATTATCCGCCTTAGTGCACGCTCCAAGGAGATGACGAGATGAGCAGCATTGATCTCAACGCATACGGAATTACCGTAGCCGACACGCGACGCAACCTGTCCCCAGCCAGGCTCTATGCCGAATCGCTTCAATATGACGACGACCCCGCCCTGTCGAGTTCCGGCGCGCTCATCGCGTTCTCCGGCGAACGGACCGGAAGATCGCCGAAGGACAAGCGCGTCGTGCGCGACCCGGCCACCGAGAGCGAAGTCTGGTGGGGTCCGGTCAACATCGAGATCGACCGGAATACTTTCGACATCAACCTGGAGCGTGCGAAGGACTACCTGAACACGTGCGATCACCTCTACATCGTCGACGCATTCGCCGGCTGGGATCCTAAGTACCGTTTGAAGATCCGGGTGATCTGTGCGCGTCCGTACCACGCGCTCTTCATGCACAACATGCTGATCAGGCCGACGGCCGGGCAGTTAGCCGAGTTCGGCGAGCCGGATGCCGTCATCTACAACGCCGGCCGTTTCCCCGCAAACCGCCTCACGCCCGGAATGACCTCGAAAACCTCGATCGACCTTTCGCTCGAATCGCGTGAGCTGGTCATCCTCGGCACCGAGTACGCGGGCGAAATGAAGAAGGGCGTGCTCACGATGATGAACTATTTCATGCCTAAACGCGGGGTGCTGTCGATGCACTGCTCTGCGACTGCCGACAAGGAGAACGGAGCGTCGTCGATCCTGTTCGGGCTGTCGGGCACGGGCAAGACTACCCTTTCGGCCGACCCGAACAGGCTGCTCATCGGAGACGACGAGCACTGCTGGACCGACGAGGGAGTGTTCAACATCGAAGGCGGGTGCTACGCGAAGGCGATCAACCTGAGCGCCGAGACCGAACCGGACATCTTCCAGGCGCTGCGCTTCGGCTCGATCCTCGAGAACGTCGTGTACGACAAGTCGACGCACGAAGTCGATTACACCGATACGTCCATCACCGAGAACACGCGCGGCTGTTATCCGATCGAGTTCATTCCGAACGCGAAGCTCCCGTGCATCGCCGGCCACCCGACCGACGTGATCTTCCTCACGTGCGACGCCTACGGCGTGTTGCCGCCCGTCAGCAGACTGACGGCCGAGCAGGCGATGTACCATTTCATTAGCGGCTACACGGCGAAGGTCGCGGGCACCGAGGTCGGTGTTACGGAACCTACGGCGACGTTCTCGCCGTGCTTCGGCGGACCGTTCCTCGTGTGGCACCCGGCCAAATACGCCGAACTGCTTGCGGAAAAGATGAAGCAGCACAAGGCGAACGTCTGGCTCGTGAACACGGGCTGGAGCGGCGGATCCTACGGCGTCGGCAGCCGTGTGAAGTTGAAGTACAGCCGCGCGATCCTGGATGCGATCTACTCGGGCGAGCTGGCGAAGGCGCCGACCGTCACGGATCCGGTGTTCGGATTCGAGGTCGTGTCCGAGTGCTCGAACGTGCCTTCGGAGATCCTCATCCCGCGGAACTCGTGGGCGGACAAGGCGGCGTACGACGCGACCGCCAACAAGCTGGCTCATCTGTTCAACAAGAACTTCAAGGCGTACGAGGCGGGCGTGTCGGACGGCGTGCGCTCGGCCGCGCCCAAGGAAGGCGGCGCCGCGGCCAGTTAGCCCTGGCGCAGCGGCGTCGATCAGTACCGGGAGCGTCAGCGACCGGGTCAGCCGTGTGACGCGGACCGTCGACACGGCCGCTGGCGCTCACGGTACTGATCCCGGTTGGCCCCTGGGAGGGGGCGATGGCGACGACCAGACGGCCGTCACTCGCCAAGTGCCCGCTCCTCGGCCTCGACCTGCGCGACCGCGCGATCCAGCAGGTCCCGCACGCGCTGCTCGTCGGCCGTGGCGAACAGGTAGTCGTCATCGAGCCGTCCCCGCTGCACCCGCAACACGCCGAGCACGTCGTTCCACTGCTTTTCCGAGACCTCGCCGCCCTTCCGGTACCACTGGAGCTTCGCGACGACGGTGTCCTCGGGAGAGGCGACCATGACGTCACCGGGCGCCTCCGCGCCAAGCGACGCAGCGCGCGCGTTCGCGAGCTCCACCTGCCTCGACGCCCGGCCTCCCACGACGAATACGTCGATCTTGAACATGGAGGCAAGCTCGATGACATTGAACGATCTCGAGTGGGAAATCGCGCGGCGTACGGACGCCAGGTCGATGTAGTACTCGTCGCCAAGGCGAGCGACCAGCGCGACGGCCTGCTCGTCACGAAGGTCGGCGAGGAAATCCGCGTCGTTTGTAGCCCTCTGCTCGCCGTGCGCGGAACTCGCTACGGATCCGACGATCGCATATGGAATGCCGAGCTCCTTCAGCGTCGTGGCGAAGGCAACAACCGTCTGAAGGTACGAGTTCACAATCCGCGTCGGTCGAGGTCCAGAATCACTGCGTCCGCAACGTCACGTGCGAGGAAGCGGCGTGCCATGGCCCGGCGCCATTCCGCCTCCGTCGCGGCCGGATACTGCTGGCGTAGAAAGTCGATCGCAATCGTCCGGACGAGGTGCGTGAGATTGAACGTCCGCTCGAGTCGTTCACCGGGCGTCGATCGCCGGTTGTGCTCGAGCATCATGCGCCGGACTTCCGGCGACGTGTCGTCCGTTTCGTCCACGTCCGCAGTATGCCCTGCACCCCGGGCGAGCGTCGAGTCCGGGCGCAGGCGATGGCCCGGCCCCTCACTGCCGTTCGGGGTTCTGGACGCCGTCGTTAGTCAGGTATCCTTTCCCCCTGTCCGCAATCCCATTCCCAAGGAAGCCATCATCATGCGACATTCGTGGCGCGCGGCGGCTCTGGCCGCCATCCTCCTCGTTTCAGCGCTCTCGTCGAGCGTGCCCGCAGGCCAGAAAGGACGGACCGACGCCAAGGCGTCCGCCGCCGAGCTATCCGAGATGAAGGCCAGGATCGCCCGCTTCTCCCCGACGCTGATCACCGCCGATACGCGCAAGCTCTCGGCCGGCGACCGCAAGGCGCTCGCGAAGATCATCGAAGCCGCGAAGCTCTTCAACCCGCTCTACCGCCGCCAGGTCTGGAGCGGAAACGCTGCCCTCTTCGCGAAACTCGCTGCCGACAAGGCCCCGCTCGGTAAAGCGCGCTACCACTTCCTCACCATCAGCCAGGGACCGTGGTCGCAGCTCGACGAGAACATGGCCTTCGTCGACGGCGTGCCCGAGCACAAGCCGCCGCAGGCCGCCCACTATCCCGACGACATGACCAAAGCCGAGTTCGACGCGTGGGTCGCAACTCTTTCCGAGTCCGACAAGGCCAAGGCCACGGGCTTCTTCTACGCGATCCGCCGCGGCACGGACGGCAAGCTCCGTCTCGCGCCGTACTCCGAGGAGTACAAGGAGTTCCTCGTACCCGCCGCGAAGCTCCTCCGCGAAGCCGCCGCTCTCACCGGCAACGCCTCGCTTCGCAGTTACCTCGAAAAGCGAGCCGACGCTTTCGGCACCGACGACTACTACGCGAGCGACGTGGCTTGGATGGACCTCGACGCGCCGATCGACGTCACGATCGGGCCCTACGAGACCTACTCCGACGAGCTCTACGGTTACAAGGCCGCGTTCGAGGCGTACATCACGCTCCGTGACGACGTCGAATCGGCGAAGCTCGCCAGGTTCGGCGCCGAACTGCAAGGCCTCGAGAACGTGCTGCCCATCGATCCGAAGTACCGGAACCCGAAGCTCGGCGGCAGCGCGCCCATCCGCGTCGTCAACGTGGTCTACAGCTCGGGCGAGGGCAACGCCGGCGTGCAGACGGCCGCGTTCAACCTGCCGAACGACGAGCGCGTCGTGGCGGAGAAGGGCTCGAAGCGCGTGATGCTCAAGAACGTGCAGGAAGCCAAGTTCAACAAGATCCTGCTGCCGATTTCTCGCGTCGTCCTTTCACCGAAGGACCGGGCGAACGCGCACTTCGACGCGTTCTTCACGCACGTGTTGATGCACGAGCTGATGCACGGTCTCGGTCCGAACGTGATCGCCGTCGACGGCCGGCAGACGACGGTCCGCGGCGAGCTCAAGGATCAGTTCTCGGCGATCGAAGAAGCGAAGGCCGACATCTCGGGACTGTGGGCGCTGCAGACGCTCATCGATAAGGGCGTGCTCGACAAGCGGCTCGAGCAGACGATGTACACGACTTTTCTCGCGAGCATCTTCCGGTCGGTGCGCTTCGGCATAAAGGAGGCCCACGGCAAGGGCGTCGCGATCCAGTTCAACTACCTGATGGACGAGGGAGCGATCCGCTACGACGCAAAGACCGGGACGTTCGCGGTCGTGCCCGATAAGATCCGTGCCGCGGTCGCGAAGCTTGCCGGCGAAATCCTTACGCTCCAGGCGGAAGGGTCCTACGAGAAGGCGAAGGCGCTGCGCGACAAGTACGGCGTCATCCGGCCCGAAATGCAGGCGGGACTCGACAAATTAAAGGGTGTGCCGGTCGACATCGAACCGATCTATCCGCTCGCGAAGTAGGAAGAGCTGGACAGGATTACAGGATTACAGGATTAACAGGATTTCTTCTGGGTTGATCGAGCACGTAGGGTCCACCAAAAAGAATCCTGTAAATCCTGTAAATCCTGTAATCCTGTCAACTCTCCTCCTTGAGGAACCAATGACCCTCGAATTTCGTGCAGGCGTTCGAAACGCCTATCCCGACGTGTACACGCCCGAGGCCGTCGCGGCCATCGAGGCGCTCGCGCCGCTCAATCGCGATCGCATCTCGATGATGGCGGCGCGAACCGCCCGCCGGCTTGCGCGCTTCGACGAACGGAAGCGCATTGCGTTCCTCGATCCCGACGCGGTCATCGAGCGCACGTCGATCCGTGTCGCCGATGCTCGCGCCGGCAACTTCGAAGGCGGCGAGATTCCACCGGACCTCGAGCGCCAGTGGATCCAGGGCACCGGCCCCGCCGCGCGGCCGCGCGCGACAGTCGAGGAAGGACTGCGGAGCGTGGCCTATGCCCTGCTCTCGGGAGCCGACGGCTGGATGTTCGACGGCGAAGACGCGCTCGGCCAGGTCGACACGATGTCGCTCGACAACCAGCGAAACCTGAAGCTAGCGATCGCTCGAGACGCGATTTTCCTCGGCGTCGCCGAGACGGTCGCCGCCGAGATGAACCGCTGGGCCGAGGGCTTCTTCGGACGGCGGATCGTCGACGACTGGCGCGAGCAGCTCGACTTCACGACGACGATCTTCCGCTGCCGCGGGCTGCACCTCGACGACCGCCACATCCGCGAATCGGACGGTACGGGCCTTTCCGCTTCGATCGTCGACCTCGCGCTCTACGTCGCAAACAACCACGCGCGACTTCGCGACGCCGGCCGCTCCGTCGTCGTCTACCTGCCGAAGATCCAGACCGCAGGCGAAGCCGCGCTCTGGAACGACACGCTCTCCACGCTCGAGCGGCACCTCGGTCTCGACGACGGCACGATCCGCGCGTACGTGCTCGTCGAGCAGATCGAGCAGGCCTTCCAGCTCATGGAGATCCGCGCCGCGCTCGGCCGTCATTTCGTCGGGTTCAACACCGGGCGGTGGGACTACATCAACAGCGTCGCGGACGCGTTCGCGTGGGACGAGCAGTTCGTGAACCCGAACATCGACGCGATCACGATGACCTACGGCTACATGCGGACCTACGAGGACCGCGTGCGCCGTGCGGTGAACACCCCCGACCGCAACGGCCGGTTCGCGCTCTGGCAGGGCGGCATGGAACCGAACATCCCCGTCGGTTCGGAAGCCGGAGTTACCGCCGGGATGACGAGGGCGAAAGCCGGCGGCGAGCGCGAGCAGCAGGCCGGCGCGAGCGGGAAGTGGGTCGCGCACTGGAAGATGGTCCACATCGTGCGGCCGATATGGGAGAAGGCCGGCGACGCGAACCAGCTCGGCCGCGTGTTTCCGGCGCTCACGTACACGGACGAGGACGCCGCCGCGCTCGCGATGCTCGAGCCGGCGCCGCGCACGATCCGCGGTGCGCGCGACCTGCTGAGCGTCGCGCTCCAGTACGGCAACGCGTTCCTGCGCGGCTTCCAGGCGGCGGCGCTCAAGCCCGCGGACTTCTTCGGCAACGACGACGTGCTCTACCTCATGGAAGACATGGCGACGGGCGAAATCCGCGTGTCCATTCTCTGGGAGTGGCTGCACAAACGCGCGCCGCTCACCGAGGACGACGCCGAGACGGGTGCCCGCGCCGGCGAGCCGATCGACGCAGCGCTCTTCGCTCGGCTGCTCGACGAGGAGTACGCGAAGCTTCTCGCGGCCGGAAACAAGGACGTCCACGACGACTCGAAGGCGACGACGCTGCCGATTGCGCGCGAGATCGTCGCGGCCTACGTTGCGGACGCCGTGAAGCCGCCCTGGTACATCGACCTCTTGAACCTCAACCTCGGCAGCTCCGGCCTCGAGACGGCCAAAGCCCGCATTCGTGCATACCTCGAGGCGTTCGAACGTGACGGGACGCGCCTGACCGCCAATCCCGACTTTGCCGCGCGAAACGAAGGAGTCACACCATGACGAAGCCGGAACACGCCACGACGTTCGACCGCAATGTGCGGGCCATCCAGGAGTGGTTCGACGGCCCGCGCTTCACCGGCATCACGCGTCTCTACACGGCGCGCCAGGTCGCCGAACAGCGCGGCACGATCGCGTCCGACCACACGGTTGCCCGCGACGCGGCGAGCGCCTTCTACGATCGATTGCTCGCGCTCTTCGCCGAGCGGAAGTCCATCACGACGTTCGGTCCGTACTCGCCCGGCCAGGCCGTCGCGATGAAGCGGATGGGCATCGAGGGCATCTACCTCGGCGGGTGGGCGACGTCGGCGAAGGGGAACACGTCGGAGGATCCCGGCCCCGACCTTGCAAGTTACCCGCTCAGCCAGGTGCCCGACGAAGCCGCTACGCTCGTACGCGCGCTGCTGACGGCGGACCGGAATCAGTACTTCCAGCGTCTGCGGATGACGGACGCGCAGCGCGCGGCCTCGCCCGAGATCGACTTCCGGCCGTTCATCATCGCCGACGCCGACACGGGCCACGGCGGCGATCCCCACGTGCGGAATCTCGTTCGCCGGTTCGTCGAGGTGGGAGTCCCGGGCTACCACATCGAGGACCAGCGGCCGGGCACGAAGAAATGCGGCCACCAGGGCGGCAAGGTGCTCGTGCCGTCCGACGAGCAGATCAAGCGGCTCAACGCGGCGCGGTTCCAGCTCGACGTCATGGGCGTCGCCGGCATCATCGTCGCGCGCACGGACGCCGAAGCCGCGAACCTCATCGACGGACGCGGCGACGAGCGTGACCAACCGTTCCTGCTTGGCGTGACGAACCGCGACGTCCCGGCGTACAAGCCGGCGTTCCTCGCGCTCATCCGGCACCTGCACGACCTCGGCATCCACGAGCTCAACGGCCATCTGCTCTACGCGATTCCCGACTCGGAAACGGCCGCATCGATGGCCTGGCTCGAACGCCGCGGCCTCTTCGCCGTCGCCGCCGACGCTGCCGACGCCTGGCACGCGGGCACGGCGACGTCGCTCGACAAGCTGTTCGACGGCGTGGCGAATGCGTTCCTCGAAGCGTGGGAGGAGGAAGCGAACCTCCAGACCTACGGCGACGCCGTCGCGGAGGTGCTCGAGTTCCGCGCAAGCGAGGGCGATCCGGGCGAGATGCCGGTCGAGGACTGGCGCGCGTTCGCGGCAACCGCGTCGCTTGCGTCGGCGGCCGCGCGCGCCCGCGAGATCGGGATCGACGTCGACTGGGACTGCGAAGCGGCGAAGACGCCCGAGGGCTACTACCAGGTGCGTGGCGGCGTGCCGTACTCGATCGCGAAGTCGCTCGCGGCGGCGCCGTTTGCCGACATACTTTGGATGGAGACGAAGACTGCAGACCTGAAGGAAGCACGCGAGTTTGCCGAAGCGATCCACGCCGTCTTCCCCGAGAAGATGCTCGCCTACAATCTGTCGCCGTCCTTCAGCTGGGACACGACCGGGATGACGGACGACGAGATGCGGCGCTTCCCGGAAGAGCTCGGCAAGCTCGGCTTCGTGTTCAACTTCATCACGTACGGCGGTCACCAGATCGACGGACTTGCGTCGGAAGAGTTCGCGACGGCGCTCAAGCAGGACGGAATGCTCGCGCTCGCGAGGCTGCAGCGGAAGCTCCGCATGGTCGAATCGCCGTATCGCACGCCGCAGACGCTCGTCGGCGGACCTCGCTCCGACGCGGCGCTGACGGCGACGTCGGGACGTACGGCGACGACGATGGCGATGGGCAAGGGCTCGACGCAGCACCAGCACCTCGTGCAGACGGAAGTGCCGAAGAAGCTGCTCGAGGACTGGCTCGCGATGTGGCTCGCGCACTACGAGCTCGACGCGACGTTGCGCGTGCACCTGCGGCCGCAGCGCGCGGGGTCCGAGCTGCTCGAGCTCGGCCTCTACGACGGTGACGAGAACAAGGTGGCGAACGTGATCTTCGCGCCGATCCACGACCGGCGCGGGCGTTCGATACTCTCTGTGCGCGACCAGAACACGTTCTCCGAAAAGCTGCGGCAGAAGCGGCTCATGACGCTCGTTCACCTGTTCCTGGTGCATCGCTTCCGCGCGGACACGGTGCACTACGTCACGCCGACTGAGGACAACTCGTACCAGGTGGAGAAGATGAAGTCGCACGGCATTTTCTCGGGCGCGAACACGGAGATCGGGCAGATCATCGTCGCGGACGTGAACCACGCCCGCATCGCGGAACTGCTCTCGTCCGACCGCGTGGCTCTTACCAGGCTCATCCGCAAGGAAGAGTAGACAGGATTACAGGATTGAAGAGGATTACAGGATTCTTCGAGGTAGTTTCCGTGACAACGAAACCGTGCCAGTTTCGAATCCTGTTAATCCTGCCAATAAGGAAGAGTAGACAGGATTACAGGATTGAAGAGGATTACAGGATTTTCATCATGATGAACAAACGGGGTTCGATGCTCCCATTCAGAATCCTGTTAATCCTGCCAATCCTGTTAATCCTGTCTACTCTTCCCGTGCGGGCGGAAGTGGCGGCGTTCCATGCACCGGCGGAGGCGGCGGGCAGATCATCGTCGCGGACGTGAGCCGCGCCCGCATCGCGGAACTGCTCTCGTCCGACCGTGTGGCTCTTACCAGGCTCATCCGCAAGGAAGAGTAGACAGGATTTCAGGATTTCAGGATTAACAGGATTCTATTCAGGATGAACAAACGGCGTTCTACGCACCCAATCAGAATCCTGTTAATCCTGCCAATCCTGTTAATCCTGTCTACTCTTCCCGTGCGGGCGGAAGTGGCGGCCTTCCATGCACCGGCGGAGACGGCGGGCAGTATCGTCGTCAAGCTCCATCCGACGGAGAACGTTCGGACCGGGGTGGCGACGCTCGTCACGTTCGGCGTGCCGTTCACGCGGGGATCGCTCACCGCGGCGCAGCTCTCGACCGTGCGCGTGCTCGACGGGAATACCGAAGTACCCGCGTTCGTCGAGCAGCGGACGCCTTGGCGCCACGCGACTGACGCATCCGTCGACGGCCGGTCCGTGCGCGTCGCCCGCATCCAGATCCGCCACACGTTCGCGACGGCCTTCCCGAACTTCGAGACTGTTACGGTCGAGTGGGGCTCGCGCGCGCGGACGCGTAACGTCGCGTCGATCGTGAATCCGCGCTCGGCCTGGCACCTCGTGACGACGGGTTCGTTCGAGGCGGCCGACAACGTCCTCGAGCCCGACGTCTACGCGGTCCTCCCGAAAGAGCACACGTCGAAAGGCGTGCTGCGCGCCGCGCGAATGGCAGAATTCGACGGCGCGGTCGCCGAAGGCCGCGACGATCCCGAGATCCTCGACGCGACCGAGCATTACGACGGTTTCGTCGAGCTGGACCGAGCATCGAAGAACAACCTCTTCACGGTCGTCAACGAAGACGACCCGCGGGTAACGGACGAGTTCGACTGTCCCTACAAGGCAGACTTCGAGCCGTGGCTCTACGACCGCGCGGCGGCGATGTTCGTCGTCGCGATGCGCAGCGGCACGCTTAAGCCGCTGCGCGAAGCCGTGCGGAACACACAGTTCTACAAGGACCGGCTCTGGCCCGCTGGGACGGCGCCGGAGAACGCCGTCGGATTGTTCAAGCTGAAGGATCCCGATCCGTTCGGTTCGGGCGGCGGCAACAGCGCGATGTACAGCTACGCCGAGTGCCTCGCGTACGACGCCTGGCTTACGGGCGACGACGCCGTGCTCGAAGCCATCCCGTGGGTCGCGTCCGCGCACGAGCTCAACGACGAACCGACACGTTGGAGCCCCGCGCTCTCTGGCTGGACCGAGCGTCACACGGCGTTCCGGCTTCTCGCGAACACGGTCGCTTACGAGGTGACCGGCGAGACGGTCTATCGCGACCGGATGCTCGCGCAGTCGGCGGACTTCATCTGGCACCAGAACGGCGCCGACGGACAGTTGCCGGCCAGCCGCGTCGACGGCGGGCTCTACCACTTCGGCGCACAGCACGGCGACGGCGAAGAGGACGAGCTCGTCGCGTCCACGTGGATGACCGCGCTCACGGTCGACGCGATGGTGCGGGCGTACGCGTTCACTGAATCGCCGGAGATCGCCGGGTTCGTTCGCCGCGCCGGACGATGGGAAGCGACCGTCCTGAAAAACGACGCGGACCATCTCTACGACACATTCGACGGGCCGCTGCGGTATCCGGCGTACATGGTGCGGGCCGATGGCACGCCCGACCGCTTCGACGGCGGCGAGGGCGACGTGATCGACCACTCGCTCGAAGTTGCGATGGCGGTGGCGTGGGGCGCGTATTTTGCGGACCTCACTGGCGCGCCGGACCCGGCGCTCGCGGACGCGGCGACGGATCTGTACTTCGCGTACGACATCGGCGTGAACTACTGGACTCGGCCGGCGGCGCCTCCGCTTGGATTGCCCGCGTTTCGCGTGTCGCCCTGGAGGAAGTTCGGGTGGGAGCATCGACCGGCGGGGAGTCTCTCGTGGGTGATGGGGCAGCTCGGCGGCGATACCGGACCCGACTGCGAATCGGCGGGGGCGGGCGCGGTGCGCAACATCCCAGTTGCGGCCGAAACCGGGAGCTTCACGTTCGACGTGACCGTGACACCGGGCGCGGCAGGGATGGATGGAACTGTCGGACTCGCGTCAGGGCCGCAGACGAAGCTCAGGGGACTGGCGTGCGGCGTGCGGTTCGGTCCCGCGGGGACGATCGACCCGCGCAACGGGAAGAAGTTCGTCGCCGGCACGGCGTCGTACCAGGCGGGCGTGCCTTCCGTGCTGCGCTTCCGCGTTGATCTTGCGACGCACCGCTACAGCGTGTTCAACGTGGGTCCTGGCGACGCCGAGACGCCGATCGGCACCGACCTCGCGTTCCCGAAGAAGCTCCGCCGCCTGACGTCGGTCGACACGCTCGTCCTCGTCGTCGACACCGGCGCGCTCGAAGCGTGCAGAGGAGAGTAGACAGGATTACAGGATTTAAAGGCTTGAAAAGCAGGGCGCAGTCCTGTTAGTCCTGACAGTCCCTGTAATCCTGTCTACACTTCTACTCCCCTTTCACTGACCCGGGCTGAAGCACACCGTGGAGCTTCGATAGCGGCATCGCCGGGCGAACGAGGATCCGGCGCCAGGGTGTTGGATAAGCGCCATTTAGGGTGACTTTCAGCCGGCAAAGCGTTCCCGGTGCCAGTCCCGGCCTCTTGGTGTTCACCTTCTGGAGACGGGACCTGCGGGTTCTCCCAGAGGCCTGTCTCATCGGAGTTGGTATCGCGTGCGCCATCACCGCCGCGCCGTCATCCCCTCTCGAAGTTGAACGTGATCGTCCCGACGACCTTTACAAGTGAGCCTTGGATCACCGTCGGCTCGAAGATCCATTCCCGTGCGGCCGCGATTGCAGCTTGGTGAAGCAATTGATGCCCCGAGACCGCGCGCGCCGACACAACAACGCCCTTCTCGTTGACAGTCACTTCGACGACGACGGCTCCCCCGATTCCCGCCGCCCTCGCCAACTTGGGATACTCGGGCATCACCCGCCGCTTCGCCTTCCCCTCGAGGACGCTACCGCTAACCCTGATTACCTTCGGTGCCGGCGGCTCAATCGGCGCGGGGGCGGGCGGAGCTTCGGGCAGCGGTGGCAACTCTCCTTTAGGTATGTCTGCTGGCGGTGAACCGCCGGGCTCTCCAATGGGCACTCCAACGGGCACTCCGCCGGGCACTCCTCTTATCACAACGCGAGGCTCGCCACCCGGCACTGCTGCGCCAGCCCCCTCCTTCGGTACGGACCCCTTCCCACCCCCGAATAGTTTCAGTTGATGCTTCCAGATCGTGTCGATGTTGAAGTAGATCTTGTACTCGACGTTGGTGTCGGGATCGACAACGGTCAGGACGTCGAACGAATGCCCGCCGATGTGGTCCAGAGACTGGCTCTTCCGCCGGAGTCCGAACGCTCCAAGCACGGCGTACTCCTCACGAACCGTGGTGACGGTGAAGGCCGTTTCGGGCGACTTTCCGTCGCCGAAGTCGACGATCGAATCGACAATGCCGAAAGCGACGGAGCGATGGTGCTCGAAGGCTCTCGTGTCGCCGAGAGTCTGGCTGGAGACCATTGCGACGACGTGCGCGTCGATGTCGAGGTAGTCGGCTTCGAGGTCGACGTTCGCTAGCCTCAGGGCTTCCTTCGCTTCGCCGCGGTTCGCCGCTTCGTTCATCTCCTTCTGGTTGCGGCCCCGGGCGTATGGCGCGTAGTTCGGGAGTTCGGTCGCCAGCATCCGGAGTTTCCTGATATCGACGGCTGCATCGCCCTTCTTCATCCGCGCGATCCCGTCGTCGAACTCGCGCTGCTTGGAGTCGAGGCTGACTTGATTCGCGCCTGTCCCGGCGTCAGACGGCTTCGCGTCGCCTTGGGCGAATACGGTTCCCGTGGAGACCAGAACTGCGAGCAATGCGCAGGCGGCAGATGCGATGAGCGTCTGGGATGATTTGACCATGAGGACATACTGCTCCCTCCTAGCCTACAGCGAAAGAGTTGGACAGGCTGAGTGAAACGACGGTTCTCGAGTCTCGATGAAGGGCCAGGGCTCCGAAGCGGCCAGCAGCTGCGGGGCCGGCTGGGTCGTGGCGCTGTCAGCGCTCGCTTCGCGGTCGGTGCATCACGGCCCGCGAGCCATTCTGAAGCGCCGTAGGCGCGAAAGCACCAGAGCCCACGGCGCAAGCCGTGGGTAAGGCGCCCAATTTCGGTCGGGCCCCGGAGGGGCGAAACACATATAGGGATTTCTTTCTACTCCCCTTTCACTGACCCGGGATGCGATCGCAGTTGGCTGCCGTCAGCCCTGCCGGAAGTTGAGCGTGATCGTACCAATGACCTTCACTGGTACTCCTTCGAACAACGTCGGAGTAAAGACCCATCCGCGTGCGGCTTTCACTGCGGCGTCGCGCAGTAGTGGATGTCCGGAAACGGCGCGCGCCGACTCGATCAGACCCCGCTCGTTGACGACGACCTCGACGACTACAGCGCCTTCGATCCCGGCAGCCTTCGCCATCGGCGGATACTCCGGTTGCGGCCGCTCTACAGCTTTTCCGGCGAGCACACCGCCGCTGACCCGCATAACTCTGGGACGAGGCGGCGGCTCTCCGGCCGGGGTGTCCGGGTACGGCGACACAGGTTCGCCACCGACGACCCCGCCAGGCACACCACCAGGCACGCCACCAGGCACTCCGCCGGGCACGCCACCCGGTACGCCTCCGATGACCCCGCTCGACAACATCGGCGCATCCCTGCCCGGCCCGAACTGTTTCGTCTGGTGCGCTACGAGAGTGTCGACGTTGAAGTAGAGCTTCGATTCGGACTTGGTTTCGGGATCGATAACGGTGAGTACGTCGAGCGTGTGTTCTCCGACACGATCGAACGTCTGACTCTTCCGTTGCAGCTTGAGCGATGCGAGTACGGCAGTCTGTTCGCGTACCGAGATGACGGTGAAAGCGGACTCGGGCTTCTTTCCGTCACCGGCGGTAAGGATCGAAAAGACGATCCCGAAAGCGACGAAGCGATGGTGCGCATACGCTGTAAGGTCGCCGAGCGTTTTGGTGGCGACCATCGCATCGAGGTGCGCGTCTATGTCGAGGTAATCGGATTCGAGGTCGATTTTCGCAAGCCTCAGGACCTCCCTGTAATCGCCACGGTTCGACGCGGCGTTCGTTTCGGCCCGATTGCGCCCAGGGGCATACGGTTCGTAGCCCGGGAGTTCGGTCGCCAGCATTCGAAGCGCTTGAAAGTCGACGGTAGTGTCGGACCGCTTCAGTCGCGCGATCCCGTCGTCGTAGGCTCGCTGAATCGCTTCCGTGTCCGGTCGTTTCGAAATTGCGCCCGGCGCTTTCGCTTCGTTCTGCGCACGCGCGATTTCGGCGTTCGACGGGGTTGCGATCACGGCGAAGGCCGCAACGGCGACTAACGCTCGGGATGGAGTGATCATGCTGGCATTGTGCGCCTCCGGAGCCTGCCACGAAAGAGATCGGGAGTGTGGAGAATTCACGGGATTCGAAAAGAACGGTTGCGGAGAGAAGACAGGATTGCAGGACTTAAAGGATTGAAATGCAGGGCGAAGTCCTGTTAATCCTGACAATCCCCGTAATCCTGTCTACTTGCAGCGGTCCTCGGCGTCAGCTATCCCGCTCCCCGGCCAGCTCGCCGATCGCGCGTTCCGTCGCACGCTGGTACAGCGGTTCGACCGACTCGATGAACGGCTCCTTACCACGCCAGAACGGGAAGCCGCCCAGCCGCCGCACAAGCGCGGCGCCGACGGGCGGCGCCTGCACGACTCCATACACGTCGTCCGGCAGTGCCCCGCCTTCCCAGAACGACTCCGGATCGGAAGCGAGCGGCTCGGACGCGCGATGACCGAGCGCCGGCGACTCTCCACCGTCACCCGCCGATCCCCCAAGCAGACCGACGAACTCCGTCCGTGACATGCCCCTCAACGTGAAGACGAGAAACGGATCTCGATCGAACTCTTCACCCAGCAGGTAGTAGACCGCCGCGACGTGCTTGCAGGGATTCGACCAGTCCGGACACGAACATCGCGTCTCCAGATCCTGCAGCGCCGCCGGAAACAACGCCGATCCGGCCGCGGTAAAGACACGCTCGATCTCGTCCGGCATCTCCCCGCCAAGCAGCTTCGCCGCGAAGAACACCTCGGACGCGAGCGCCGCGGCCACACGCTCCCATTCCTCGCCCGCAAGCGCCTTCACCGTGATCTCTACTTCGTACGGACTCAACCGCGAACCCTGGACGGATGCCACGACGCGGCCCTTCGTCACCTCGATCGACGTGACCTGTCCGCGCCGCGCATAGCTCTTGCCGCGCGACAATCGCGGGCCGATGTCGAACCCCTCGAGCACGTCGATCCAACGCTTCGCCCACCAGCTCTTTCCGAAGCTGCCGCTCTGCGCCTGCGCCTTGATTCCGCCCCGGACGTCGACCGGAGCATTCGTCGCGTACCGGGTTCCGGAATACCCCCGTCCCCGCCAACCTCGTCTCCACATACCGTCAGTCCCCCACCGCATCTTCGCGGAGCGCGAACAATTCCCTGAGCTGGTCGGTCGAAAGCTCGGTCAGCCAACCCTCTCCCGTGCCGACGACCCGCTCGGCGACCTGCTTTTTCGACTCGATCATCTCGTCGATCTTCTCCTCGAGCGTACCGGCGCACACGAACTTGTGCACCTGGACTTTGCGCGACTGCCCGATCCGGAACGCACGGTCCGTCGCCTGGTCCTCGACCGCCGGATTCCACCACCGGTCGAAGTGGAACACCCGGTTCGCCGCCGTCAGGTTGAGGCCCGTCCCTCCCGCCTTGAGCGAGAGCACGAAGACGGGCGGTCCGCCGTCGGTCTGGAAACTGCGGACCATCTGGTCGCGCTTCGCCTTGGGCACGCCGCCGTGGAGAAAAATCGTCTCGCGCCCGAATGTCTCCTGAACGTGCCGCTTCAGGATCTCGCCCATCGCGGCAAACTGCGTGAAGACGAGCGCGCGGTCACCTTCGGCCAGCGCTTCCTCGAGCATCTCCGTCAATCGCGCCAGCTTCCCCGACCGGCCGGGGACCGCCGAGTTGTCGCCTAGGAACTGCGCCGGATGGTTGCAGACCTGCTTGAGCTTCATCAGAGTCGCGAGCACGAGCCCGCGCCGTTCGATTCCCGCAAGCGTAGCGATCGCCTCCGTCGCCTCGTCCGCGACGGCCTGGTAGAGCGACGCCTGTTCCTTCGTGAGCGAACAGTAGACCTTCATTTCGAGCTTGTCGGGCAGGTCGGCGATGACGGTCCGGTCGCTCTTGAGCCGCCGCAGCACGAACGGCGCGGTCAGACGCTTGAGCCGCGCGGACGCTTCCTCGTCGTGCGTGGTCTGGATCGGCAGAAAGAACGCGCGGCGGAACTCGGCCTGCGTCCCGAGCCATCCCGGATTGAGGAACTCCATCAACGACCAGAGATCGCCGACGTTGTTCTCGACCGGCGTGCCCGTGAGCGCGACGCGGTAGCCGGCGCGTAGCGACCGCGCGGCCCGCGCCTGTTTCGTCTCCGGGTTCTTGATGTTCTGTGCTTCGTCGAGCACGACGCTGCGCCAGTCCACACGCTCGAGGAATTCGAAATCGCGCTGCAGTAGCGCATACGTCGAAACGACGATCGCGTGCGCATCCGCGGCCTTGCGGAAAGCGGCGCCCTTCGCTCGCTCCAGGCCATGGTGGACCATCACGGGAAGGCCGGGCGTGAAGCGAGAGACCTCGTTCTGCCAGTTCGCGACGACCGACGTCGGACAGACGATGAGGCTCGGGCGGCGGTCGCCGGCTTCCCAGTCGCGAGCGATCACGGCGAGAGTCTGGATACTCTTGCCGAGTCCCATGTCGTCCGCCAGACACGCGCCGAATCCCCAGGTCCGCATGAACGCGAGCCACGAGAAGCCGCGCGACTGATAGGGACGCAGCGTTCCGAGCAGCCCTTCCGGTGGCTCTAATTCCTCCAGGCGGTCGCCACCGTCGAGCCGCCGGAGCAGGTCTCCCATCCAACCCGTCGCCGAGATTCCAGCGAACTCGAGTCCGCCGGTGGCCGGCACGCCGCCCATCGCCATCTTCAAAACGTCGCGGGCGCTGGTCTCGGTGCCCTTCGACTTCCAGAAGGCGAGCGCGGCGCCGATCTCGTCGGGATTGAGTTCGACCCACTGGCCGCGAACGCGCACGAGCGGCGCCTTGAGCTTGGCGAGCGCCTTCAGTTCGGCAAGGGCGAGCGGTTCGCCGCCGAGCGCGACCTCCCAGTCGACGCGGAGAATCCTTTCGAGGGTGAACTCCGCGTCTGCCTGGAGTTTGGGACTCTTGACCGTGGCGCGGACGGCGAGCCGTTGCTTCGTGCCCTTGCGGGTCCACCAGGCGGGAAGCAGCGCCCCGAATCCAGCCTGTTCGAGCAGAAACGCCGTGTTAGTCAGGAAGTCGTGAGCGCCGATTGAATCGGTGTCGTAGCCCGACGGCGCCGGCGTTCTGAGGCTTGCCTCGATGTGCGGACTGAACGCCGCGCACTGGCCGAGCGCCGACAGCACGTAGGTGCGGGCGTTGAACGGCTGCGCCGGTTCCTGGCGTCCAGGCACGTCGTCGCCCGCCGGCTGGAACACGTTTTCCGCGGGGATTAGCAGGCTCGGGTCGGCGGCATCCTGGAGCAGATACCGGACGCGCCAGGTCCCGGCGCCGGCGGGCTCCGCGCCGTTCGCCGCGCCGCGCGCCGGCGAGGCGTGTTCCCCGGGTTCCTCGAGCCGGAAGCACATTCGGAACGGCGCGGCCGACGTGGCGGCGATGGGGCGCTTCCAGTCGCGGACCTGGGTGGCGAGGCCGGCCAGATCCGCGGGGGACGCGTGTATCCGGCTGTCGGCCGAACGGAGAGAGTGGAGCCAGGCGTGATGGACGCTCGCGTAGTCGCGTGGCCGCAGCCCGGCGGGGCGAGGCGGAGCGGGAGTTGCGGACAGCCGCACGACGTGATCGACGAACGACTCGAGGATCGTATTGAGCACCGTCGCCGGCGGCTGGCCGGGCGCGAGTTCCGGGGACGTCGAAAGCGCGCGGCACGCACCGGGCATGCGCGCCGCGAGCGCCGCGAGCCGGGTGGCATCGGCGCCCGTGGCCGCAGGCTGCCATCGCGAGAGGTGGACGCCGTCGACGACTGCGATGCCCGGAAGGTACTGCTGGCGAACGACGAGCGCTCCGGCGAAACGCAGTGCCGCCGCCCAGTAGGCAAGGCTCCGTCCGACGAGCACGCCCGGTGCTATGACGTCGGTCTCGATACACTTGCCGAGGAGCACGCAAGCAATTGGCGCGCTCAGACGGACGGCCGTCACCGAGAACGGCGAGAGCTGCGGGGTGGCGCCGCCGTCCGGGTGCGGGGCGACCAGTGCGCTGGACGCGACGGGCATACCCCCCACGGCTGGCAACCAGGCGGTGAATCGTTGCGAGGCGAGGCCGAAGTCGGGGTCGAGAGCGTCGATGACGCGGTCGAGGCTCGGGTCGAACGGCGACCGGGGCGGGGGAACCTTGGCCGGCTTGCGTCCCCGGCGTTTGGGCTCGGGAGGACACTCTTCTGGCGGCGACTCGCCCCAGAGGTAGAGGTTGCCGTCCAGGGCCGAGGCGTGAAGTACGATCATCGCGGAGGTTTCTACAGGAAAGAGCGGGCGAGGTTACAGGATTTTCAGGACGGAGCCCGAACACGTCCGGCCGATCGCGGATCGCGAGTGCGGCCTACGGTTCCACGGGCGGCACAATCACGCGCGCCGCGATGGCGTCGATCGAGGCGTCCTCGATATCGATCCAGAACCGCGCGTCCGCTTCGCGCCAGAGGGCGAACTGCAATTCGGCGCCGAACGCCGCGAACGCCATCGGCTCGACACCGCCCGGCACCGGTCCACGACAGTACGTCCGCACGCGTTCGAGGATCTCCGCGCGGGCAACGTCGGCGCGCGCGACGTCTTCGCTCGAACCGATGAGTGGAACGACGGGTGCGGCGTCCCGGTCGACACCTTCCAGACGCGGCAACGTTCCGGCGCGGTAGGCCGCACCGACGGCCTCTTCGAGCCACGCAATCCGAAGGCTCGCCGGCATCGAGCGCCAGAACGAATGCTGCAGCTCGCGATGCGCGCTCCACGCATCCGATTCGGACTTGCGCACGCGTCCGCCGGGTGAACGTGTCACGACGGCTCCTCCGATCGCCCCAGTTCGATGGCCGACAGGTGCGCGATGTCGAGCAGATCCTCGGGACGACCCGATTGGCGCTTCATGTCGATGAGGTCGGGAATGGAAGCGATCCGAATCGGGACGCCGTGATACTCCCTCGCATCCGATCTCCTCCACACGCCGTCGAACTCCAGGGGCGGTTCGATGAAGAGGTCGACGGCGCGACCGGCTTCGGGATCGATCAGGTTGAAGACGACCATGTTTCGCTCCCGCCACTGTCGCCGGACTTCCGGGTCCGCGAATCCGATAGGATCGACGGGCAGCGTGGGCCGAAGTCCGATGCCGACGAGCGCGGTGATGGCATTGCGAGCCGCCGTTTCGTCGAGGTCGATCAGCAGATCGACATCCGCCGTGAGCCGCACGTAGCCGTGGAGGACGACCGCAAGCCCGCCGACGACGACGTAACGCACGCCGGCGCGGTTGAGCGCTTCGAAAACGGGTGTCCAGGTTGGTCGATCGATCGGCATCGCGTGTCGAGGACCATTCTACTCGTGTGCCTTCACCGGAACGATCAGAGCAGGGAGCGGTAGCGACCTGGTGGCCGTTCGATGCGTTCAACGTTGTTAGACCGAACGACCACCAGGTCGCTACCGCTCCCTGCCCTGATAGTCGCTGCATTCGGCCTTCAGCCCCTCCGGAAGTTGAACGTGATCGTTCCGATGACCTTCACCGGAAATCCCTGAATCACCGTCGGCGTGAAGACCCATCCCCGTGCGGCCTCGACCGCCGCGTCACGCAACAACGGATGGCTCATCGAAGAGCGCGGCGCGTGAGTTCTACCGAGGCGTGCGGACTCACCTATTGAGAACAGACTGCACCCATTCGCGTGTCTCCGCGCTGAACCGCTGGAACTCCTCCTCGGTGAGCAATCCGCGTCCGCGCAAGGCCAGCAGTTTCATGTGCGCATTCGAGCGACGATGGTCGTCGAACGCCACCTCGATCAGTTCGTCCCGCTCTTCGAGCAACTTCCAGAGCGCGTGGTAGCGCTCCTTCGCCGTTCCGCCGTCACCCGCCGCACACGCGGCGACCTCGGCGAGCACACCCTCGAAGTACCGCTCGAGGGCGTCGTCCTTCAGCGAGCGGAGAACCTTCCAGTCCTTCTCGGGTATCGGATCCAATCCTTTCATCGTGTCGAGTACCTCCGGTCGCGGACTTCACGAGCCAGGCAAGTGCCGAGGTCGTCCGACTTACCTGCCGGTGCCTTTCTTCGTCGGCACCGACTTCAGGCGTGGCTTCTTCGATTTCCTCCGGTTCCCCGCCCCTGAACGCTCGATCTTCTTGTTGACGAACTCGTAGTGCCACTCCGACGCGCCCGGCGTGTCGCTCCAGAGCTGGCCGAAATAGCCGACATAGAGCGCTGCTTCGTCCACGCTCCCGGGCGTGTAGCTGTCCGGCGGTTCGGCAGGTACTCTCCAGAGACCGAACATGTATGGTGCGATGTAGGGATTCGCGGCGAACGCTTCTTCGAGCGCAGCGATCGCGAACGGCCCATCGCCATACACGCGATACGCCCAGAGCGCTCGACCGTACACCCACTCGGCCGCCGAATCGTCGTCGTAACGATCGAGAAGGTGGCCGACGCGAACGTCGTCGCCCATCAACTGGAAGCACTCCAGGAGTTCGTATCGGTTGCCCTGGTTATCGCCCGGGTTGAGCCGAAGCAGGTCCTCCAGGAGAACGGAGGCGATCTCGTGCTCGCCGGAGGCGAGGTACAGGTTGGCCAACTCTCGGCGGGCGCGCATGTAAGGACGCGTCTCGAGGATGCCCCAGAAATGTCCGACATTTTCCTCGAAGAACGCGACGCCGAGCGCCCGTTCGCCGGCCGCGACCGCGCGTTCGATCAACACCCTTGCATCGTCGATCGTCGTCGCGTCGTCGGTGGCGAGGACGATCCACGCATCGGCGCAGTCTTCGGAGATGGCGAGTGCTTCGCGGGCGAGCTCGATCCGCCGGGGACCCACGGCGTCCCACGCGTCATAGACGAGGCTCTGTGCCCTCTCGAGAGGCGTTGCCGGTTCGGGAGCAACGACTTCGGCCTGCGTCGCACCAGCCAGGAAGGCGTTCACCTCTTCGAACGAGGAGAAGTTCCGCGATCCAAGGGCCCGAGTGATGTCGGCCATGATTCGCTCCGAGCCGAGGCGGCCGAGCGGCGGGCCGGGTGGAGGCTGCGCAACGCCGCTCCGCTTCGGCGTTCTCTCTCGCTTCGGTCTCTTCATTGCGAGTCCTTTCGGCGTGGTCGTGGGAGTGTGACCCGTTCGCACAGCGTACATCAATTTCTCTAGGACGCGTGCTTTCGAAGGAACGATCAGAGCAGGGAGCGGTAGCGACCTGGTGGTCGTGCGGTCATTCCACGTCGAATGCCCCGGACCACCACCAGGTCGCTACCGCTCCCTGCTCTGATCGTTCCGACCGGGCACTGCGATCGGACGATCGGCCACGTTCTCCGGGTGTACACTCCCACCGGAGGACCATCGCCATGCTGACAAACGCGACTGCCGCTGCGACGCTGCTCGCCTTCGTGCTCTTGACGGCGCAGCCGGTGCGCGCGCAGGGCAACACCTGGGACAAGGTCCGGTACAACGGCGGCACGGTCGCGACGAAGACGAAGCCCGACGACTGGGACAACCAGCTGACGATCACGTCGTCCGACATCACGATCGAGCTGAAGGACGGCCAGCGGCTCGTGATCGATCCCGCGCGCGTGTCGAGCATCAGCTACGGGCAGGAAGCACATCGGCGTGTCGGGACGATGATCGCGCTCGGGATCCTCGTGGCGCCGCTCGCGCTGTTCGGGCTGTTCCACAAGACGAAGAAGCACTTCATCGGCGTGGATTACTCGACGGCGGACGGCAAGCGCGCGGGCATGCTGCTGCAGGGCCACAAGGACAACTTCCGAGCGATCCTGCTCGCGCTGAGCAGCGTGACGGGACAGCCCGTGGCGGTGAGTCCGAAGGATCGCGACGAGGTGCCGGCGAACGTCGCCATCACGGAAGTGGCGCAGCCGACGGAGAAGGAACTGAAGGAGGTCGACGACGCCGCGAAGGCGGCGACGGTGCAGCGGACGGCGGGCAACGACGAGAAGGCGGGAAGATCGACGGCGCGGAGCGAGGAAGGTGTGGGAGTGGACACGGTCCCGACGGTGGTCGAGCCGCCATCGTCGAGTGCGGCGCCGCCATCGGCGGGAGCGCCGCCATCGGGAGCGCCGCCGGCGTCCAGCGCACCGCCGGAAACCGATGCGCCTGCGGTGTCGCCGGCTCCGTCAGGGGTGCCGCCGTCCGCGGCGCCCGGTCCGTCAGCCGTGCCCGGTCCGCCGACCACGACTCCTGGTCCGCCTCCTGCGCCCGCGACCATCCGCGTGGACTCGGGAGACGTGATCGGCGACATCTACGTCGACGATGTCTTCGTCGGGAATACGCCGTCGAGCCTGAAGCTTGCGCCCGGCCGCCACGTGATCCGCGTGACGGCGAAGGGCTACGCCGAATGGACGCGCACGATCGAGGTGACCTCCGGCTCCGAGATCACGCTCCGCGCCGGGCTCGAGGCCGCGCCGTAGCGGCGGCGGTTCGGTCCGTCCCGTCCATTCACATCGACGCGCGGAACCGGAACGTGATCGTGCCCCGCACCTTCACTGGCGTGCCGAGGAGCAGCGTCGGCTCGAACACCCACTGTCGCGCGGCCGCAATCGCAGCAGGTCGGAAGACGAGAAGTCCCTTCAGAACACGGGCGCCGGTCACGTTTCCGGTCTCGTCCACGTCGACTTCGACGATGACGTCATCCGCTAGGCGCTGGCTGCGGGCTTCGTTCGGATATTGAGCTGGACGTCGCACGAGTACGCGCCCGGCGACGACTTCCGGCGCGCCGGTCGCGCCGGTCGTGCCGGACTGGACCGTCAATCCGTCGAGAGTCTGTCCGTCTGCGGCACGACCGTCGGCGGGCGGGGAAGCGGCGCGCGCACGTCGGTACTTCACGATCGGGTCGATGTTGAAGTAGACGCGCCGTTCGGCATTCGTCTTCCGGTCGAGTACGACGAGGACGTCGAAGAAGTGTTTGTCGGCGTCCTCGGCGGTCTGCGACGTGACCTGCAGGCCAAGGACGCGAAGCAGCGCGTCCTGCTCGCGGATCGTGATGACGGAGAACGCCTGCGCCGGTGTCGATCCGTCGCCTGCGGACGTCATCGACTCGAGAATGCGACGAACGACGAATTCATGATGCGCCGCTGCCGGCGCATCACCGAGCGCCTGACTTGCGACGACCGCGACGAGGTGCGCGTCGATGTCGAGATAGTCCACACCGAGGTCCGTAAGGGCGAGGTCGAGTACCTGTTGCATCTCCCCGCGCTGTATCGCTTCGATCATCGCCGTTGCACTGGCGCCGCGCGCGTCCGGGCGGTACCCCGGCAGTTCGGTCGCAAGCATCCGCAGACGCCGCACGTCGACGGTCGCATCGCCCTTCTTCAGCCGCTCGATGCCGGCGTCGAATTCCTTCTTCAAGGCGTCGATGTCCTGCGCCGGTCGAAGGTCCGGTGCAGCCGTCTGCGGTACCACGGCCTGCGGTGCAGCGTCTTGAACGTGATGCCCGGCCGCCGCAGCCATCGCGTCGGTTCCTGCGAGTGTGATGATGCAGGCGAAGCCGAATCCAACCGAGAACGCGAGCCGTCGAACGACGAAGTTCACGCCGTGCATCATACCGCAATCCCAACCGTCACGCCGGAGTTTCGCGAGCTGCCGCGAGCGCGAAGCGGAAGGCGTCGAGCGCCGAGCCGTTCGCGATGTAGTCGTCGAACGCGTGGCCGCCAGGTCGCTCGATGACGTCGATACTGACGAGGTGCGAGAGCATCTCGTCCCAGAACGCGTGGGCGTGCGGCGCGCGCGGATCGTCGAGATTCGCAAAGCAGCGATAGCGTTTTCCGGTGAGGAGCCGGCGTTCGCTCTCCTGTGCGGCCTCCAGCATGCCGACGCCGCCGGTCGTCGCGAGCGCGCGGACGGCGTCGGACTCGAACGCGAGCATCGCTGCGAGGTGCGCTCCGGCCGAGTTGCCGACGAACGCCACGCGGGACGGAGTTGGGTTCGGCGTGCGGGGAAGTAGTTCGTCGTGGACGAAGGCGAAGATTCGGGCCCGGAAGTCGGGCTCGGACCGACCAATCGGTGGACACGGAACGACGAGCAGATCCACGGTGTTTGCCGCGACCGTGGCTGCGGCTGTGGCGTCGACCGTGGCCGCGACGTCGTGTCCTACTTCGGCCAGCGCACGCTCAAAGAGTTCGCGAATCGGCGCGGGTTCCGTATCCCGGCGCGCGTGGTAGGTCGCCGTCGAGATCGCTCCGCCGAAGTAGACGACGAGCGGGACGTCGAGACTCGGAGACGTGTCGGCGCCCGCCTCGAACCGATACGCATCCCCGAAGGCGTCCGCACACACGACACTGTCCGGAACGCTGATCTTCAGGTGCGTGGTCACGTTTGATGGCCGTGTGATACGGCTACGGCTCGGGCTGGGGTTCCTCGAGGACAATGGTGTGCGTCGAGCTCAAGTACCGGCGAGCGTCGGCGCCACCTCCGAAGCTGAGACGACTCGCTCCGCTCATGTCGCCCGTCTGGCTGTAGATCTCGAAGTACGTATCGTCCTCGAATATCAGAAAGAGCTGGAGGCGGGGCAGACGATCAGACTCCTTCACGAGGACGCCCGAAATGGTCTTGCCCACGATCTGCCGAATTCCGTCCTACATGTGGTCCCTCCCGGTGACGTGCCACTCCCGAACCACCGACATTGCTCCGGCGTAGGATCGTGAGGTGCAGTCCTGTGTTCGGGTCAATTTCGGGCACAGGAATTCTACTCTGACTTCCAAATTACACTGACGGGAGTTCGGTGAGGAAGCAGAGGTCTGCTAGAGGCGTGGCTCGATCGAGAACAGGACGCGAGGCTGCGTCCGAGGGCTCACCTCGTGTGATAGCCTCTCGCGGGAGGGCCTTCCCGGCCGTCAGTTGGAACGCGCAGAATGTTCCGAAGGTGGCTGGCCGGTATTTCGAGACTACGAGGGTACGAGAATGCCGCAGTACACCGAGAACGCCCGGATGTTTGCCGAGGAGTACGACGAACTGCGCCGGATCGCGAGGCGCTGCTTCCACTACAACCCTGCAGACCACACCCTTCAGCCCACGGCGCTCGTCAACGAGGCCTTCACGAAGATCGTGCGTCAGCGGAACATCGACCCTTCAAACCGGAGCCAGTTCCTCGGTGTGGCTGCAATGATCATCCGCAGGAAGCTCATGGACTATCAGCGCATGCGTTCGGCGGTCGTGCGCGGCGGCGGTGCCGTCCACGTCGAGCTCGACGACGCAGTCATCGAGGTGAAGATTCCAGACGTCGACTACATCGGGCTCGACCGAGCCATCGAAAAGCTGCGAGAGCTTCACGAACGTCAGGCACAAGTCGTTGACCTCAAGTACTGCCTCGGGATGACGATCGAGGAGGTCGCCGCCGAGCTCGGGATCTCCTTGGCTACGGTAAAGACCGACTGGGCGATCGCACGGGCGTTCCTCCGCCGGGAGCTTGAAGGGGCAGAACGCGGTGACGGTGACGCCTGAACTCTATGTGAAGGCGTCCGATCTCGTCGGGCGGCTGCTCGATCTCGATCCCGCCGGGCGCGCGTCCGCGCTCGGCGATGTCAGTCGCGACGACCCGGAAGTCGCCCAGGTTGCGATTCAGCTTCTCGCCGACGTCGATGTGGCCGGTGGCTTCCTCGAAACGTCAGCCGCAGGCCTCGGAATCGCTCTCTTCGCGCAGGATCCGTTTGGGTTGATCGGCCACACGCTCGACAACACCTACGTCGTCGAAAGCCTGATCGGCGAGGGCGGCGTCGGCGCCGTGTACAAGGCCAAGCACGTGACGTTGCCACGCCACTTCGCCATCAAGGTGATCCCGGCGAGCGTCAGCGACAAGGTCGGTGTCGAAGGGGCCGCCGGATCCCTGATCCATCATCCGGCAGTCGTCGCGATCACGGACCACAAGATACTCCCGAGCGGAGACGCCTATCTTGCGATGGATTACGTGGAGGGCCCGTCGCTTCGGGAAGTCCTCGAGGCTCGGGGGCAACTCGGACTCAGCGAGGCACGCGACATCGTTGCGCAGGTTGCCGACGCGCTGGATGCTGCCCACGAGGCGGGCTTCGTCCACCGCGACATCAAGCCTGAGAACATCATGATCGTCGGTAGCGGCCCGGACACGGGAAAAGTCCGCATCATCGACTTCGGTATCGCGGGGTACGAAAGCCCGACGCGGTTGCTCGAGGACCCCGAACTGACCGGGCTCGGCATCGGAACGCCCGCGTATATGTCGCCCGAGCAATGGCACCACGACGAGGAAGAGAACCTGGGCAGTATCTCGTTGCGAACCGACGTCTACAGCCTGGCGGTTGTTTTCTTCGAGTTGATCACGGGGAGGCGTCCGGTCGAGGGTACCGTTGAACAGCTTCGCAAGCTCATACTCGCCGGTCAGAACCATCGGCTTTCGGAGTTTGCCCCTGAGCTGCCGGCACACGTCCACGATGCCGTTTCGCGTGCCCTCTCGGCCGATCCAGTCGGACGACCGGCGAGCGCGGGCGAGTTCGTCGCCCTGCTCAAGGGACAGGCGAGAGAACAACAGCCGATGCGGGAACGCCAAGTCGTGGTCCCGGAGAGCCTCGTACCAATCGAGCGCATCGACGTGCGCCGCTGGCACGGTCGTGATGGAGCGACAATCGAGTTCTACTACGGCGATCTGATGGCGATGCCGCGTGACTGGGGCGTCGACTATCTGATCGTGTCCTCGGATCGGGACGACTACTGGCCAGTCGCCGGCTCGCTGATCGGATCGCTCGACGAGCGGGGCGTGAGCGTGGACCGGTTGGCTCGTGACAAGGAGTTGGACTTGCGGAAAGAGTCTTCGTGCTGGCTCTCTCGCCGGATCGAGGGCGGTAGGCGAACGATTCCCGTGAAGCGAATCATCGGGTTCGAGCCCGAGGGCATGTACACGGCGGCGGACAAGATCGACGATTTTTTTCGATTCTTGCGGTTCGCGATCGACGGCAAGGCGAAGCCGGCGATCGTGGCAATGCCGCTGCTCGGGACGGGAGCGAAAATGGGGATGGTGCGAAATCTTGTGCCGCCATTGCTGATGCGCGCTACCCGCGAGCTCGAGACGGGCTTGAACGTCGAACGGCTGCTGGTCGTCGAACGGGACGATGGGAGGGCGGATGACCTCCGCCGGGAACTCCGCAGCATCGACCGATATCTGCCATCCGCACGCAGCCGAGAGTTCGCCGCCCGCGACCGGCAGGACCCGCCCACGTGAGTGCACGCGGCGCTTGCGGCGCCGCCTCATCGCCAGCCCTTCGCAGGGATCGATCGCGCCATCAGGTGCGTCTCGTTGCGCATGCGCTTGCGGCTGAGCACGAGGTCAGCGCGTTCCGCGAGCTCGGCGAGAAGGTCGTCGAGTCGCGCGAGATGCCCGACGACGTCAGGCTCGTCGGCGCACGCGGCGAGCGCCTCCGCGGCTCGCTGCCGGGCTTCGCGCACGACCTCGATCGCGCCTGCGACGTCTCCGCGGTCGAGCAGCTCGATGGCCCGGCGCCGCACGCCGACGCCGAGCAGGAACTCCGTCGCCTTCACGACGCGCGCATCGGCCGGGATGCCCGCCGCGACCTCCGGCGACACGACGTCGGCGCGCACCGACTTACGCAGGACGAGGCGGCGTCCGGTCCGGTTCGACTGCGGCATCCACGCCAGTCGCAGCGACGCCAGCTTGCGACCTTTGCACTCGGCGAGCTCCGGGAGCTCGAGGCGGATGACGACGTCGAGCGTCGTGCCGTGCACCAGGTTCGGAAGCTGAAACCGGCCGAGCGAGTTCGTCGCGAAGCCGTTGTGAACGCCGACGACGCGAACGCCGGGCTCCGGCTCGATACCGAGACTGACGCGGTGACCCATCTGCGCCGCGAGCCGGCCGAACTCGTGCTCGAAGATGCGGTGGAAGTCCTCGGGTGTCTCGACGTACCAGCTCGTTCCGCCGCCGAGCCGCGCAACCGCTTCGAGCAGGTCTTCCGCGAAGTCGCTTCCGATGCCGATGGTCGACGTCTCGACGCCGCGCGCTGCGAGTAGGCCCGCCCAGTGCTCGAAAGCGCGCGGGTCGGTGACGCCGACGTTTGCCTGGCCGTCGGTCAGGAGGATGACACGGTTGATGCCGTGTTTGGAGAGTCCCGAGCCGACCTCATCGACACAGCGCGTCCATCCGTCGAAGAGGGCGGTGGAACCGCCCGCCTCGATCGAGCCGATTGCCTGCTCGATCGAAGCCGCATCGGCGACTGGTCGACCGTGGACGAGCGTCCGGACCTCGTCGTCGAAGTCGACGATGCTGACGCGATCTCGGCTTCCGAGCTGGCGGACGCAGTACCGCGCGGCCTCGCAGGCCTGCGCGAGCTTCGAGCCCGACATGCTTCCGGACCGGTCGATGGCGAGCCCGACGTTGAGCGGCGGACGTGCTGCCTGCGGCGCGTCGTTTTCGGGCGTGACGATACGGACGAGCAGGTCGACGATCTGACGCGTGCCGGCGGCGACACGGGATCGGACGAGTATTCGCTCGATGGCCGGGATTGGGTGCGTGGACATGGGCGGGATCCTCCTGGGTGAATTGCCTTCAAGAGGAAACGCGCCATTCGGCGCGAGATCGGCTTGCGAATCTGCTCCCCCGCTGCATGTCCCAGGAGGTGTCGTATCGTGAATCCCTATTGCGAAGCGCATTGGAGTGCGGTGTGGAGCGCCGCCGCAGTCACCATTAGCCGGTTCGTCCAAGGATTGCGCGTTCAGGAATAAGCAGGCTCGACCGGGCGCTCATCGCGAAGCGCTCGCAGGCACGTCGTGCAGGAGGATGAAATGAGCCCAAGACCCAGAAACGATCGTGACCCTCTACTTCGACTCGCGACGGCGGCCCGCGCGCTGGCAGACGCCGAGACCGGGGTTCTTGGCGACCCGATTCCAGACGTGTCGCAGGCCCTGGCCGCGGCGCCGGAATCGGACGTGACCCAGGTCATCGCCTTCGGAATCTTCAATCCGTACGGTCCGACGATGTTCTCCATCGACCTCATCCGTGTTGCGGGCACGGGCGAGGCGCTGATCACGTCGACGATGCTGAATCCGTTTCAATCGACGGCGACGGCGTACGCGATCCTGCCGGCATCGTCGAGTGGAGATCCCGAGCCTCTCCGGCACTGCCTGACCATCCTGTCGAAGCGCAATGGTCATCCTGAGTTTCCGATCCTGCTCGCAAGCGAGCCAACGTACGTGCTGCTTCCGAGAGAGTCGAACCTGACGATCGACTTCCTTCGTCAGTTCGTGCTCGGATTGCTCGAGGCCGCGGGCATCGAGGGGATCGGCGAATCGGCTGAACTCCTCGAGCAGTTCGCGGGACGGCCCTGGGACCGGGCGACCGAAGAGATGGCCATCGCCGCTAGAAGCTACGTGCAAACGCGAATGGCCGGGTCAGAAACCGCATCCGCGCCGCCAGTCAACTCGCCGGCGGACTATGACCGGTGGTGGCGAATCGCATCGAACCCGGAACACGTGCGAGTGGAGATGGGCGAGATGGAGACAGCCTGGCGCGGGGCGCTGCTCTTCGGTCAGCGAGGATAGACCGCGAAGGAGACCAGCCGGAGTATTCGCAGATTTCGCGTTACAGACAGGCTCATTCAACTCGAGATGGAAGGACGAACACAATCGACGACCCCCACGGCCGCGGCACCGGCCACGCCCGCTTTCGACGGACCGATCCGCCCTCGGCGCGGAATCGGAATCCGCAACGATTCGCACCAACCCGGAGGTAGCCCGACACCATGACCGCCACACATACCCAACTCGCTTCGCACGCCGACATCGACGGCGTACGCCTGCGCCTCGGTCACCCCGACCGCCTTCCCTTCCGCTGGGTCGGTCAGCGCGACGTCCTCGACCAACTGCTCGCTGCCTGGTTCGTGCTCGACGAACGCGACCTGCCGCTCAATCCGCGGCTCATCGGCAAGCCGGGCGTCGGCAAGACGACGCTCGCGTATGCGGCCGGTGAGGCGCTCGGACGCGACGTCTACATCTTCCAGGCGACGATGGACACGCGCCCCGAAGACCTCATCGTGACCCCGGTCGTCGCGGGAGCGGGCCAGATAGAGTACGTCGCAAGTCCGCTCGTAACGGCGATGATCCGTGGCGGAGTGTGCGTGCTCGACGAAGGGAACCGCATGAGCGAGAAGTCGTGGGCGTCGCTTGCGCCGCTTCTCGACGCGCGCCGCTACGTCGAGTCGATCGTCGCGGGGATCAAGATTCCGGCGCACCCCGATTTCCGCATCTGCGCGACGATGAACGACGACGCGTCGACGTTCGAGATACCGGAGTACATCCACTCGCGGCTCCAGCCGCAGATCCTCATCGAGTTTCCCGAAGCCGACGAGGAGCTCGCGATCCTGCGTGAGAACCTGCCGTTCGCCGACGACCAGATCCTCGGGTACGTTGTCGCGTTTCTGCAGCGGGCGCACGCGGCGAACGAGGCATTCAGCGTCCGCGACGGCATCAACATCGCGCGGTACGCGATGAAGCTCTCGCAGGGCGACCGGGTTCGCTCGAAAGGCGCGTTCGAGACGGCCGTCCGGATGACGGTCGGCGAAGAGGCCGTCGACCATGTCGAGTGACGCGGATACGAACGTCGCGGAAGCCGCGAGCCTGATCGACGGTGCGCCTTGCATCGAGCCGCATCTGCTCGTCGCTGGCAACGTGCACATTCTGCCGGTCTGCCACAACCGGCTCGAGTTTGCGCAACTCGTCGTCGAGGCGATCCGCCGGCTCGAGCCCGACGCGATCGCCGTCGAGATCCCGGCTGCCCTCGAGACGGCCTTCGTTGCAGCGGTCGACAGGCTGCCGATGCTGTCGGTCGTCGTCTATGCACCGACGGCGCGCGATCGGACGGAGGAGCGCGGCTATCTGCTCGTCGAGCCGGCGGACCCGCTCGCCGAAGCTGTCAGACGCGGTCGCGAGCTCGGCATTCCGGTCTCGTGTGTCGATGCGGACCTCTTCGAGAACTCGGGTCCCGGGGATGGATTGCCCGATGCCTATGCGGTGCTTCGCATCGGCCATCGGTCGTACGTCGAGGCAGTCCAGGCGCACCGGTTCGACCAGGAGGACGCCGGGCCGGAAGACCGCGAGCGCGAGGCTATCATCGCGCACCGGTTGCGCGAGTTGGCAGCCGACCACGAGCGCGTGCTCTACGTCGGCGGGATCGCGCACGCGGCGCGCGTGGCGAAGCGTCTGACTGCCGGACGCACGCCGTTCGGCGAACGGAGCGGAGCGGCGCGGATTCACCGGGGCCGTACGAAACTCTACGATCTGCATCCCGATGCATCGCGTGAAGTGCTGCCCGAGGCGCCCTTCCTGTCGGCGGCTTATGAGCGAGCCCGCGGGGTCGAACTCGGCACCGGTGCACTTCCGGTCATCGAGCTGCCGGCGCCGCGAATCATTTCGATGGCAAGTCGTCGACTCGTCGAGTCGACCGCGGCGTCCGTCGCCGAGCCGGAAGCGAAGTCCGGGCTGCCAGTCGACCGGCAGCGCGTGCTCGTGCAGTTGTTGCGGGCAGCGGCGCGCCGATACACCGAGGACACGGGCGACGAAGTGCGTCCGGGCGACCTGCGCACGATGATGAAGTTCCTGCGCAACTACGCGCTCGTGAAGGGAAGACTGCAGCCGGACCTCTACCAGATCGTCGTAGGGGCGCGTGGGTCGGTCGACGACAACTACGCCTACGAGGTCTGGGAGCTCGCGACGCACTATCCCTGGCAGGACGGGCGCGGCGCGCTGCCGGTGCTGAGACTCACGATCGACGACCTCTACGACGGCAAGCGGACGATGCGGTTCCACCGTCGTGAGAGAACGAGACGCCGCCGCCCGGTGGCGGTGCCGAAGCGCGTCCGGCATCGCGAGTCGGTGGCCGGCGAATGGGCCAGGGTGCCGGGTTACCACATCTGTTCGCACGAACCGGAGAGCATCGTGATCGAGAATTTCGCGAACCACCTGCGCCGCCGGGCGGTGACGCGCTTCTCGGAAGAGAGCGCGCGTGTCGAGCCTTTCCGGACCTCGATCCTCGACGGGATCGACGTGCGCGAGACGATCCGCCACTGGCACGAGGGGACGATCTGGGTGCGCAGCCTGTTGCGAGAGCGGGGGAAGGCGACGTCGGTGGTGATCGTGTTCGACGAAGATCCGGACGACGCGCGGTATCCGTGGCGGATGGACTGGCAGGGAGAGCACGACGCGGAGTCGGACATCGGCTTTTACGCGACGGCGCTCGATGAGACGATCGTGGGGCCGGGAATCCGGCGATGCGAGTACGGCGGGCTGCTGATGGTGTACCCGCCGGGACAGCTTCATGGGATCTGGCAGGATCCCGCCTATGCGGCGGCACGGACGAAGGCGGAGGTACTGCTGATGGCGGCGGTGGACCACACGGCGGAGCGCCTGGTGACGTACGTCGCGGCGAAGCCTCCACGGTCGGCGATGAAGACGTACGCAGCCAGATTCGGCAAGAAGATCGTCTACCTTCCGATCGGCCAGTTCTCGCCGGTCACGCTCAAGCGCATCCGCGTGCTGCACATCCTCTCGAGTCGATACGCGCGTTCCTGGGCGGATGCGTATGTGTGGTAAGGCCCGGCCTCCTGGTGAACGTGAACTGATTCGCTGACGACTCCTTGGCCGGACGTGAGAGAACGACGACGCTCCGTGCGCGAAGCGCCTTGGAGTGCGGCGTGAAGCGCCGCTTTCAGTCGGTCCAAAGCGGCGCTTCACGGCGCAGTCCAAAGCGCTTCGCGCATCGCCGTCCTCGACGCGCTACGCGCTTGCAAAGAGCTCGGTTCCGCCGTGTACCTGCGGTGAACGACACCCACGGTGCCTTGCGCAGTCCCCCCTATCGCCGTAGGATGGCTATCTAAATGGCCATAAGGAGTTGGATATGTCAGGCAAGTACTCGATAGCCGAAGCACGAGACAATCTCGCAAAGATCGTCCACGAAGCCGAGCGCGGGCCCGTCGAATTGACGCGGCGCGGTCGCCCGGTTGCCGTACTTGTGTCTCTGAGCGAGTACGAGCGGCTACTGGGGCGCAGCCGAAGCTTCTGGGAGGAACTCGGTCGGTTCCGTGATCGCGAGGACATCGAGCGTGAATGCGTAGAGACGGACACCTTCGACGGGGTCCGAGATCGGAGTGTCGGTCGCGAGGTGCAATGGTGACGCTTCGCTATCTGCTCGACACGAGCGTTCTCTCCGAGCCCCTTCGGCCGAAGCCGAACGAGCGCGTGATGGAGAGACTCCGCGAGGCCGACACGTCGGTCGCGACGGCGGCACTCGTGTGGCACGAACTCCGCTTTGGGGCCGCTCGCCTGAGTCCTTCCAGGAAACGACGGACCATCGAAGCGTATCTCGAGGACGTACTTCGACCTACGGTGCCGATCCTTCCATATGGACAGAGCGCTGCTGACTGGCACGCGAGCGAGCGAGCGAGGCTCGTCGCGATTGGCAAGACGCCACCTTTCGCAGACGGACAGATAGCGGCGATCGCGGCGATGAACGGACTCATACTGGTGACCTCCAATGTCGCAGACTACGAACAGTTTTCCGGCCTTTCGATCGAGAACTGGCACGACTGAGGGCTCCACCCGCCCATTCAAGCTGAACCCGCGCACTGCTTCCACCGGAGGAGTATCCCCATGCTGACGAACGCTACTGCCGTCGGCGCCGCCAGGCGAGCACGCTTTCGACCAGGGAGAGATCTGCGTGCCCACCAACCGTGAAATCTTCGAAGGCCTCATTCGGAACGGCTCTCTTGCCGTCAGCGACAACGGCTTTTTCGCCACGGCGCCGCCGCCGCTGCCGCGCGTCGATCCGGACCGCGTCGCCGGCATGCTGCTCGGGGTCGCGATCGGCGATTCGCTCGGCAACTCGTCAGAGGGCGTGTCGCCGAGGCAGCGTCGCGCACGGTTCGGCGAGATCCGCGAGTACCAGTACAACAGGTATTTGAACGCGAACGTCGGGACACCGACGGACGACACGCAGCTCACGTTCTGGGCGATTGAAGAGATGCTGCGTGCGGGCGGCTTCGATCCCGAGGCCGTGAGCACGACCTTCACGCGAGAGCACATCTTCGGCATCGGCAGCACGATGAGGGCATTCGTGACCGTGGCGAAGCGCAACGGCGGCGCCTGGCACACGTGGGGGCGAAAGTCTGCGGGCAACGGAGCGCTGATGCGGATCGCGCCGGCGCTCCTGCCGCACCTCCGCCTGCAGTCCGCCGATCTGTGGATCGACGCGGCACTCCTGTCCGCGATCACGCACAACGACTCGGCGTCGATCGCGAGTTGCGTCGCGTTCACGGGAATGCTCTGGGAACTGCTCGGGATGAAGGAGCCCCCGCCGCGGACCTGGTGGACGACGCGGTTCGTCGAGCTCGCGAAGGAAGTCGAAAGCGGCGATTCGTATCGGGCGCGACACGGGCACTACTCGGGGCGCACGGGGTTCCTCTGGCAACTCGTCGAAGAGATGATCGGCGAAGCGAAGGATCTCGACGCGCCTGACGCGTGCGAGATGTGGGGTTCGGGCGCGTACCTGCTCGAAACAGTGCCGAGCGTTCTCGCGATCCTCGAACGTCACGCTGACGACCCCGAGGAGGCAATCGTCCGCGCGGTGAACGACACGTGGGACAACGACACGGTCGCGGCGATCATCGGTGCGGCGGTCGGAGCGCTGCACGGCCGGTCGGCGCTCCCTGAGCACTGGATCGACGGCCTGCTTGGCCGGACGCGCGAGAGCGACGACGGCGCGGTGTTCCGGCTCGTCGACGAGGCGCTCGACGCGTTCGTCGGGGAAGGGTCGTCTTGAGAATGAAAAGACGTCGAATCAGAGGAGCAGTCCGGCAAGGACGGGCGCGACTCTCAGATTCTCCAGCACGACTCTGGTTAAGCCGGTCGAGGCTCACAAAGAGCCTACGGCACTACGAGCCGTCGTAAGGTTCGACGTGCGCGCCGAGCCAGCCGGTAAACTCTTCGCGCGACATCCGTCCGGCAGCCACGGCGAGAATCACCTTCTCCTGTTCTTCGTCGGACGCCACGATTTCGAAGCCGTTCAGCACGAGCATCACTTCCATGGCTGCGTGTCCTGCGCGCTTGTTTCCGTCGACAAAAGGATGGTTCGACACGAGCGCGAACCCAAGTGCGGCCGCCTTCGCAACGAGGCTCGTGTAGAGATCTTCGCCATCGAAGGTCATTCTCGGAGTTGCGACAGCCGATTCGAGCCCGTCACGGTTTCGAACACCGGTCGCACCGCCGGATTGAACGATCACGAACGCGTGGAGAGCGAGAACGTGGTCGAGCTCCAGGAAGATCGTCATGACAGACGACGATAGAGTTCCCGGTTCTTGGACAGAACGTATTCGGCTGCCGACGCAAAATCGTCGTCAACACGCGCGAGTGTCTGCAGGATGCTGCGCTTCGCAAGTTCCTCGGACGTCACACCCAGCCGGCTGGCGATCGCTTCAAGGCGGCTCGCTTCCTGCTCGTCCAGTTGTACCTCGAGCGTCTTCACGAGGGCAGACTAGTCTGTTGCCGCCACGTTCCGCAACACGGCCGCGAGTACTGCGACTGCCGGATGGGGGGATGACGGATCAATGGACGGCAGAGAAATGGCGCCAGCCACTTCACCCGCACATTGCGCGTTCAGGAGTAGCGAGCGGATCGGCCGCCGCGAAGGTTCGTCGCGCCTTCTTCGAAACAAGCGCGTGCCCGGGGTTCGGCATTCGAAGACCTGCCCCACTGCATGTCCGACCGGCCCGTTCACAATGGAAACCGTACGAAATCCACGAATCGAAACCCGAAGGAGCACCAGGATGCCCGCAAAGAAAGCGCAGCCGAAGACCGATCCGTCCCTGAACCCAGTCGCCCGGGCGCGCGCGCTCGCCGAGGGACTGTTCCCGCACCAGGTAGAGGGACTTGCGTTCCTGCTCGGCCACCGCCGGGCGATCCTTGCCGACGACATGGGACTCGGCAAGACGCGACAGGCGATCGTCGCGCTGACTGAAGCCGCGCCCGCCGGCCCCTGGCTCGTCGTTTCGCCGGCGTCCGTGAAGTGCAACTGGGCGCGAGAGATCGCGGTCGTGATGCCTGGCGCACGGGTCTCCGTGCTCGGTGGAAAGGACAGCGCCGGCGAGATCGCGGACCCTCAATGGACCGTCGTCAACTACGACATTCTGTCGCGCAGGATTGGCGAGCTCGAGCGCGTCCGCTGGGGCGGGATCGTCTTCGACGAGGCGCATTACCTGAAAAACCGCACGGCCGCGCGATCGAAGCACGCGTTCCGGATCGTGGACTCAGCGAGCGCGGCCGAGCGGAAACCGGTCGTCTACCTGCTGACCGGCACGCCGCTGACGAACCGTCCGCGCGACCTGTTCCCGCTTTTGAAACTGTGCGATCACGCGATGGGCCGCAGCTTCCTGAGCTTCGCGAAGCGGTACTGTGCGGCAGAGCAGAACGGTTACGGCTGGGTGACGGACGGGGCTTCGAACCTCGAGGAGCTCGCCGTGCAGCTGCGCGGCGTGATGCTGCGCCGGACGAAGACTGAGGTGCTCGACCTGCCGCCGAAGATCAGGACGTGGAATCCGGTCGAGGTACCGGACTCGACGGCGCGTGCCGAGATCCGCAGGGTGCTCCTGACGCTTGTCGCCGGACAGGCCGGGCAGGTTGCGCCGCGGGCTCGCGCGCGGGCGAAGGGCGCGGTCCAGGACGCGAGCCGTGGACAGCTGCTTGCGAATCTGGCTGTCGCGCGGCAGAAGCTGGCGGTTGCGAAGGTCGCATCGACGATCGAGTTCGTGGAGTCGGCGGTCGAGCAGGGCGAGCGGGTACTTGTGTACTCGTGCTTCGACGAACCGGTGAAGCGGATGGTGAAGCATTTCGGCAAGGCGGCGGTTTCGGTGACGGGAGCGACGCCGACCGGCAAGCGCCAGGGGCTTGTGGACCGCTTCCAGAGCGACGAGGCGGTGAGGGTGTTCGTGGCGAACATCCAGGCGGGCGGTGTCGGATTGAACCTGACGGCGGCGCGCCAGGTTGTGTTCAACGACCTGGACTGGGTACCGGCGAATCACTGGCAGGCGGAGGACCGGGCGTACCGTATCGGGCAGACGGGTGCGGTGAACGTGACGTACATGGTCGGCGCGGGGACGATCGACGACTTCGTGCAGACGGTGCTCGAGACGAAATCGGCGCTGGTGGACGCGGTGATCGACGGTGCGGCGCTCGGGGAGGCTTCGGACTCGGTGCTTGGCGAGCTGGAGCGGCTGATGCGCGCGATTTCACCTGGCCTGGCAGAGGCGGGTTCGAAGGAACTCAATGACGCGCAATTGCGGCAGTTGATCGCGAAGGCGACGGCGGCGTCTCGTGCGGAGGGAGTTTTCGTCGACCCGGCGGTGCGGCGGTCTGCGGTCGAGGGAGGCGAAGCCTGGAAGCGAGCGCTCGAGGGTCTTGTGAAGGCGCTCGGTGGACCGGCGGGAGATGGCGCACCGACGGAGCAGCGATTCAAGGCGGCGAGCACGAGCGGGAGGGGCACGACCTACGACATCGTGGTGGCGGGCGACGGAGACGTTACGTGTTCGTGCTGGGGCTTCGAGTACCGCGGGATGTGCTCGCACGCACGCGTGCTGAAGGCCGCGCTCGCGGCAGGGAGGCCGGTGCCGGCGGGGTATGAGCGGGTGGTGGGGTGGTGAGTTCGGGGGACGCAGCCGGGCGTCAAGTGAGAGGGCGATTCAGCCTGCCCCTAAGACTCTTTACACGTATTGCCGATTCTTCGATGAGTGGGGGTAGGTCCTCAGACTTCGGCAAAGCTACATTAGCGGCCCAGACGGTTCGAGCTTGGCGGCAACTTCGCGAGACTTGTCGTCGAGGACGCGAATATAACGACGAAGAAGGAAGATGAACTGAGCTCATGCAAGTAGCTGAGGCAAGAAGGATCCAGCGGACAATGCCAACGTGGATGTCCTATCTAATCAACGTCGGCTTTAACTGGCGCGCTAACGACTTTGGCAAGCGCAGAATTGGCTTGATCTCCATGCCGTGTGACTCTCCTGCGGCTGGACTGGTTGCGCTGGGAGCAATGTGTCGACGTATCGCCACGCCAGGCTCGAACGACCTTACAGAGCACTTTCGCCGAATCGAGACTCTTGCAAGGACGAGAGACAGGAACACCGAGCTTAGACTTCGTGGCAGAACCGGTCGCTACGTCGCCGATGAAATCCGAAACGACGGAACTGTCTGGATAAGGCGTCTGGATGCGACGGACGAGCGCCATTTTGTCTCACGTCGCAACTCAGTGGATTGGCAGTTTTCAGGCGAAGCGCCCGTAGAAGTACAACAGGGCAACCAGCTTCCATTCCGCAAGCATTATGAAGCGATAATAGGAGAAAGTGGCTCTATAGAAGATTCCAACCTCAGGCATTCCGACTCAAGCATCTGCCTTGCCGGTCACGTCAGGGGAGCGCGCTGGACCCGCGCGCGGATGCAAGCGCTTTCCATTGACGTCTCGGATGCCACGGCTGATCTTGGACAGCTCCTCGCCATTCAGGACTGGCTGCCGGGCTCGGTCTCGCGTGTATCTTTCTTCAACTCTAGGACGGACACGATTGATCGACACTCCGGACGCCCTCAACTACTCGTTGCAGATGGCGACGCAGCATTCCTCAATGCCATCGATCGCGCTGAGTTTGGGCACTGTGATGTCATTGGCGTTTACAGCCGCGTGATGGAGCGTACGCGCCTCGACGAGCTTGGCACGAAACTTGGTCAGCTCAGTCAGTGGTATGAGGTCATTGATGATGCAGCTGAGAACCTATCTGCGATCCCACGCGGCATCGCGGTACTGCGTCTGAGGCAGAGGTAGACTATGGTCGTTACGGCAATGGATATGTTCGATTGGCTCGATGGAGCAAGCGGTTTCTCGATCGAAACAGTTGAAGTCACGTCATCTGCATTCGGAGATCTTCGGCGCGGCGTCCGGTCAATCTTACGTACACTGCACGAAGGCGATGACCAGGGATCGAGGGACTTAGGAGACAAGCTGCGTGTGGCAATGTCGGGATGGCTCACAGGTCCCGCTGAGTTCGATCATTCGATTCGAGAATCTCTAAGGATTCTCGGGGAACCGCGTGACGTACAGGCGAGGTGGGGAGCAGATGCACGAGGCTCTTATGAGTCGGCATTACGAGCAGCCGACGAAATGGCTCGAAGCGAGAACCCGCTCCGGAAGGAACTCCGCGATAGAATCACGGCAGAGCTTGAACTCGGCGGCGACTTCCGAATCTACTGTCAGAGGTGGGCGAGGCTCGCGTTCCAGGAACTGCTGTTAGGAGGCGTGGATGCAGCAATCGAGGACAACCGATTCCTGCATTCCGTCAGTGACTACCGTGACACGAGTCCATTTGATGTCCTTTTCAAAGTAGGACCGCTGCGGTCGCGAGGTTGGGGGGCTCTGCCGGATGCACTTGTGACTGCGCCGCGGTATTGCAGACTGGTGCATATCGTATGGGAAGGATGCGCAGACGACGAGGGGTTCGGCTACGATCCGGTTCAGTCAGCGACTGGAGCAACCAACTCTTCAAGGCTCTCGCCAGGACTGCCTGTTCGGCACTCGCGTCGCCACGTAGGAACAATCGCAGGCGCCCCGATTGCCGCGCCTGTGGAGTACAGTCCTGATGACGACGAGTTGCGGGCATTCTTGTCATTACAGCCGAATCGAGAGAGATCGCGCCCATCGACTCTAGTTCACATCGATGACGTTCACGGCATTCTCTTTCCTAGAATGGCAAGGGTGCTGAGCTATGAAGCTTCACCTAACTCGGATGAGCCACTGAAGCGTCGAGTGCCGGATGAATCATTCATCGAAGGAACGTTTCTAGTTAGACCGAATATCGCCGATGTAGATTTTGGAGAGGTTCAGGCAAGCCACGGGTACTACAGCCAGCTTTGGAAGCAGAGGCTCATGGAGAGGCTTCTCTCCAATGAAGACGCCTTAGTAAGAAGACTCACCGATGGCGGTCTAGACTTGTTGCGCCTGCGTAGCGGAATTCGGAATTGGCTCAAGCCGCCGACTACCGTCATTCGCGCCCCGCAGAAGCAGCGACACTTTAGAAGCTTGATTGAAGCCCTTGACCTAGAGTTCCATTGGACGCTCGCGTGGAGAGAGGTTCAGCGATCACGCGGCATAGCTATCCGGACTGGGGTACAGGAACAGGAGATTCTTGAAGACGAACTGTTGTCTATCCTTAAGACGATGCTGGACGAGCTTCGCGACCTCGCCGCACCAGGACGTTCGTTCCTTCTGGCTCTTCCGGAAGACTGCGCACTGCAGGGATCAGTCATGTTTGAGGCAGTTCAGGCCGTGGAGGACGACTTTTGCGTACCTGAAGGCGAGCTAAAGCAGGTAATCGAACTGGAGAGGGCTGAGCAATGGCGCGAATGATACCTGCATTCATGGACGATCATACGCCGCCCGGCGAGCGAGCCGTGTTCAGTATGCTCGCAAGCGGCCCGGATGACTGGGTTGCCCTGCACTCGCTCGACTTAGCTCCTTGGAATAGAAATCTCAGGACAGAGCTCGACTTTGTCGTATTCGTGCCCACTGCGGGCATTCTATGCATCGAGGTGAAGTCTCATGAGGAAATCAGCTTCGTGAGTGACAGATGGTGGCCGTCGACAATAACGAGATCACCGTTCAAGCAAGCTGCCGATGGGAGGTACGCCTTTGCCCGCAGTTTGCACAGGCTTGCACCTCGGTTTGGACATATCCCAATCGGTCATCTCTGCATATTTGCACGAGCCTCTTTTGATCGGGTGTAACTGTTTTGCGACGACGGCTTGAGTGAGAGATCACGCGGCAATGCGCCATGTCGTGGTGTGAAGTCGAGCCTGTTCCCTCCCGATGTGAAAG
>JAJTWZ010000159.1 GCA_021463145.1 Blastocatellia bacterium | reverse complement strand
ATTGACTCTACGCACGTTGCCTCCGGCGCTTCAAGGGCTGCGCCGGGAACACGGGTACCACCGTCATGTGCCAGCGGCGTATCCGAGGATCGTCAGGCTCAGAAGTGCGGTTGCTGGAAGTCCGAATCCCTTCGGGGTCGCCACTAGCACACTTCGACTCGCCCGGTTCGAACGCCGAAACCGGGCGAACGCTTCCCTCGCAGACCTTCAGTTCAGTCCCATTGACGTGAGGCGCACCTTCATCAGTGACCTCCTCGATGCCGGAGCGGACATGTCCACCGTTCAGGGACTCGCCGGTCACGCGAACGTGCAGACAACGGTACGCTATGACCGCCGATGCCAGCGCGAACTGCTCCATTGGGACGGCATGGGCCCAACGGACGACGCTTGATGCCGGCTCGGTGGGATAGGAACCCGACAGCGACCGGGAGACAGGACCGAGTCTGAATCTATGAAAGTCAACGCGACCTTACGGCGAGTGTTAGACCCAGCCTATCTGCCCTGCTCCGGGTTTACGTTTCCATGTACGGAGATGCGCTGGAAGCCAGAAGCAGGTCACGTGCCTCGCGGCTTTGCGGGCGCGTCCGGCGCGCTGGAAGCCATCGAACTCGTGCTCGTGTTCGCCGAGCCGGGAGACCCTCAACCCGGAGAGCAGCACGTGGGGCTACAGACGGCATACAACTATGCCTATTCCGCGTTCGAGACGGGGCTGACCCGGTTCCACAAGAATGTCCGTTACATCCTCGACGCGTGCTGGCCCGCTCTGACCTTTGCACAGCAAATGGAACACGCATGGCTCACCGAGTCGGTCTTGTGCTCGGCGACGAAGAAAGGCGGCACAGTGCACGCCTCGACTGTCCGCGCGTGTGGCGAGCGTTTCCTTTCGAAGCAAGTACAGTTGCTTCCGAACGCGGTCGTTGCGGCTTCAGGCAGCAAGGCGACGGCGCGTCTTCGCATTGCGGGTATCACGGGCTTCCTTGAGGCCGCAGCGGTAGCGCCGCCGGGGTGCAACTTCGTTGGCGCTCGTGAGTCGTGGGACGCGATTGCGCGGGCCGTACGCGCGCGAGAGGTCTCAGACCATCAAGATGCCTAACTCGCCTCGCCAACTCTTCGACGATGTCGGATGCGTGACTATCAGCGCCGTTCCTTGGGGCACTAAGCCGCAATCCGCGCGCCCGGGCGTCTATGTCGTGTCGCTACATTCCGACGCAACACGGAGTGATGGGTTGTCTGGCGCTCCGCTTGACGTGGCAGCCATTGCTGCATGGATCGTGAGAGTGCCGTCTCTGACGCTTGACGGGCGACGACCCACGCCAGAGAGTCTCGCCAAGCGGCTCGCTCGCTACTGGCTCGCCGATGAAGCCGTGCTCTACATCGGTAAGGCCACCTCGCTTCGCGCGAGGCTGGGTCAGTACTACTCGACACCTTTGGGTGACCGGCGCCCCCACGCCGGCGGCTACTGGGTCAAGACGCTGACGAAACTCAATTCGTTGACTGTCCATTACAGTGAGTTGGACGCTGCCGCAGACCCAGGGGACGTGGAGAATCGTATGCTTCGGCTGTTCGCGCAGGCGGTGCCGAGGCGGGTGAGGGCGGCCCACCCTCAACCAAGCCTGACAATCCCATTCGCGAACCTTGTGGTGACCGGCGTTGGCCAGCGCAACCACGGCATACGCCACGCGGTGCCCCGAGGTTAGGCGCAGTCTGGGTTGTCACGTGTCACCGGGACGACTGTGATACCCCAGCGCTTCAGTCTCGGGTCAATCTCGCGCAACTTGTGCTGACAACCGCCCCGAATCCCTTCGGGGTCGCCACAACCGCTATCTGAATCGCCCGGTTCGTCGCCCTGAACCGGGCGAACACTTCCCTCGCAAGCCTTCAGTTCAGTCCCATTGACGTGAGGCGCACCTTCATCAGTGACCTCCTCGACGCTGGCGCCGACATTTCGACGGTGCAGGGTCTTGCCGGTCACGCGAACGTGCAGACGACCGTGCGCTACGACCGACGCGGCGAACAGGCGAAGCAGAAGGCGTCCGCGCTGCTCCACGTCCCCTACATCGACGATAAGACTAGGGGCACTGTATGAAGCTGCTACGAGGCGTCCGGTCAACCCTGTTCGTCGTGACGATGATGGTCGCCCCGTTCGCGTTGGCGTACTTCATCGGCACGGGCTTCGACGGCATCCCCGGGAGCTACTCGTGGCCGTTGTTCCTGCCGCTCCGGTTCATCGTCGCCCCGGTCATCTTCGCTGGTGCGATGGTGTGCATCGGACTCACGTTCAAGCTGCTCGGAGAGAAGCTCTGACGGGAGACTAACGCGGCACTATCCTGAACGTCGCGTAATCCGCATCACGGTTGTCGAGGCGAAACCGCCCGACCGCACGAAGTCCTGATGACGAAGCGACCACGTCCACGTCGTACTGTTTGCGTTCGAGTTTCCACTTCGGGTTCCCGAAGGTGCCGTAAGCGTAGGACTCCGCACCAAACATGAAGGCCTGACCATCGCGAGTGATGGCAACCGCAACCTCCTGCCCGACCCCGGAAGGCGGAACATCGAGGCGCAGGGTGTCCGGTACGAGCGTGGGGTCGTACACGGCGTTGAAGGTCACAGGGCCACCAGCGGTCGTGGGTGATTGCGGCGAAAGGGTGATGGGCTCACGGTTCGCGCTCCAACGAGCCGCTACCTCGGGAAGCGTCGGCACGGACTGTCCCGCTTCGCGAAACTGCAACGTCACCTCACAACCAGCGGCACTCTGGCGCACGAGCAATCCGCGCAACGCCGAGGGCAGCGGCCTGTTCCGAACGTGAACGACAGCGAACCACCACGGTGTCGGCCCGGTTGGTTTCCACGTCTCCGCGATGACCTCCAACCGTGGCCGCTTTATCCACTCAATGGCGAGCGTAACGACGAGACCTATGGCTCCGATGATGCCGAGAATCAGTCCAGCGACTTCCATTGACGATGATGCTACACGAAGGAATGAGCGGAGCCCTAGCGTGAGGCATCTGTGTTGCCGAGCGGCGTGAACCGAGCAAGCCCGCCCCAGTCGGTGACCTCGTACTCGATGGTTACCGACCGCAGCGGCCCGCACAACTCCTCGGCCCTTCTCCATAGATTGCCGTCCGCGTGGACGACTTCGAGCCCGTCGCGTGTGTCGATGAAGACAACGACGACGCTGCCCGCATAGACAGTGTCGTAGATGGTGCCTGTCTTCACGTTGAGCAATGTTCGTGCCCTCCCGTCCACGGTCGGGTGGATTCACCAGACCGAGGTCTTGACCCACTTCAATTGTCTTTCGCGGGTGGGAAGCTATCCGTGCAGCCCGTGGCCATCGTCCTCGCGGAGAGACAAGTTGCCGTCGTCGTCCTCGACGTAGTCGCAGCCGTAGCAGTTGCGCTTGTCGTCGAAGCCCTGACCGCAATCTCCGCAGAGGTGACCATCGAAACTCCGAACCGTGGTGCAGTCGTCCTCGTCGCAGAGACACACCTCGGCGACCGGCCCGTACAACGACGGGTACTTGTCGATGAGTTCCTCGCCGCGCGGCAGACGTACACGACCGCGACGTTCGCCGGGCGAGACGGCCCAGCCGAGGGCGCGGGCCCGAGATAATGCGGACGCCGGTTGGCGCGAATTGGACTGTCGGTTCATGATGCACCTCCACGCTTTTTCGGGCTCTTGCCGGGTCGGCGAGGAGGGCACTTCGGGCAGAAGGTGGGGACAACAGCAATGGCCCAACGCTTCAAACGCGGGTCATTCAGATTCAGGTGCTGACAACCGCCCCGAATCCCTTCGGGGTCGCCACAACCGCTATCTGAATCGCCCGGTTCGATCTCCCACGGCCCGCAGCGGCTTCCCCGCTTCGGGTCTCGCTTGGCCACGGTCGGCCAGCGCCGGCGGCGTCGTCCACGCGAGGCCGCCTCGCGAATTGGCCACCTGAACGCCGCATTCGGGCCACTCGGCCGGTGCGGCCGCTGCAAGGCAGCGCGTAACGTGAGCCTGAGACAAGAGGGGCGGGCGATGATGGCCGATGAGCAGCCGCGACGACGATCTCCGATTCACGCGAGTCTCGCCAGCCCGGAGGTTCGCGTCGCGCTCGTTACTGCCCTCATCCTGCTTGTGCAGGCAGTGCTGGCGAAAAACGTTCTCGACGTCGATCTGGACTACTGGGGGCAGTTCGCAGCCCTCTGGGTCTTCATCGCGTTCATGCTCAGCAACCAGCGGGACCGCCTGGCCGAGCTCGGCACGATCGCCGTGATCGTGGCGACGAGCGCCGCCGTGCTTGTGCTCTACGCGGCGTGGTAGTCCTGATGCGGAGATCGCTGGCGGTCGGTGACATATCGCGTGGCATCTTGCGAGGCCGTCGGTGAAGACACCGGCGATGCCCCTCGCGTCAGCCTTGGGTCAATCTGGGGTAGCTGTGCTTGCGGCGGCCTCGAATCCCTTCGGGTCGCGAGACTCCCTCCCGAGAAGCCGGAGCA
>JAJTWZ010000158.1 GCA_021463145.1 Blastocatellia bacterium | reverse complement strand
GGTGGGGGTGTGGGTTCGGGTGGGGGTGTGGGTTCGGGTCACGCAACTTGTTCGATTCATCAACAACCAAAGCGGCGCTTCACGCCGCACTCCAAGGCGCTTCGCGCATGTCCTTGAATCGTGGGGGTGCGGCGGCAAGGGCACTCCTGGCCGGTCGCGCGTGATACTATCGGCCGCCGATGGGTGCCTTGGGTCCAATTGGTTCTCGAGAGGAGGCGTCCGACTCGCAGGCCGTCGTGTCCGCTGTCCGTCAGGCGGCGCTCGTGTTCTATGTCGACGGATTCTGGAAACCGTTTCCGGATGACTCCCCCGAAAGCCGGCTTACGAAACCGGATGACGATACCCACGTTCAGTTCAATCACGTGCCTGGCCGCCCGCCTCACGCCGAGTACCGTGGCCCGCTCGGGCGATGGTGGGTCCGCATCGACCCGTTGAGCGGAATGCCGGTCGAAGATCCACGCTTCGTCCCCGACCGTCCCGAGCCTTCGACAAGCTACGTGAACTGATCCGGCCCTTGCTCGTGCGTCCGCGATCCCGGTTCCGAATCCAAAATCTCGCGAAACCGCGTCGCCGATCCGCCGTATGACGGGCGTGCCAGTGCTCAGACCGATTTCCCTTGCTGCCCGGCGCAGTCGCGCGCGCTCCCGCATCCGTCATCTGGCTCCGGCCGTGGCTGCTACGCCATGAGCGCCGGAGCCCAGTCGCTGGCGTCGAGCCCATTGGGCCGGTTTGCCCCTCAGGCGACCTTCCTTCTGATTCTCGTCGCGCTGATCGACTCACAGCTGATAGGAGCGATCGCTCCGAACGTCGCGGAGGGACTCGGGGTTCGACCCTCGACCGTGGCCTGGGGCGTGACGGCGTATGCAATTGCGGCTGCGTGCGTGGCGCTTTGGCTGGCGCTCTGGCACCAGCTTCGGGACTCGGTCAAGTGGCTGCCGCGATCGGCGCTGCTGTTCGGCCTGGGCAGTCTCATAACCGCTACCGCGCCACACATCGGCATCTTCTTCGCCGGACGCGCCGTTGCAGGCTTTGCCGGCGGGATGATCTCGGCCCTGGCGATCGCCGCGCTGGCCAATTCGTCGAATTACGACCGGCGCGGCCGCCGTATGAGCTGGGTGGCTGTCGCCTACTTCCTTGCTCCGGTGTTCGGTGTGCCGGTCGGCGCATTGCTCGCGGGAGGCTACGGATGGCGGCCGGTCTTCGCGGTGTCGGCGGCGCTGTCGGTTGCCGCCGCGGTCCTGGTCGCCATGCTTCCGTTGCCCTCGGTCATATCGGACGAATCGCGCGATCGCCACGAACCGGTAGAAGGCCGGCGTGAGGGAATCGCCGGGCTCTGGCAACTGGCGACAAGGACGCGCAGCACGCGGCTCGGGATCGTCAGCGCGTTCTTCGTATCTGGAGGACTCGTCGGGTTCACGTCGTTCCTTGGAATCTGGCTCACGAAGGGATTCGGCGCCAGTCCGCGTGCCGTGTCGCTCGTCTACCTCGCGGCGGGAATCGGCGCCGTCGGTGGCGGGGCTATCGGCGGATTGCTCGCGGACAGGATCGGCAAGCGGAGGGTTTCGGTCGCAAGCTCGAAGCTGATGGCGCTCGCCCTGCTGATCGTTCCGGCCGTCGCATGGGGAACGCCGTTGTTCGTTCTCATCGCGGTCACTGCGCTGTTCGCATCGATACGTGTCGCGCCGCTGCAGGCGCTCGTCACGGAGATCGTTGCGCGGGACGACCGTGCCGTCTACATCGCACTTCGCAACGCCGCTTCGCAGCTTGGGATTGCCACGGCCGTCGCCGTTTCGCAGCCCGCCTACGACCGCTTCGGAATGGTCGGCGTCGGAGTGGTGTGCTGCCTGGCGACCTTGATTGCCTGGATCGGCATCGCCCGCATCGACGATCCGCACGATCGCTCCGGTTCGGCCTCGACGCGTTCCCGGCTTGCGTCGCTTGCGCGGGTTTCGATCGTCGCGATTCTGGCCGCCGGTCTTGGGCTGCCGTGGATGTTCAGCATACTCGTGACCAAGGCCGGGACGCGGCCGGACGAACGAGATCGCCCGGACACTCCGGCAACGCTCGGCGCTTCCTTCGAGGACGTGACATTCACGTCTGTCGACGGAAACACGGTGTCCGGATGGTGGCTCGACGCAGCCGGGCGACGGACCACGATCGTGATGACGCACGGACTGTTTCGCTCTCGCTGGGAAGTGCTCGCCCGCGCGGTCGATTTCTGGAAGCGCGGCTACAGCGTACTCGTCTACGACCTTCGCCGGCACGGCCGGAGCGGAGGCGAGTTCGTCACCCTGGGTTACGACGAACGCCACGACGTCGAGGCCGCGCTCGAGTACGCCCGTACGAGGGCGCCCGGAAATCGCATGGTGCTTTTCGGAGTGTCGATGGGCGGGGCCGCGACGCTCATGGCGGCGGCAGAATCGACCGGTCTGACGGCGGTCGTTGCCGACAGCTCGTTCCTGTCGCTCGCGCATACGGTCGATCACCACTTGAAGCTGGTGGGCATTCCGCCGATTCCCTTCGCACCCGTTCTAACGTGGATGACGGCGCTGCGGCTGGGCTTCCTTCCGGGTCAGTTCGACGTCCGCGACGCGGTGCGCCGAACGTCCGTGCCAGTCCTGTTCATTGGCGGCACCGATGACCAGCGAATGCCGGTCGAGACCGTGCTCCGCCCTCTCGCGGCTGCGTCGTCGAATCCCCTTTCGCGCACTTTGGTAATCGAGGGCGCGGGCCACGGTCACGCTTACGCGACCTCGCCCGGGGTTTACGTCGACGCGGTAGACGAGTTTCTGTTGTCGGTGCCGTAGACCGTATGAAACTGCCGTCCGCCGTTAGCGTATCAGCCGCCGACGCAAGAAATCCTTGAAGGAGACCCCACATGAAACTCCGCAAGACGCTTGCTTTCGCCGGTATCGCATTTGCCACCACGATGGTGGCGGCAGTCTCGGCTGCCAACGCGAGCCCGGCGCCGGCCGGCAAGCAGTTTACATGGACCACCAATTCGCCGGTTGCGCGTGAAGCGACCGCTCAGGTCATTCGAGCCACGGAATCGTTCGTATTCGGACCGCCGGTATTCGCGCTGGCGAAGAAGGCCATCGACGCCGACCCGAATTACGCGTTTGGCTACTACCTGTGCTCGACGTACGCAGATTCGCCTGAGGATTCGAAGAAGTACCAGGACAGGGCCGTCGAGCTCGCGAAGAACGCATCGGACGGAGAGCGGCGGTACATGGAAGCCGTCTTTCTGATCCGCTCGCAGCAGATTGGCAAGGCACTTCCGATCCTTCAGGATCTCCACAAGACGTACCCTGACGAGCGCGTGGTAATGATGATGCTCGGCCAGGCCAGTCAGAATAGCGGCGACCTCGCCGCGGCGAAGGAACTCTTCGAAAAGGCCGTGAAAGCCGACGGCTCTACGCCACGGGCGCTCACGTATCTCGGCAACATCCTGGCGCTTCAAGGCGATTACGCCGGCGCGCGGAAGGTGTACAAGCGCGCGCTCGAGGCAAACCCGAAGCTCCTTGCGCCGATTGGTCCCTACGTCGGACTCGCGTACTCGTACGTCTACGAGGCCAGGTACGACGAAGCCATCGCGACGCTCAAGACCCTCAAGGACAACTACGCGAAGGCGGGTAACAATGCGAACTTCCCGGAGGTATTCATCTGGAACGCCATTGCCCGCGTCTACCTCGAGAGCGGTCGTCCGGCTGAAGCCATCCCATTTTACGAGGGTGGCTACAAATCGGTCGAGACGAGCAATCTCGACCCCGTCGAGAAGCAGATCTGGTTCGGCCGTGTTCATCACGGCAAGGGCCGGGCGCTCGCGAAACTAGGAAAGGCCAGGGAAGCCTGGGCCGAAGCCGAGCTCATCAAGAAGATGGTCGACGAGGGTGGCGAGCGCGGGAAGGAATTCATTGGCTCGTACCACTACATAGCCGGATATCTGAAGCTCGAGGAAGGCGACTACGCCAAGGCCATCGAGCACATGAAGCAGTCCGACCTGACGGATCCGTTCCATATGCTCATCCTGGCTCGTGCCTACGACAAGGCGGGCGACAAGGAGAATGCGATCAAGTCGTACGAAGCCATTACGCAATCCACGATTCCGACCATGGAGCGCGCGCTTTCGTTCCCCGAGGCGACGAAGCGGCTGAAGGCGCTGAGGGCGGCGTAACGGCCAGCGCCGGCAGCTACGCAGACCTGCGGCGGGCCTACCTGCCGTTTGCGTGATGGTTGAGTGTAAGGACGGGCCGCTTCGGCGGCCCGTTTCTCGTAGCGGTCGCTTCGTAGCGCTCGCTTCGTAGCGGTCGCTTCGTAGCGCTCGCTTCGTAGCGGTCGCTTCGTAGCGCTCGCACCGAACGGCAAGAGCGTGCGTGTTGCAGGTAAATCGATACGATCCGGGTGTGCGTGACCGGAGCGAGGGTGCGACCGCTCCGCGGTCGTCGCGGTGAGGGCGTCGTAACCGCGGGTCGCGTCGCGGCTCGTTGCACTCGCCGCGCGCGACCCACGGCTATTTCATCGACCGCTCCGCGGTCGC
>JAJTWZ010000157.1 GCA_021463145.1 Blastocatellia bacterium | reverse complement strand
AAGGAGGTGACGGATGGACGCGCGTGACACGGAGACGCCAGCCGCACACAGAGGCGGAGAGACGGCGACAACGAAGCTGTCACGCATAGCCGAGCGGGCTCGCAGGGAGCCGAAAGCCGAGTTCACCAGTCTGTATCACCTGATGAACGAGGAGCTGCTGCGGGACTGCTTCCAGCGGGGGAAGGTTCGGCTCCGCCTGCGGGCTCGTTCCCCACGTGACGCTGGACTGTCCCCGTCCCGTACGCTCGAACTCAACTACAAACCGTCCCAATCTCCCACGACCGGCACAACACCCGCTGGACCGTAACCGAAAACGACATCCGCCTCTCCCGGGGCGTGACTGTTGCGCAGAAAGAAGTTCGTGCTGACCGGATCGTAGAGTCCAACCGTGTCGTCACCATCGCCATCCCAATCTCCCGAAAGCGCAATCCAACCGAGCCCAGCCGGGCCGAAGCCATACACGAGATCCGCTGGCCCACCTGCGTGAACGTTTCGAAGAAAAAAGGTGCCGGTTGAAGGGTCGTACAGTCCGATCGTGTCGACGTTGTCCTTGTTCCAATCTCCTGTAATGGGCACCCAGCCGAGACCAGCCGGGCCGAAACCATAAACGACGTCCGCCCAGCCCGGAGCGTGTGTGTTGCGCAGGTAAAAGAATCCGTTTATCGGGTCGTAGAGCCCGATCGTGTCGTCGCCGTCGCCGTCCCAATCTCCCGAAAGCGCAATCCAACCGAGCCCTGGCTGGCCAAATCCGTAAACGAGGTCAGCGCCCCCCGCCACGTTCGAGTTCTTGAGGAAAAAATTGCCTGTCGCTGGATCGTAGAGCCCTACCGTATCGTCGCCGTCTCCATCCCAGTCGCCGGCCAACGAGACCCACCCGAGTCCGGCCGGACCGTAGCCGAACACCACGTCCCCGGGCCCCGGTGAATTCGAATTGCGGAGGAACCAGGCACCCGTGCCAGAGACGTAAATCCCAGCCGTGTCGCTGCCGTCCGCGCCGCCGACGTCTGCGCCGCCCTGCACGATAAGCACCGCGCTTCTCGAGTTGCCGGTGGTGTCGAAGAAATTCGACCCGACCACGACATCCGAATTGCCGTCGCCATCGACATCGCCGGCTGACGCGACGCAGTCGCCAAGCTGACCATTGACAATGTCGAACTCGATCGTGGAATCGGCCGAGGCCGGGTCGCCGCTCGAGATTCCTGCCGCGCTCCCGTGATAGACAAATACGGCGCCTTCGAAGAACTGACCGTTTGAGTATCCGGGGGCCGCAACCGTGACATCTGCGAATCCGTCGGCATTGACGTCTCCTGCGCCGCTAACACTGGAGCCAAAGCCCGCATGCATTTGGTTGCCCTGAAGTGTCGTTGCAGCCGTTGAGGCGTCGCCGTTGCCAATCCCGGACGATGAACCGTGAAAGACGAATACGGCCCCCTCGAGACCCTCGCCGTTCGAATAATTGCCCGAAGATATGAGCACGTCCGCGTAGTCGTCTCCGTTAACATCGCCGGAGGACCTCACGTTCCAACCGAACAATTCGTCAGTCGAAAAACCGGTCCGAACAGCATCGGCGTTTGCACGATCGCCATTTCCAACCCCCGACGGTCCGCCATGGAAAATCAGTGCAAGTCCGATATCCGGCATGAGAGCTTCGTCCCAACCGTGCGCGCCGATGATCACGTCTGCATAACCGTCCGCGTTGACGTCGCCGGCGGAAGAGACGCTGGCGCCCAAGTTCGCCCCGATCTGGTTCGACTGGATCGTCGCGCTCGCCGCGGCGAGCGAGCCGCTCGGGATTCCTGCAGCGCTCCCGTGGAACACAAATGCCCCACCCTCGCCGTCCTCGCCCGCGCCAAGCGTGAAGGTGAATGCCCCGACGATCACGTCCGCATAGCCGTCACCATTGACGTCGCCAGCGCCGGCAACGCTCGAGCCGAACGTCGCCTGAGTCTGGTTCGACTGTAGGAACGCGTCGGCCGTCGCCATCGTGCCATTGCCGACGCCAGTTGGCCCGCCGTGGAAGACAAATGCAGCGCCTTCGTTCAACTCGCCGTCGGCGAAGCCCTCAGCGCCAATGACGACGTCATCGTAACCGTCGCCGTTCACGTCACCCGCGATAGCGACGCTCGAGCCGAAGTGGGCATCCGCGACGTCGGACTGCAGAGTCGCCGCTGCCGAGGTCTCGTCGCCGTTCGCAATCCCCGACGGTCCTCCGTGGAATACGAATGCAGCGCCTTCGTCCAACTCGCCGAGGTCGAAGAGCCGCGCGCCAACGACGATATCATCGTAGCCGTCGCCGTTGAGGTCTCCGGCTCCAGCGACCGATGCGCCAAAGTCGGAAGGCTCTTGCGTAGAGAACAATATCGTGTCGACGATCGAGCTCAGCAACGGATTGACGACGATCGGATATCGAGCGTTCGAGTCGTCGACGACGATCCGTACGGCGCCGTTGCTCGCCGCCTGCAACCGCGCCGGCAGATTGGCGCCATACGAGTCGGTGACGGCGAGGTGACTGTAGCCGAGCAAACGGCCAGTGGCAGTGCGGATCGTAGCTCTGTCGTCGGCTACGGACACCGTAGCTCCATCGAATTCGATCTCGAAGATGAGGTCGCCCTGGCCAGCAGGACGCGTTTCAACCCCATACCCATGTTCCAATCCGGCTTCCGAATTCCTGTACCACTCGACGATCTCTTCGCGGCGTAACTCGACACGAGCCGCATCGGCGACAACCTCGCCCGGCGTAATCGAAGCCACCAACCCGGCGCGCCCGAAACCGGACGTGCGGATCGCTACGAGATCTTCACCTGACGCATCGACGCGCGGCTCTACCCGAACGCCCCAATCCTCAAACCAGAATCGGAGGTCCTGTTTCCGGTTCGGCGCCTGCAGCCCGAATGCTGGTCGCGAGGCGCGATACTCAAGTTCTTCGATCTCCTGTTCTATGTCGGCTCGATGGCAGCGCTCGATACCAACGCCAGTCGTCGGTCGATTTGCCTTGCACAGAGTCGCGGCAGGCCACGGGATCACGAGGGCGGCGACGACAAGAATCCGCAGGAGTTGCCGCCCGAAAGGACCGGGAAGGATTGAGGTGAATTTCAAGACGTAGTTCTCCCAGGGTAGCCTCGATTGGAAATCGCGCGCTCGTCTGTGATGTGACGACTCGGTCTAGCAACAGAACGCTCGACGGAAGCACCTCCGTTTCGAATTCATGCGACCTGCTGCACGAGAGCCGATACTATGTAAGATCGTGACCTGACGGCAAGAGTGCTTGGCGGGTGCGGCCTGGTGTACCGGTGCGGGATGCTTGAACGAATTGGGCCTGAACAAGTCGGTCGAAACGGCGTAGGGTGTGCGTGGAGCTGTCGTGTTGCCTGAACCCGCCAATCCATACGGAATTGCCGATGCGAGACTGCCCGCATTTTGTAAATTGACGGGGACAGGCTTCCTTCGCGAAAGCCCGAATCGGAATGTGCCCGAAGTCTCGAGCGGGGCAATGAATGCTTCGTGTCCCCTCCTTTCCTAGGTTACCTATCCTCCCCGTATTCACGGCTTGGATGAAAAAATTCGTTACCGGGTGGCCCTTGCAGCGAGGTTGACACCCACCAATCCAGGATTCACGGACTTTCCGACCGGTGACCCGCAAGTGGTTTCGGGAGTGATCGAAGCGTTCCCAGATGAGCAGCGCAGTCTCCGTACGCTTCGGTAAGTCGCTGAGTCGCAGAGGTTCGTCGCGAAGGAAGGCTGTCCCCGGGCACTATCGCCGGGTGAAGCAGAGTGAAAGCGGAACGGTGCGATACTCGTTCTGGGAAGGCACGCACGTGGTGACGGAGTACACGATTCCGGCATCGAGCGGGTCTGGCGGCACGCCGACGCTTGCGGCGCAGTACGTGTTCGCGGGAAGCCGGATGATCGCCTACGAGAACCCGACGGCGGTTAACTTCACGCATCCGGACCGGCTGTCGACGCGGATGATAACGAACTCGACCGGATCGATCATCGGAACGCAGTCGCACCGACCGTTCGGCGAGGACGACACCACGGCAAACCTCAACGACAAGCATCGATTCACGAACTACGAGCGGGATGCGGCGTCGGGTCTCGACTACGCGATGAACCGGCACTATGCGAATGGAATCGCAGGCTTTAGTCAGGCTGACCCGCTGCCTGGATCGCCACTTGATCCCGGAACCTTGAATCGCTACGCCTATGCGACGGGCGATCCAGTGAACCTCAACGATCCAACCGGCTTGTTTACGACGCCGCTTAGGCCGCCGCCGCCGTCGCCTGGAGACAATGTGTTGGGCTACGCGCCTTCCTTTTCAATGGACTCGTTCCACTCGCCCGGGACGACGTAGTCGAGCCCGCGCATCAACGCCACGGTCATGCCACCGGTCGGAAGGCCGTCGATGGCTTGGACGATCTCACTCATAGCTACCTCCTATGACTAGGACGGGCGCCCACATCGCGGCGATGGGACATCGGACAGACCGTCCGAATCGGTCCACGGCATCCGCGAAGATCACCGCCCCCGCCGGGCGACTGTACGACGAGAGAAGAATCGAGCCGTAGTGACATTACCGGGGACAGTCTTCCTTCGCGGTAACTTCTGGAGATTCAGCGACTTGCGGAGACTTCTGCTTCGAGCTGGCGACGCCCATCTCGTCCGGAGCTG
>JAJTWZ010000156.1 GCA_021463145.1 Blastocatellia bacterium | reverse complement strand
GCGGATCGCTTCGCTCACCGCCGTGACCCCCGGCTATCGTCTGTGACCGCTTCGCGGTCAATTCGTCTCGGCCATCGTTAGCGTCACGGCCATCGTCAGCGTCTCGGCCAGCGTCCGCGACCGCGGCGCGCGCACTGAGCCCGGTTCAGTGTCCCGCGTCGTTCGCGGTCGACACGTCGCGGGCATCAGTTACGAAAGCGGAGTTCATCTCGGTGCTTTGCACGGACAGGGCAGGCTGAGACTCAGAATCCGTCGAACCTGTAATCGACAGCTTAGCGGGGAGCTTGTTGAGAGTCGCACCCGGAGCCCGAGCGACGCGCCGGCCGTCCACTCCACGCCGCGCACGATGCACCCCGGGACCTGCGGACTCGCCCCCGTAGCGCCGGCGACGCGCCGGCCGTCCACTCCACGCCGCGACCGATGCACCCCCGGACCTGCGGAGTCGTACCCCGGAGCCCGAACGACGCGCCGGCCGTGTCGCACCATTGGACTTCGTCGCCAAATCCTCCGAAGTCCGGTTTCGAATCGACTTGCAACAACAAAAAACCGGCCACCGGAGTGCGTGCTCCGGCGGCCGGGGAGACCGTTGCGTGACCGAAGGCCCGCGCGACTACATGATCGCCGCGGTACCGTTGTTCTTGGCCTTCTTGAGGCTGCCGATCTCGACGAGCTTCTGCTCCTTCACGGCGCCCTGCTTCTGCAGGACCATCTCGTTGAAGAGCTTCCGCATCATCCGCTGTTCTTCGGCAGCGGTCTGAGGACCGTCCGAAACCTGCCGGACCGCGGCTGCCGCCACCGGATCGACGACGAGTCCGTGCTGGGTCGTCGCGAGTGGAACGTCCTTGCCGGCGGCGAAGACCTCGTGCCGGCCGTGCTCCTTGAACCACTTCGCGACCGTCGCGTTCTGGTGCATGTTCTCGATGATGTTGCGCCAGCCAACACCCGTGTTGTAGGCGCAGAACGAGATCTCGCCTTCCTGCGTGCCGTAGGGGATGATGCACATCTCCGTGCGGCGGAAGTCGTAGTTGAACAGATCCTGGAACCACATTCCCGCGATGAACAGGAAGTTCCACGGATCCTTCCGGCGCTCCTTGCCGACGCCGTAGCTGCGGCCCGTCGCACCGAGCGACTTGTCGAACTTCTTGAGAAGATCGACGATCCGCAAGCTCTTCGGCGCGCCGTACGGATCGAAGTTCTTGAGCAGCGCAAGGCCGACCATCAGGTTCGACAGCCACTTCGCGCGCGCCGCGTCGTTGATCTTCGTGATGTCCTTGAGCAGATTCGGGACGTTGATGAACTCGGGAACCGCGGCCATCTCCTTGGTTTCCTTGTTGATCATGAGCGCCGTTCCGACACCGCAGTTCGGGTGGCAGCCGCAGCTCATCTGTCCCCACTCGGCCTGCGGACCGTGAACGAGGTCCGCGAAGTCCGCGAACGTGCTCATCACCGAGATCGGGAACCAGTCGCGAGTCGGCTCCGTGATGCCGACCTGCTTCTTCACGTCGTGCGCCATGTGCGAAAGCGTGTAGCGCTGGCGGAGGCGACGGTCATCCGTGATCTCCTCGTCGCGGCCGGTGAACGAGACCGGCTGGAACGAGATAAACGAGATCTTCTTCGGATTCTCCATCGCGAACTGGATGACAGGTCCGACCTGATCGTTCGTGATGCCGTTGACGAGCGTCACGACGAGCACGATCTCTACACCGGCCTCGTGCAGGTTCTCGATGGCGCGCAGCTTCACGTCGAACAGATTACCGACCTGGCGGTGGCTGTTCGCGTCGTTGCCGATGCCGTCGAACTGCAGGTAGACGTAACGGAGACCGGCTTCGTAAGACTCCCGGCAAAACTCCTTGCTCTTCGCGAACTCGATGCCGTTCGTCGCGGCCTGCGTCGAGTTGAAGCCCTTGCGGCGCGCATAGCGGATCGCGTCGAGGAAGAACGGCGACAGCGTGGGCTCGCCGCCCGAAAACTGCACCGACATCTGGCGGCGCGGCTTGATCTCGCACGCGTTGTCGAGGATTTCCTTGACCTCGTCGAACGTCAACTCGTGGACGAAGCCGACCTGATTGGCGTCCATGAAGCACGGATCGCACATCATGTTGCAGCGATTCGTGAGATCGACCGTCAGCACCGAGCCGCGGCCGTGCTTGATCGAGCTCGTGCCGTGATTGTGAAGCTCGCCGTCGTTGTGCGCGTCGATGTCGCGCCCGGGGTACATCGCCTCGATGTGCTCGAGGAAGCTCGCGTCGACGGCCATCATATCTTCGTAACGGCCGTGTTGCGGGCACTCCTTGACCATCCAGATCTCGTTGTCACGCTTGACGATGGTGGCCTTGATCTCACCGACGCTCTCGGTCATGAGGGTACGGTAGTCCTGTTCGCCGTTGAGAATCCGCTCCCGTGCCTCGATCACGCATTTCGGGCAGAGGGAGTCGGTAGTCCGCGGCCAGCCGAGAGTGGGCTTCGACTTCTCCCACGACTTCAGCAGAGGCTTGTCGGACCATTTGGGCGTAAAGCCCGGATTCGGTCTGTACTTATTGAAGAACTGAATGGTGTCGAAGGCACTACGGGCAAATACCGTGACGCCCTTCTCGACATACTTCATTGGTGCACGCATAGGTCAGTATTTTCCTTTTGCAACGGAGGAGTCTCGAGTTTTGTGTGTTGCCGCCAACCTCGACTCGAAATCGGAAGCGAAGAGGACGCTCCCTCGGAAGCCCGAACCGGAGACGTTCTCTCCGTGCCCGGCTGCCGGTCGGATCAAATAAGAAGCCACTCTACGAATCTCATCCATCGAACGCAAGCAAATCAAGGTTTCCGCGCAGATCGCACACGTCCGCACCCAGGCTGGAGGATGCCGTTCGCGACACGATCGTTTGCCGTCAGGCGACGCACTTGTATAACACAAAGGTTACTAAAAGAGGCAACAAAAAAGTGGACGCGAGCGAAAAGATTCTCAAGCAGCGGAAATGTCCGTCATCGAAGAGAATCTCCTCGATCGGCGCATCGGGCGTGAGGGGTGGGGGGCTACACACGTAAGGAACGCGTTCTCGATCGTGAATCGGCGCCGGGAGGAACTTGCGGACACTTCGGGATCGGGCAACGGACGGACGGCCCAGCCGAAGCCGCTGACGGCTGAACGTTGAATCGGGATTCGATCGCCTTCAGTTCCGAATCCTCTTCGGGATTGAGCGTCCGCAATTGTCGATTCGCCACACGCGCGAACGGCGCTTGAACCGTCATAAGTACCATTATCGGACGCGACGCCGCCACCTTTCTTGACGAGTCGTCCTATATGACGTACGTTGTTCAGGTCGGCAATCTGTCCCAGGTATGGATATGGCATGAGGCACGTCGACCTGATCGAGGACATTCGGCCCGTTTCGGATTTCCGCTCCAGAACTGCCGAGCTCATTGGCCGCGTTACGGAACGCCGTCGTCCGCTTGTACTTACTCAGCACGGCCGCAGCGCCGTCGTTGTTCTCGACGTCAACGAGTATCAGGCGCTCATCGATCGGCTCGAGCTTCTCGAAGATCTCACTGCATCCGAGGCCGATCTTCGTGAAGGACGCACCGTTTCTCATGGCAAGGCCAAGCGCGAGCTTCTCGCCAGAACAAGCCGGTGAAGGTCGTCTGGACGACGACGGCGCTCAGGCGAGCTTCGGACATCGCTGCAGAGATTGGGCTTGACGACCCGGACCGGGCGCGGAGTTTCGCCGATCAACTCTTCAGGCAGATAGAGGCGCTTGCCGAGTTTCCGCAGCTTGGACGCGTGGTTCCAGAGGTTGGCAAGTCGCACATCCGCGAGATCTTTTTCCGGCAGTTCCGCATCGTCTACGGGGTTCAGCGTTCGCAGATATCGATTCGTACGATTCGCCACACGCGCGAACGGCGCTAGAAGGGGTCCCCTCGGAAAGCGGAACAGTGCCGGGTTCCGATAAGTGCCTGGTTCGCTCCAGCGAACCCCTGCTGAGGCAGTTGGGGTGCGGGGCCCGTCGTCTTGGGGCTCGCGATAATTCTGGATGCTCCTCCGAGACGGCCAACCTGGCCGCACGAAGGAGACAATGATCGATACTCTGTTCTCGCGAGCGAGCTTGATCGCTCGGTTGTTGAGCGGTCCCGTTGGTCCGTATCTCGAGTCGTCAGCGCTGGCTCACTTTGGCAAGGGCTACAAGCGCGGCACAGTCATCGAAAGGCTCCGAGCCGCGAATGCTTTCGGTGAACGGCGATCCTGGCCAGGAACGATTCACTCCGGTCATCGCAGTGTAGCCGGTGGTGCCTGACGACAGGAGCGGCCGCGAATGCAAACAGATGAGCGTAAGGCCGTTATCGGACGCTTGCGCTTTCCGTATCATTCGGTCAAATCGAGTGCGGGGAGATGATGAGTTTCGAAGTGGCGAGGTGGGTTCGGGTGGGGATGTGGGTTCGGGTGGGGATGTGGGTTCGGGTCACGCAACTTGTTCGGTTCATCAACAACCAAAGCGGCGCTTCACGCCGCACTCCAAGGCGCTTCGCGCATGTCCTTGACGGTACGGGCGCTGTTTGTCGCCGCTCGGGCCGGAGGCAGCGCCGGGCGCGGGGCGGCTTCGCTTCGCCCTTCGCGCCTCGGCGCTGCCTCCGGCCCTCGCTGGAAAAAATCGGCCAAGCAGTAAAGCAGTAAAGCTGCTCAGTAGTCATTAAGAAGTCCTCGCAAGGCGGAAGCCGAGGCTG
>JAJTWZ010000155.1 GCA_021463145.1 Blastocatellia bacterium | reverse complement strand
GCCCGTCGAAGACAGGCTGGGCTCGTTCCGAACCCGTCGTTCGATTTCGAGCAGCGCACCGGCCGGTTCACGGGAGCGCCGGGCGAGAAGGAGACCACCATCGGCATCGCCGTGAATCGGGGCGGCGTCCTAGGATTCAACAAGTGGGCGAATGAAAGAATTTAGTCTCTGGCGCCAACGCTCAACTCTAGCCCGGATTATTCATGAAGGTGAGAAACAGAAAGGCCCCTGGTGCGTATAAGTCGTTGTCAAAGACCACTTTAACGCCACACAGGAGCCTGTTTCGCCTTGCAGGATACCACGCAGACTGTTCTTTTTCCGAGCCTCTTCGACAAGCCCGTCGTCGCCGCCTTCGATCAGCCACATTCGAGCTCGGACGGAGGCGCGATTCTGCTTCGCGGCGTCGACGAATCACTCGGTCTGACCGACGCGATGGCGCGCGTGTTTCTCGATCCGCGACAGGCTGGAAAGGTCGCACACTCGATGCGAGACATGTTCCGGCAGCGAGTGCATTTGATCGCGTGCGGCTATGCCGACTGCAACGATGCCGACCGACTTGCTCACGACCCAATTCAGAAGCTGTTGCTCGATCGCGATCCGATCGACGGGCGTTCGCTCGCTTCGCAACCGACGCTGTCGAGATTCGAAAATGCGGCGACACGGCGCGACCTGCTGATGATGGCGCATCGTCTGGCCGAAACGGTCGTAGACCATCACGCGCGACGGCTCGGGAATCGCGCCAGGCGCATCACGATCGACCTGGATCCGACCGACGATCCGACGCACGGCAACCAACAATTGTCGCTCTTCAACGGGCACTACGACTCGCACTGCTACCTGCCGCTCGTTGGCACCCTGACCTTCAACGACGAGTCGGAGTCGTACGTGTTCGCGGCGGTGCTTCGAGGAGGAACGGCGAGCGCGACCGACGGCGCCGAGGGAATTCTCACGCGAATCATCGCGAAGCTGCAGCTTGCGTTTGGCGAGCACGTGCCACTGCGGGTGCGGCTCGATGGTGGTTATGCGAAACCACGATTTCTCGAGTACCTGGAAGCGAAGGGCGTCGACTACGTCGTCGGATTCCCCGGCAACTCGAGGCTCGACAAGCGGATCCGGCGATTGCTCGGTCGCGTTCGGATGATGTCGAAAGAGAGTGGGGAGACGGCGACGCTCTTTGGCGAGACGCGATATGCGACGCGAACCTGGAAGCGGAAGCGACGCATCGTGATGAAGGCCGAGGTCGTTCGATACCCCGGACGCGAGGCTCGGGACAATCCGCGCTACCTGGTGACCAATCTGAAGGACGCACCCGTGGACGTCTACAACGTGTATCGAAAGCGCGGAGAAGTCGAGAACCGGATCAAGGAACTGCATCACGGACTCGAAATGGACCGAACGAGTTGCATGAAGTTTCTGCCAAACCAGCTTCGGGTGCTGATGACGGCGGCTTCGTTCGTGCTGATGCAGGAGATGCGCAGGCTCCTGGCTGGGACCGAATGCGCACGATCACAGGTCACGACGTTGCGCGAACGACTGCTGAAGATGGCGGCGTGGGTGACGCGGTCGACGCGACGTATCGTCCTGCATTTGCCGACGAGCAGCGCGTGGTTCCACGCGTGGAAGCACCTCGCGCTGCAGGTAGGCGCCGTCGGCGGATAGCCAGCCTCGCTATCGAAGAACAACACACGATAAAGAGCCGCCCTCAGCCGACGGGCGACGGATCGGCACGTCCGTTTTCGGCATCACGCCGACATCGCTGTCCCGAAATCACCACGCGTCAGTGCCGGGAAGCCGAAACTCGCGTCATCTGCCCCACCGCGAGCCATTACAGGCTCAATTCGGCCGGACGACAACGACATCAACCGACCTTCATGAATAACCCGGGCTAGAGGCCGAGTAAGCGGCATGGTGCGCCGAGGATCCGCGTGCGATGCGCTCGCCCCAGATGCTGTGAGGTCGTGCGCAGACAAGCCCGAATAGACATCGTGTAGGACCGTGAGCCATTCGAGTTCGGAACCGTTGTGCTTGGCAAGGTAGGCGGAAGGCGTTCCGAGGACACGCTCGAACGTGCGCTGATCTAGAGTTGGTGAAGACATCCGATCGGCGAAAAGCTGGCCGTCTTGGAACGGCGATTGCCACCGCCAGCGCGCGATGCGACGTGCGGCGATTGTCACGTCAAACTTCTCACACGAGAGCCCCGCCTCTCACGGCGCTCGGCCGAGCGTGAAGACGATCCACGTTCTCCGGTACCTCCACGATGATGAAGTCCGGAACCGGATCCAACCTCAGACTCAAGCGCGGGGAGCAGCGGCACCAGCTCGCGCGATGGCTCTTCTTCGCCAATCATGAGTGCTAGTTCAGCCTACGCAGCCAAGATCGCTGACAAGCGCACGAAGGCGGACGATGGACTGCAGCACGACGACAAACAAGTTCGCTGCACTGGTCGGCTAAGAGCGACATTGTTCGCGCCCGACACATGCCATTCTCCACCGCGCCGCACATCGGTGCCGCACTTAGACGGCGCCAAGCAGCGGTTTGACTCTATGGAATTTCCATCTCCTGAATGAACGCCCCGTGCCACGTGTGATACCAGACCTGTCCCGTCTGACCGTTGACGCTCAGCATTCCGAGCTTCACACCCGACCCCGTGTCCGTGACGTCGAGGCTGTAGAATCCGTAGAAGGTGTCGATCGAGCTGACCGCCGCGTTCGGATAGGCTGGGAACCGGTGGTGCAAGAAGTCCACTGCATCCGCCCTAGCCTCCGCTTCAGTGATCGCCATGGGTTGGGTCCATTGATTCCCTTGCCCGTGGTGATCCATCATCCCTCCTCGGCCTGCGTATTTCTGGTTCCACATCATGTTCGGACCTGGTTCCGGCATAACAGCGCCAGTCCACTTGTCGATGAGTAACTGGAATGCCTTGTACTGGGGCGGGGCGGATTCCTTCACAACGACGAAGTAGTTGAATTCCCACTCCTCGATTTCATCGAGAAGTAAATCCGTCGAGTTCAAGGAATTCATGTAGCGCTCGGCAATCGCTTGAGCGTCCTCCATCCGAATGATCGTGCCATCACTCCGATAGGGGTTGCCGCCGCTGACGAGCATCACGCCGCCCATTCTCCGCCCCATGTTGCCGTTTTCGTGCCCGCCACCGTGTCCAGTGCCGTTGTGGTTCCCGTTGTGATTCCCGTTGCCGTTGCCATTCCCACTTCCGTCACCGTGATGGTGCCCCCCGTTTCCACCCATCTGTGCGAATACGGCCGTCGCGAGACAGACCGCAAGAAGCATCGAAAAGAGAACGAACACAATCGTGCGTTTTGCATTTGGAACCGTTTCGTGATCCATATGAATGCTCCCCCGGTGGTGCACGCGCTCCCATGCCCCGGGAACGATGCACTTCAGGCAAAACGCCGATGAGATTGCCGCGCAATCCGCAACGGGCATGACGTGACCTCCTCGGTGATGCACGTTCCGTGCCGCGGACGAATTGTACGGCGGCGACGCCACCCAGCCATCGAGAGTGGCTTTGGACCGCAGCTTCGCGACAGATTCCCGACCCCTGCGCTGAGCCCATCCCGCCCGGAGGGAGTAGCTCGTGTCGTTTCACGCACCGATTGGTTCGGATTCCACAGCTCGGCGAATGGGCTTGTCATAGTCCCAGAGCGCTTAGAAACCGTTACCCGCCGGTGCATCGGACGCCAGGCGCGGGTCGTCTCGTGACACCTCGGCGTCTGGCAACGTTCGGACTGCACGCAACCCGGTACAAGCCTTCCCCCGATGCTCCGATCGTCATTGGCGATGGAAGCCCCGGCGGCAGGCGGTCCCGAATTGTGAAGGCAGAGCTGCAAGCGAAGTCCGGAGATACGCTCATAGCCTGTCTCACCGAAACTCGGCGCTCAAAGTCGCCGACCGTTTCCTGTCGGCACTACTGGTGCGTGCTCGACAAAGGACGACGTCCACTCACTACCCCATATCGAGGCCGCAACCGACGGCATTGTGGTGTTCGCGACGAAGACCGTTGTTGGCAATCTCGTGGATGTGGTAGCGTCGCGTCCGTTGACTAACGTGCTACGCATTCGAACTGAGAGATCCGCGCTGCCTCACCTCTGGCGTGTGGTGGCGCTGTTCTTTCTCGTGCTGACGTTTTCCGAGCTCGTGCTCGCTGGAACGTGCGGGCCCGAGCTCCTCGGTTTTCCACCGGACATTGCAGAGCACGTCGCGTCGGAGGCTTCGTCTGCGCCGAACGATGGTGAGCTGTCCATGACTGCCGGGACGAACCAGGCGCCGCACGACCATTCCGGCGAGGGCGGCTGTTCGTCGGACGACTGCTTCTGCTGTTGCGGGCACATCAACGTGCCGGCGCCTTTCATCGTGCCGGTCTGCGAGCCTGCCAGCTCGAACTCGGATCCGATCGAGACCTTCCTTCAGAGCGGCCCTTCCGGCTCCCTCTTTCGCCCTCCTCGCTCTCTCTAGCTTCCACCGTCTGACGTATCGCGGCCAGCGCCGTTGATGCTCGTTTGCGCGCCTGCGTGGGCGCGGCGACTGCATTGAGGACGCACGACCGAATTATCACGTCGACGCGCGCCCGCGCACCCGGCCCCCGGCCGCAGCGCGGAAGCGCCATCGAGGAAGGTTGAGATCATGACAGGTTTGACCCGTGTCCTCGGGCCGCGAGGCCCGCTGGCGCTATGTTGTATTGTCGGTTTGATATTCGCTTCGACTTCCGTGTCTCGTGCTCAGGAAGCCGTTGGAATCGGAACGACCTCTCCGGCGCCTCATCCAGTTTCGTCGCTCGATCTCGTCCGCCGTGCGCTTGCGTCGAACGGCGAGCTCAGCGCCGCACGACTCGACATCGATCGCGCCCGTGCCCGTCGAAGACAGGCTGGGCTCGTTCCGAACCCGTCGTTCGATTTCGAGCAGCGCACCGGCCGGTTCACGGGAGCGCCGGGCGAGAAGGAGACCACC
>JAJTWZ010000154.1 GCA_021463145.1 Blastocatellia bacterium | reverse complement strand
GCAAGGCTCTTGCACGCAACGCGGGAGACCCGATCGGGTGCGGGGTTGCGACTCGCGACGTCGCATCAGGCGGCGACCCGGCCGGGAGTCGGAGAGGCCGGTAGTACCGGGGAAGCCGGGTAATGCCGGTGGAGGAAAGGGGCCTCACTTCGAAGTGCTTTCAATGAAACCGAGGAGGAGGAGATTGGCGTGAGCCTGAAAGCTCCCGAACAGATCCGGACGCTCCAGCGGAAGCTTTTCGTAAAGGCGAAGGACGAGCCAGGTTTCCGCTTCTACCTGGGGTACCGGCCCCCAACGTGGCGATATCGGACTGTCCGATCCGGTCGTCCCGGGAGCGCCAGCGACGGGTCGGCCGTGCCTGGTGGTCAACGTGTACGGCGCGGACCGCCCGTCGCTGGGCGCTCCGGGCGCGACCGTCCAGTGCCGATTTTCTTCAGTCGTTTCTGCGACACGCCCGAGTCGTTGTAGGATCGGCCATCCCTCTTTCAGCAAAGGAGATCCCCTTATGGCCCTGTCGAATCGGTTGGCGGCCGAATTCATCGGTACGCTCTGGCTCGTGCTCGGCGGTTGCGGCAGCGCAGTTCTCGCCGCGGCCTTCCCGGAGTTGGGAATAGGATTTCTCGGAGTTGCAGTAGCGTTCGGATTGACGGTGCTCACCATGGCGTACACCCTGGGGCATTCCTCGGGCTGTCACCTGAACCCGGCAGTGACGGTGGGCCTGGTCGTCGGCAAGCGGTTCCCCGGCAAGGAAGCCCTCCCGTACATCGTCGCGCAAGTCCTTGGCGCCATCGCGGGCGCAGGCATCCTCTATCTGATCGCATCCGGTAAGGCGGGCTTTTCGGCCGCGGGCGGATTTGCGAGCAACGGCTTCGGCGCGCGGTCACCGGGAGGATTCTCGATGATGGCCGGATTCACGTGCGAGCTCGTAATGACGTTCTTTTTCCTCTATGTGATCCTCGGCGCCACGGACAAACGCGCGCCGGCGGGATTTGCGCCGATCGCCATCGGCCTGTGCCTGACGCTGATCCACCTGATCAGCATCCCGGTTACGAACACGTCGGTGAATCCTGCGCGCAGCATCGGACCGGCCCTGTTCGCCGGCAAGGCAGCGATAGAACAACTCTGGCTGTTCGTCCTCGCGCCAGTGATCGGAGCCGGACTGGCGGGGCTCATATATCCGATGCTGAACTCCGGCAGCGGCAACTCGGCCAATCCCGGCAAGAAGAAGTAGTCGCCACTGTCATTCCAACACCCGTACCCGTTCCGGCCGATGACGTCATTGGCCGGAGCGCGTCGCTTGCGGGAAGTCAGCCGTTCGAACGATGATGCTCGGCGACGGGATACGAACTTCGAATGGCTGCACCCGAGCCTAAAACTCACAGGCCGTCCGGCGAGGCGGATCCGAACCGCTGGGTGGACGAGCACGCCGATGCGCTTTACCGCTTCGCGATGCTCCGACTGCGCGACGCAACGGCAGCGGAGGAGGCGGTACAGGAGACGTTTCTGGCCGCGCTGCAGTCGATCGACCGATTTGCCGGACAGGCAAGCGAACGCACGTGGCTCGTGGGAATCCTCAAGCACAAGATCGTCGATTCATTCCGCCGGCTCTCCCGCGACCGCGTCCCGATCGAGACGTCGAACGATGCCGACCTCGCGCTCTTCGACGAGAATCGCTACTGGATTCACGACGATGGCCCGAGGGACTGGGGTGCGGATCCGTCGAGTATCCTGGAGCGCGCACGGTTCGGCGAAATCCTCCAGCAATGCCTCTCGGTCCTTCCACCGAGAATGGCGGCCGCCTTCACGATGCGTGAGATGGACGATCTGGATTCGAACGAGATCTGTAAGGTTCTGGACGTCAGCACGACGAATCTCTGGGTCATCCTGCATCGTGCCCGAGCGCAGCTGCGTCTGTGCCTGGAGTCCAACTGGATGAACGCGAAGGGAAAGGCGCACGGAAGATGAGCGACCGCAGCGGACTGAAGATGAAGTGCGTCTACTGGCTCGCCGCCAGGTTGCCGTCGTGCGAGGCAATCTCGCGGCTGATTTCCGAGCAGAACGAGCGTTCGATCTCGATACGGGAACGGATCCAGAAGCGCCTGCACTTCGCCATCTGCAAGTGGTGCGCACGTTACGAGAGGCAGCTCCAGTTGATGCGATCGATGGCGCGCGACGCGTCTGCGAACAGCGATGCCGCAGGCTCTTCCGGCCCCGGACTGTCGGACGACGCGCGCGAACGCTTGCGCCGTGCGATAGCCGGCCGGCGTTGATCCGGCAACACGGCGCGTCGCTCGCGTTCGAGATCCGCTTCCGTTTCGTACATCCGGGCGGCGGCGCGCCAACCCGCGCCATCTGCCCCCTCAGGCCGTGCCGCGCACGATTACGGTAGCCGCGCCTACGTGGCGGGCCGCTCTCGGAGCGCAAACTACGGGCCGGCCGTAAACCCCAACGGCAGCCTGCGCCACTTTTCTTCCAGGAGCTCGCCCGGCGCGCCGACCAGATTGTTTGTAAGGATCGTCGCCCTCTCTCGACCAACCTCGTGCAAGCAGACCTCACCAAGGACGGAACATCATGCCGAGCGAGCATCGTCGCGACGAATTCGAACAAGCCGCAGTCCCGCACTTCAATGAGCTCTACCGGATGGCGGCGCGCGTCCTGGGAAACCCGACCGACGCTGGCGACATCGTGCAGGAGACCTTCCTGCAGGCGTGGAAGAGTTTCGATCGGTTCGAAGCCGGGACGAACTGCAGGGCGTGGCTCTACAAGATTCTGTTCAACGTGATCCGTCAGAGCCGCCGGAAAGCGTGGCGCTACAATCTGCGCTTCGTACACGACGACGACGAGCGGACGATCGAGGAGACGCTCGGCTACGAGCCGCTCATCGGTGGACACCTCGACGAGAAGCGCGTGAACGCAGCGTTCGAAAAGCTGCCGGACTCGTACCGCGAAGCGGTCCTGCTGGTCGACGTTCACGAACTCGCGTATCGGGAAGCCGCAGACGCGCTGGATGTTCCCATCGGTACCGTCATGTCTCGTCTGAGCCGCGGCCGCGCACTGCTTCGCGCGGAGCTCGCGGATCTTGCGACGGCTTATGGCATTGCCGGCAGGAAGTCGGCGGCGGAGAGCAAGGCGCGGGAATATCCGGCGCTCGAGCCGACATGAACTGGCGAACGGCGAAGGATGACGGTCCGGGCAGGGGAGGAGGACGAGTGACGGCAACGACGACGAACGCATTCGATTGCGGATCGAGCATCGAGCGGCTGGACGGATTCGTAAGCGGCGAGCTCGATCGCGACGATTCGATCGAAACGGAGAGTCACCTTGCATCGTGCACGGTATGCGCAAGTTTCGTCGAGGACCGGCGTCGAGTAAGAACGGCGCTCCGGTCGACGCTTTCTGCCGATGCATTGCCGCCGGACGATCTGCTTCGGGAAACACTCAGCGGTCTTCGGCTGACTGCGCTCGAGGAGCGTCGCCGCCGGAACTGGATGCCACTTGCTGCGGCCGCGGGACTCGTTTTTGCGGCGACTTTGGCGATCGCAGTCGTGTGGACGTCGTCCGGGAATCGAACTGTGGCGCAGGCCGGTCGTGCTGCAATTCGATTCGCTGCCGATGCCGATCACCACGGAAAGTGCGCGCAGGAGATGGCCGGGCAAATTCCACCGTCCGGCGGCCCCGGTGCGATCACGGATCCGGCCGTTGCGATGGTGGAGTCGATAGTTCGGACGCAGGTGAACGAAGGAACGGCGATCGCGGATGCCCACCGATGCACCGACGGAGCTCGAAGCTACGTGCACGTCGTACTGGAACGGGAGGGCGCGCTGGCTGGCGTCCTCGTATCGCAGGTCGACGGGGTGAGCGAGTATGGCGAAGGCAAGGCGATCGAAGGTACGGCAGAGGCCTCCACGTTCACTACAGCATCGTGGGTCGTTTCGGTCTTCTCGGATTCGCGGGATATCGATGCATCCGAGCTAGCGGCGCGTCTGAAGCCGCGAGTGGCGGAGCAACTCGCCGGACGGTTCTCGATTGAAGTACGCGTTCGGTTCGTCTGAAGCTGTGTTAGTCAGTTTGGGGTATGGCAACGATTCCTTCGTAAAACAGCCATTTCAGCTTGAGCGGCTCGGCCATAGGCCCAATTGCACTCGTTTCGGGGTTGTCCGATCTGGTTTTCTCGCCCGAATGGTGTCCGCAAGCGCCTCGTAGTCCGGAGCTCTCGATGTCCGGTCGAGGTTCAGGCTGTACCGGCCGAAGCGATTGATGTGCTGAGTGAGGTACGGACTGATGAGCGAAAGAACCGCCTGATCTGGCGCTTGCCCCTGCGTCTGGAGGTCCGCCAGAAGCTCGGTCAGCGCCTTGACGTTGTAGAAGATCACACAGTTCGCGACCAGGTGGTTGTACTTGATGATCTTCCGCTGCTCGTCCCGGTTGTTCTCCGCGATCGTTCCGTCGTTTCCGAAAGCCAGCCACTTCGTGAAGCCGTTGAACGCCTCGCTCTTGTTCGTCGCCGCCTGGATCGTGGCTCGAAGACTCTCCTCGCCGAGATACTCGAGCAGGAATCCCGTCCGGACGGCTCGTCCGAGCTCGCGAAATGCCTGGTAAAGCCGATTCTTCCGACTGTAGGTGCCAAGCTTTCGCAGGAGCGTCGATGCCGTGATGCGTCCTGCCTTGATCGAAAGGGCGACACGCAGCATGTCCGGCAGATGCGTTTCGATCAGGTTCCAGTTCACCGTATCCGAGAAGAGCCCGTCGATGTGTTCGTACTCGACGGTCTTGTCCGGCCGGAAGAAGATGAGGTCTTTCCAGTTCCGGATCCGCGGCATCAGGCGAATGCCGAGAAGGTAGGCGAGGCCGAAGACCGGAGTGTACTGGCCCTGTGTATCGCCGTGCACCACGTCCGGCTGGATGTCCGACTTGTTGTTGAGCAGGCCGTCGATGATGTAGATCGCCTCCCAGACGCCGCACGGGATGAAATGAGAGAAGAGCGCCACGTACGTGTCCGAGACGTGGTAGTAGCCGATCCCGCCGTAGCCTCCGTAGCGGATGTGGTACTCCGAGAGAAGATTCTGTTCGTAGA
>JAJTWZ010000153.1 GCA_021463145.1 Blastocatellia bacterium | reverse complement strand
TTCCACCTGGCACGCGAACACGAACGGCGCTACGGCTCACGCCCGTGGGAACCCGTCGCCGAGGCCGCTTGACCCGTCGTCGAAGATTAAATGCGCCCAAATGGGATTCGCCATCAGCTGGTTGCCGCCGCGATCCAATGAGGTGATGTAATGAGTGTCGGTCGGACCGATGATCTCGCGGAAACCATCCGCGTTCAGGTCTCCGACCGTCACGTTCTCGTTGAACATGCCGGCGCCGAAGCCGGGTTCTCCGACCCGACGAGCCGGCCAGCCGGACCGCACCGAGCCGTCGGGCTCGTAGACCGACATCTGCTGAGTGCCGCCGGGAGACGCGCGGGCGACGACGATCTCGAGTTGCCCGTCGTTCTCGAAGTCGGCGACCGCAACGGTGCGGACCTCGCCACCGCCAAACGGGTTTCGCGTCCACACTACGCCTCCCGTCGCGTTGTAAACGGTGAGCTGATCGCCGCCTCGACCGGCTATCACTTCGAGAGTGCCGTCGCCGGTCAGGTCCGCGACCGCCACTCCCGGCCAGACTCTCTGGCCATTCGTGGCTCGCCATTCGACGGCTCCGTTCGTGCCGTTGAGAGAGACGACGTCATAGGCGCCCCAGACGACCTCCGTGCTGCCGTCGCGATCGAGATCCACGATTATCGGCGACGAGTACCAGCCGGTGTCGCATCCGCCGGCATCGCAGCCGCCGCGCATCCACTTCTGCACTGGCGCGTCGAAGGACGGCGCAAGGGGTTCCTCGTGTGCGCGGGATCGCACGGGAGCGGTGGCGACAACCGCAGAGAGAGCGACGACGACGCAGAAAAACCGTCGAAGGTATCGCATGATCTTTACATCCTGATCGGCTGGCGTGCTCGAGGGGCGTCGAGCGGGGGCAACAGGCCGATCGTACGCTTGGCAAGCGGGATGGAACAAGCCGGCCCGGCCGCCCGCGTCCGGATTGTGAGGCCTGCGATCGGCGCCATTTCGCCCGGCAATCGTTCGTTGCCGGCTCACGGAGACGAGATTGGCCTGAGAGTTGGTCGCCATTTCGGCGTGGTAGACTCCGCGCCGTGCGCCGCCCAACGTCACCTTCACCATTGCAGCCCTCACTCGAGGCCGTCCGGCGTGCGGCCGAGCTTTACGCGCTGGTACGACAGTCCTCCGCGCCGGCCGATCTGGTCATAGCCCGCGACTTCAAGGCCCGGCCTCCGAAGCACTCTTCGGCACGTGGCGAGGCCGCGGCTCTTGCGTACGTTGCTCTGCGTCGCGGCCTGTACCTCGACGAGTTGATGGACCTCGCCGATCGCTCGCGCGAACTGGCGCCGATGGCCCCCGGACCGCAGGCGATCGCGTTCGCCCTGCTCGACGCGCAGCGCTGGAAGCGACCCGAAACGCTCGACGTCATCGCGACGGCTTTCCGGCTGCGCAGGCCGGAGGTCGAAGCGCTTGCGAAGTTTTTCGACGAGAAGCGCGGACTGCCGAACTATCGCTCCAAGGCGGGAACCTGGCTTGCGAAGCGGCTAGGCTTCCCGGAGTGGGTAGTGAACCGCGTAAGGACGAAGTTCCCCCGTGAGGTTTCGTCCGCGATGACGGCGCTTAACGACGAGCCACCGCTTACCGTACGTGTGAACACGGTGCTCGGATCGCGCGAGTCAGTCGCGGCGGCGCTTGCGGCCGAGCACATCGGCTCCGAGCCGTGTGCGCTGTCGCCGGATGCGCTCAATCTTTCCCGCACGCACGACGTTTTTGCGACGGAGGCGTTCCGTTCCGGCCTGTTCGAGGTCCAGGACGAAGGCAGTCAGCTCATCGGTCACATCGTGGCGCCGCAACCGGGCCACCGCGTGCTCGACCTGTGCGCCGGCGCCGGTGGTAAGACGCTGCACCTCGGAGCGCTGATGCAGGGAAAGGGCGAGGTCATCGCATACGATTCGGATCCGCGAAAGCTGACACGAGCGCGAAAGCGGGTGCGCCGGTCGGGGTTGCAGAACGTCAGGCTCGTCGAGTCGGAAGACGCGTTCGCCGACGTCGTCTCGCGCCTCGGGGGGAAGTTCGACCGTGTTCTCGTCGACGCGCCGTGCTCGGGTCTCGGAACGGTGCGGCGGTCGCCGGACATCACCTTCCGAATCGACGAGGACGACATCGAGCGGCTTGCGATCGTCCAGGGCGATCTGCTCGAGCAGGCCTCGGGTTACGTTGCATCGGGAGGTCGCGTCGTTTACGCGACTTGCTCGATCCTCGACGACGAGAACGGGGCGCCGGTTAGGGCGTTTCTGAAACGGCATCCCGAGTTTGGCGTCGTTCCGGCGGCGAAAGCGTTTCCGGAAGGGCCGGAGTACGATGCGGCGCGAGCGGCGGCCGGGGATGGCAAGTACTTCGAGCTCTGGCCGCACCGCCACGGGACGGACGGGTTCTATGCGGCGGTGTTGGAGCGTTCGGACAAAGTTCCTCCGGCGTAATGTGACCCTGGAGCGATGCTCTACGCGCTTCGCGCGAGTCCTGAACGCCGAGAACAAGTCTCACCGGCTGGATCGAATTCGCGCACGCTGGCGGCCAGATCTTTCGAGGCCGCGAGGGCTCGGCCGCCTTCGTGGACGCGATCGTTTCGACGCAGTATCCGGGGGACGCCGTCGCACGGGCGCGCTCGCTACGGCGACCCCCAGGCTACGCGTGTATTGGGTCGCGTTCGGACTGTCGCGGAATCGTCCGCGGCCGTGTTGGTCTCCCACGGCGCACCTGTGATTGCACGAATTGCTCCACTCGGTTGTGAGCACAGATGCTGTAGAGTAGACGACGGTCATCCTCCCGCCGAGCCTGCGCGTTCGGCGCGGACATTTTCTAGTTGCAGGAGGCCGGCGTGCCCGCCCGAAAGACTGACAAGCCCACGACTCTCGAGAATAAGAAACAGTCAAAGCGCGAGACTTTACGAACAAGGGTATCGACGCCTCTGCCAGAATCCATGCTGACCGGCAAGGCAAGCGGCGCGAAGGCTGCGTCCGGCGACGAACCGGTCTTCGCTTACATCGCCAGCCTGCCGCAACCGCAGCGCGGCATCGCAGAACGTATCGATGCTCTCGCAGCCAGGACGCTTCCCGGCCTCCAGCGCTCCGTTAAATGGGGAATGTCTTACTATGGCGTCGGCGACGGATGGTGTTTCAGCTGCGGCGGATTCGCCGGCCACGTGAAGCTGATGTTCGTCAACGGCGCAACGCTCGAGCCTGTGCCGCCCGTGACACCGATTGCGATGGGAAAGTCTACTCGCGGGGTGGAGCTGCGATCCGTCGACGACATCGACGAACGTCAGATCGCAGCGTGGATGACTGCGATCACGGCATTGCCCGGTGTCGGCGGGAAGAAGCGGTAACTCACCCGCAGCCTGTCGATCGCGGCGCTGGACCGCGGTCCGGCAGCAGCCAGCCGTTGGCGGCCGCGAACGGTTGCGACAGCCGCGTAATGCGGGCTTTCGTTCGGCGGCCGCGCCAGCCGATTGCCGCAGCTTGCACGCCGGTTTCATTGGAGTTGCCTGTCTTCGTGACCGATCGCCCCGATGATCTCGCTGAGACGTGCTGTGCGGCGAATCGGCAGTCCATCTGCGTTACCGTGTCCGAATGGAGCGACGCGAACGCCGGACAATGCTCGAGGCGCGGTTGGCAGGAACAAGTTCCGTTCCCTTGACGCAGTCGTCCGCGGCCGCTATTGCTTGCAGCGAAGTTCGTCTCATTGCTTCGCACTGACAGGGCAGTCTGAAACTCGGAATCCGTCGAACCTGGAATCGACAACCTATGGGGGAGCTTGAGAGCGCGCAGCGTGAGCTCGGCCTGCACCCCTGGCGCCGTCGCGCGCGCCCGCTGATGCTTGACGTTAGCCGGCCTGCGCGGCTGTGGTACCCTCAGAGCCGCACTATCGAGAGGGAGTTGACCGTGTCGACACATCCGGAGCGTCGCTACACCGAGGATGAGTACCTGGCTCTCGAACGCGCGTCAGATACGAAGAGCGAGTACCTCGACGGCGTGATCTATGCGATGGGCGGCGCCTCGCATCGACACGTGCAGATCGTTGGCAATGTGAGTGGCGAGTTACGGGGGCGCCTTCGCGACAAGCCGTGTCTGGTCTACTCTACCGGCCTTCGTGTACGAGCGAGCAAGGACGGTCTCTATGCCTATCCCGATGTCGTAGTGGTATGCGGCGAGCCGCGCTTCGTCGACGGCGAACTCGACACGTTAACGAATCCCCTGCTGGTCGTCGAGATCCTGTCGGACTCTACAAAAAACTACGATCGCGGTGAGAAGTTCGAGAGGTATCGCTCGAATCCGTCCTTTCGGGAGTACCTTCTTGTCGCCCAGGATAGGATCCACGTTGAGCGGTTCGTGCGACAGGAAGACGGTTCGTGGGTCCTGCATGAGACGAACGATCCTACTGACGAGGTCGAGCTGAGTTCGGTGGGCTGTTTCCTTCCGGTTGCCGAGATCTACTTCAAGGTAGCGCTTGACGAGACAGGGCTTACCCGTTGACGCCGGCTGACCTGCGCATGCAAGGGAGCTCATCTCGGAGCTTCGCACTGATAGGGCGGCCTGAAACTCGGAATCCACAGGGCTTGCAATCAAGGACTTACGGAGGACCTTCCCGAGAGACGACCTTCTCGGCCGTACAGGACGTTCCCTTACACTCGGGCATCCTCTCCGACTGCGGTGCGGTCGATGTAATAGTTCCCCACGCGCCTGCGGCGCACCCCTTGGAATGAAACGGGCGGAGTGCAGGCGTCAGCACTCGGCCGTGTTTCATAACAGTTCCCCACGCGCCTGCGGCGTACACCCTGGGACGAAACCAGCAGCGTTTCGGGTCCGCGGTGATCGGCGACAATTAGAATACGCGCGCGGCGGGCGGGCGGGCGGGCGGGCGGGCGGGACATTCTAATTGTCGCCAGTCACGGGAAAGGTGTAGATGTGTTTCGTGGGTCACGCGCGGCGAGTCCGCGACCGCGGAGCGGTCGATATAATAGTTCCCCACACGCCTGCGGCGTCCCCCCTGGAATGAAACGGGCGGAGTGCAGGCGTCAGCGCACGGCTGTGTTTCATAGCAGCCGTGGGTCGCG
>JAJTWZ010000152.1 GCA_021463145.1 Blastocatellia bacterium | reverse complement strand
TACGCCGTTTCGACCGACTTGTCCAGACCCAATTCGTTCAAGCACCCCGCACCGGTACGCCAGGCCTCACCCGCCACGCACTCTTGCCGTCAGGTCACGCAGTTGCCGGCTCTCCGACGGGAGTGCCGCCATGGCAAAGGCGAGCAGACAAGCGGCTGCTTTCGCCTTTCGATTGAAACTCCGTGCGTTCATGGGCTCGACGCCCTCCCTCTTCGAAGGGTGTGACCATTCGGAAGGATCATTCCGAAGGCACGCCGAATCGCAACGGTTCTCGGCCGCGAGTGTAGCCCTCAACAACGAGGCGGTCTACAACTCGGGCTCCGGAATTGGCTACGGACTCTTCAGCAATGTCTGCAGCTTCGTCAGGTCGGAGGAAAATCTCATCGCCGCCGGGTCGTCCGAATACCTGCGAGATGTCAGATGTCGAGCGTCGTCGGCGGTTCGGATCCCTTCTGCCACTTCGACCAGCCCCAGTCGCCGACGAGGATGAGCAGCATCGAGGCACCGGCCGCCGGCATGAGCACACCGAGGAAGCAGATGAGGAGCACGAGCCAGAGCGCTGGCGTGTGGTCTGACGGCTTCTTCGGAAATCCCGTGCGTCCATTCGGCCGGCGCATCCACCACATCACCGCCCCGGTGATGCCGCTCGCCATGATCACGACACACGTCAGGCATGCGAGGACTTTCGTCGTGAGTCCGTAAATCGAGCCGACATGAATGGGATAGGCCGAAATCGACACCTTCATCATTGCCGACAGGTGCTGCCATCGAATCGTGTCGAGGATGTCGCCCGAATACTGGTCGACGTAGTACTGGGAGACCCGCGTCGGACTGTCATTCTTCCCGGCGTAGATCGAGAACGCTTCTTCGGGGCCGGCCGGAAGACCCACGTACACCTCGCGCTCCGGTTGCTCGCGCCAGGCAATCGCGAGCACGTCGTCGATCGTGAGCGGCGTTCCGTTCTCGGGAACCGTCGACACCGGGGGTGTTGCAAAGCTCGCCGGGTACGAATCCGTCGCCTTCGCAACCGCGTCGTACCCCTCCGCAAAGAGCTGCGTGAAGAAGAGCCCGGTGCCCATGACGAGAAACGCGAAGATCGCGAAGTACGCACCGGGAACGGCGTGCCAGTCGCGCCAGAGCACGTAGCGCTTCCCCTTCACTCGGGGGTACGCGACGCCCGCGACCTTCTTTTTCCCGCGCGGCCACCAGAGATACACGCCTGTGACGAGGAGGATCACGCCCCAGCTCGTGGCGAGCTCGACGACGTAGCGGCCGATCGTGCCCGTGAACAGGTTGCGGTGGATCTCGAGGTCGATGTCGAAGATCGACGATCCGTAGGCGATCTGGCCCGTGACCGCGCCGGCGTACGGATCGACGTAGACGTAGGTGAACGCGTCGGAGTCTTCCTGCGAGAACGAGACTTCGACGGCGCGCGTCGGGTCTTCGCGGATGAAGAAGCCGGTGGCCGTCGACCCGGGATTTGCGGCGGCGCGGGCAAGCTCGAGCTGCGTGGCGTACGGTACCGTCGTCGGGCCGGGCGTTACCTGCAGTTCCGAGTAGATAAGGGGTTCGAGCTCGTCTCGAAAGACGTAGAGCCCGCCCGTAATCGCCGCCGTCACGAGGATCGGCAGCACGATCAGTCCGGCATAGAAGTGCCACCGCCAGACGACGCGATAGAAGCGCGCGTTCGAGCGCTTCGGTTTCGGTGTCGGTTCTCGTGTCGCCTCGTCGGTCACTTGAACGAGAACTGGATACTGGCCTGATAGGTGCGCGGAAACGCCGACATGATCAGGAAGTTGCTGCGACCCGACTCGTAGTAGCGCTCGTCGAACAGGTTCTTGACGTTGAACTGAAAGCGGTACGAGACGTGGTCGGTCGCGTCGAACTCGTAGGACGCGCCGATGTCGGTTCGCGTGAACCCGATGAGGACCACCGGAGGGTATCCGGCGGTCACGTCCGGCGTATTCCCGGTCAGCGCGCTGACGCGGCGGCTCTGCCCCGAGATGCCGCCGTTCACGCTCAGTCCACGGAATCTCCCGTCCCGGAACGAGTACTCGGTCCAGATGCTCGCCAGATGGCGCGCCGCGTTCGGGATGTCGCTTCCGACCAGGTAGATCGTGTCCTTCGACACGATCGCGTCGTTGAAGGCGTACGCAACCGACACGTTCCAGTTCGTGGCCGCCTTGATCCAGAAATCGGCTTCGGCGCCTCGGGCACGCTGCTCGCCGATCTGCACGGAGTTGCGCGGGTCGAGCGGATCGGTCGTGATGATGTTGCTGAGCGTCACGCGATAGATCGACATGGTCCCGGTGACGCGTCCGTTCGCGAGATCCGTCTTGAGCCCACCCTCGTACTGCGTCCCGATGGTCGGCTCGAATGGTTCGCTCTGGATGTTCTGCACCGTGGGATAGCTCGGGCTGAACGACTTGGCAAAGCTGAAATAGAACGACAGGCTGTCGGTCGGCTGATACACCGCACCGAGTCGCGGGCTCACGGCAGAGTCGTCCTGCTCGATGTCCGTGATTCCGTAAGCGAATGAGTCGTCGATAGCGTGCGACTGATAGTCGTCGATGCGCATTCCGACGAGCGCCTTCAGCTTCGGATGGAACGTGATCTGATCCTGCACGTACCCGCCGAATGTGCGATAGAAAGTGGAGCCGTCGACCTCGTCATAGAACGAGGCGTTCGGGTTCAGATAGAGATCGACCGGCGGCGGGGTTGCCGACAGGTATTCGAAGTCGTGGATGTCGATGGGCGGAAGCTCCGCGTACTTGCCCTTGCCGATGTTGCTGTTGCGCGCATACTCGAAGCCGAACAGGAGTTTGTGCTCCACCCCGAAAAACTTCGCGCCGCCCTGGACGTCGGTCTGCGACGAGAAATTGCGGCGCGGATAGTCCCAGTCTTCGATGTAGCGGACGAGTTGGTTCGGCTCGAGGAAGTAGCTCTGGTACGTGTCGTAGTAGTACCAGTTGAAGCTCGTGTATCGGAGCGCGTTTCGAACGGACCACTGGTCGTTGAAGACGTGGTTGAAGATGTAGCCGCCCTGCCGGCTCTGGTACTTGTATTTGCCCCACGGCTCGTTCAGGTAGATCCGCCACGGAAGGTCGGCGGGCCGGTCACCCTCGCCGACGGTGCCGAAGTCGGTGTTGCCGATCTCGCGGAGGAACGCGCCGTCGAACGTCACGTTCGTGCGTTCGGCGATCCGCCAGAGCAGCTGGGGCGCGATGTACTTGCGCTCCGAGTACACGAAGTCGCGGAAGTGGTCCGAATCCTGATAGACGCCGTTGAGTCGGTAGAGCAGGTTCTTGTTCTTCAGCAGCGGACCGGATGCGTCGAACGTGCCGCGATAGTGATTGAAACTGCCGCCTTCGAGTTCGAGCGCGAAATAGTGATGTTGCAACGGTGTCTTCGACGTGATGTTGACGATGCCGCCGGGCTCGCTCCGGCCATAGAGCACCGAGGCCGGCCCCTTGAGGACTTCGACCTGTTCGACGTCGGCCGTCTCCTGAAACCCGAGCTGGTCGTACTTGAATCCGTCGCGGAAGTAGCTGTTCGCGAGGTCGAGCTCGAAGCCGCGGATGACGAAGTGATCCGCATGCCCGAAGAACGTCGGAGCCTGCGTGACGCCGCTGACATTGCGGACGGCATCGGCAATCGTGATCGCCTGCTGTTCGTCGAGGAGCTTTCGTGTCACGACCTGGATCGACTGGGGAATGTCGCGGATCGGAAGCTCCATTTTCGTGCCGGTCGACGTGACGTCGGCGGTGAACGCTTCGCTCGCGGACGTGACGTTGACGACTTCGCTCGCGCCTTCGGGCTGAAGGGTCAGATCGAAGTTCCGCGTGTAGTTCTCGTTGAGATTGAGCTTGCGCGACGTGGTCCCGAATCCCTGCGCCGACCCGACGAGTTCGTAGCTTCCGATGAGAAGTGTTTCGAACCGGAACGCACCGTTCTCGTCCGCGTTCGCCTGCCGCGTGAAGCCCGTCGACGCCTCCACGAGACGCACGTCGGCGCCGGCAAGCACGGCGCCGTCCTGGTCGAACACGTGGCCGGTGATGGCGGTGGTCGACTTCTGAGCAAGAACTGTCGGGGCACTGGCGAGGAGGACCACGATGGCCCAGGAAACGAGGAGGGAGAAGGCTCGGTAGGAAAGATTCATAACGGATTTCTCGATCGTGGTGGCCCGGAGTCGCGGACGGGTCGACTGGTCAGCTGGGAAGTGGGATCCGTGCTCCACGAGACGCAGCGGTTTGCACGAATTGAAAATGAAATGCACTTCAGGAACGAGGAAAGTAGCGCAGGCTGTCGCGGGGCGTCAAGCTGTACGGCAAACGGACGGACCCGCCGGGGCGACGTGCAGGACGCGAGTTGCCGGTGACGGAGGCGGGGATACGACTCGTCGAGTCAGGGGCCGACGGCGAGCTCGTCGAGGCGTTCGCGTGCGGCGTCCGCGAGGATGTCGCGGTGCATTCGCAGATCGTGGCCGAAGAACGCCGTGCCGGCGCGGCCGTCGAGCACGTGCGTGCCGAGCAGGTCGAGCGCGCGCGCTTCGTCGAAGATCCCCTCGGCGTAGACGACGCGGCGACCTTCACCCGGCTCGCCGAGCAGCCGCACGAAGTACTGCTGCGCGAGCTCGCCGTCGCGCGCCATGTGTACGCCCATGATCACGACGTGCAGTCGCGACCATTCGTCGGCCGTCAGCGTCGCGCGCCATCGCGTGACGATCGCGTTGAGCAAGTCGATCTGGCCTCGCGCCGCGTCGCGCACGTTCGCGAGCGTGAGCGGCGCCATGCGGCGCGCGAACGCCTCCGCCTCCGCGCGCGAGACGGCGCGCCGTGCGATGGTGGCAAATTGACGGGGACAAATTGACGGGGACAGGCTTCCTTCGCCATAACCGATGTAGGCTTAGTGACTTGTGGCCGCCAGGGACAGTATTGCTACGCGTCAACTGACGTCGCGAGGAAAGCCTGTCCCCTAGCAAGACAGCGGACATCACGATAGGATTCGGCCAGCCGGGGTCGATCCCGATCTCGGGAGACTGGAACAACGACGGAACGGACACGGTGGGGATCTACAACCCCGGGCCCGGGAACTTCTTCCAGCGAAAC
>JAJTWZ010000151.1 GCA_021463145.1 Blastocatellia bacterium | reverse complement strand
AACGGGAGTCCCGGGTACGGGACGCCGATCATAAAGATCGGCGGCGTGATTGCCCCCGATCCAGACCATGTTCAGATTTGAGCAGGTTTGGAAGAGCGGCGACCTGGAACAGATCCACCTTCGACTCGACAACATCGCGAAGTCGCTCGCGGATCGTTTGGGCGAGCTCGAGGCCGAGGTGTCGCGGCTCCGCTCCCTGGCGCATAAGCTACGAGGAGCAGCCTATCGCGCCCAATATCGAAGAGATCGCCGGACGGGCCCACCAGGCAGGCGGTGAGTCGGCAGCGTTTGACATCCCCTCCGGCCTTCAGGCCGGGGAGGATGTCAAACGGGTCCTTGAACCGCGGCGGGGCTTGTCGCGCACCGGGTCAATCACGGCTGTTCGACTTGTTCGGCGTACGGGCTTTCGACGAGATCGCCATTGATCTCGAGCAGTTCTTCCGGCAGCGCCCGGCGCACGCGACCGTCCCAGAGCATGATGGGCCGGACGGCGCCGTCTGCGCCCCGGGTCGTCTCGCCCGAGCTTTTCAGCTGGCCTTCCCAGACATAGATACCAGGCGAGTCGATCGGTTCGTCGCCTACCACGTCGGCGATCATGTCGTGTCCGTAGAAATCGAGTTCGTCGCCTGCGTCGCATTCGTCGCCCGATGTCGCGTCGAGTACGCACATCTGCATGCCGTCGCTGCCTGCGGCAAATACCACGCGCTGGTTACGATGCTCCAGTCGAACTTCCTGGCCTCCAATCATGACGTTGCCTCCCTACATTCCTATCGTGAGTTCCTTCGGCGCACTCGCGCTGACTTCGCTCTGCGGTTGGGTCGCGCCGGGTTGTACCATCTCCCGCTGCCAGGAGAGCAGGTTCGCAATCTGCGGCGCGCCTTCGTAGATGGCGCCAAGATGAGGAATGACGGCGTCGATTACGGCCGCATACTCGGCCGCGAACCCGGCCTCTCCAACCGTAGCGGCCTGGTGCGGCTCCGGAAGGCCGAGACGAGTGCCGTCAGTGGTGAAGACGTGCCGACGCCACTGCGAGTCTGCCACCATCAGGGTGATTATCTCGCAGACGCCGGGGCCCTTGACGCGGGCGACAAGCAGCGCCAGCCGGTCGCCGTCGATGGCATCGGAGCCGAGAAGCACCAGGGTGCCCGACCTGTGGCGGAGCTGCTCGCGGACCGTAAATCCCTCATATGCCTGCCAGCCGCCCGGAGCTTCAAGTTTCGGTATGGTCAGGGCTGCGGCAAACCCACTCTCGATCGGCCCGCCGAAACCATCGATGTCGATTCCCTGACTGCCCGTGTACGGCTCTGCGGCCCGGTACGGCGCGCCGACCGGTTCGGCCGGACCGGCCGGATCGGGCGCCGCTCCTTCCGCGTCGATAGCCGCGGCGGCCACCTGTACCTCTGGCAGGGTCGCGGCGGCTGGCAGGGTGTCGGCCGCCGCTGCCGCCTCCGGGGCAGCTTCGTTTGCCTGTCCGGTAAGAACCTGGGCCGCGGCAGGACGCTTGCCCCCCATTTCAAGGAGAACCGCGTCGAGCACAGAGGACGCACTCATCTCGACGCCCTCGAGCGTCCGCGCTCTTCCCGTGTACATCCGCTCGATGAACCCCTGCTTGCCAAGAAGGCACTCATCGATCTTCCTGTCGATGCCGAATGCCTGGACCCAGATCGAGAAGACGTTCCTCGTCTGGCCGATTCGCCAGATACGGTCCTCGGCCTGCACGGCCTTGCCCGGCGTCCAGGCCCGGTCGACTAGTATGCAGTCACTGCCGCCCGTCAGATTGAGCCCCTCGCCGCCGGCCTTGATCGTACCGACAAAGACCGGAAGGCGGCCTTCGTTGAAGTCCTCGCACATCTTCTGCCGGGGGCCGAGGTCGCCGTCGCGCCCCTCGGCGGCCATTTCGCCCGTAAGGCACGGGACCCCGTAGTGTTCGGCAAACTCATTAGCCGTATCCGCAAAGTCGAAGAAAACGACCGGGCGGCGGCCCTGCCCGAGCAGTTCGTCGACGACTTCGATGGCCGTTGAGATCTTGGCCCGGCTCGCGGCATGCCGCATATGGGTAAGCGCGACAAGCGCCGCGCCTTCTTTCGATATCGTCCCGTCCAGGAGCTGTTTGACCGTGCCGGCGGCCCACTGCTCGATCTCGAAGTCCGGATACCACTCGGCGTCTGCGAGCTTTGCGGGGCTATTGTCAGGAATGCGAACGAGGGTGTCGTCTCCGACGAGATTGCCGTCGATTGCGGCTTCGAGGACCGTCCGGTTCGCGTTGCCAGGAGCGGCTGCAGCACTGGCCCAGGCCAGCCACTCTTCGACCGAGAACGGGCCTGACTCGACTTCCGCTTCGACGGTCGCGCGTATCGCGGCCGCCTGTGCCCTCCGGGTCTCCGATTCGGCCACCCGCTGCTCATAGACCTCGCGCAGTCTGGCGAGCTCGGCCAGGTAGGCGTCCCGGATCTCGGGCGAGGGGCTCCATGCCTGGAATATGCGGGTCTTCGATGGGAGTTCGAGGCCGATTTTCGGATCGGACTTGAGCCGGCGCAGCAGGACCGGCTTGATGCGCCGGTAGAGTTCCGCCAGGTGCGCCGCCCCGGCCGCGTTCGTGCGGGCGTGATCGATCCGTCGCCCGCGTGTGTGCTTGATCGAGGTCGTCCGCGAGTTGCAGTACCGCCGTCTGAACGCCCGTTCGTCACGGACGATCTCGTGGTTTATCGTGCGCAACGGGACGAGGAACTCTATGGCACGGCCGTTCTCGTTGAGCGTCCCGGACATCGGAATGGCCGCAATGCAATTCGGGTGCTCGACGAGCTTTAGCAGCGCGGCCGTCTTTTTCGCCTTCGGGTTCTTGAACGCATGACAGTTGGAGACCAGGACTCCGTTTGCGATGTAGTTGTGATGGCCATCGACCTCGAGGTTATAGACGACTGGATCTTCCTTGCCACCGTCTCCAGGTCCGTATCGACCTCTTCGTTCCAGAATCTCAACACGCACCACCCGAGAGCTTCCAAGACTTCGGTCTTGCGCCGATCCAGAAACTTCCACTTCTGTGTCCGATGGGACTTTCCGTCGATCTCGATTGCGGTCCGTGTCGGTCGATGGCCGAGATCGACCTTGTATGCTGCGGGCAGGGACGCGAACCGGCCCTTGACCCGTGCGGTCAATATGCTCACTTCGACTGGCAGACCAGTAGGCTCCGAAACTGCCCACTGCCGCCTTGAACCCTTCCCGTTCCCACCGCGAGCCAGGAAGGTCCTCCCCGTGAGTGCCGCCCGCATGTGATCGCGCACCACAGGGTCTCTCATGGGATTCTGTCGCCGCATCCGCTCGGAAGCACTCGGAGACCAGCCCACTGATCTCGCGCACGAACGGCTGCAGTAGCGCGCCGTCGTCGTCCCCTTCGTTGGGGTAAGAAAGGCTTTCTGGCACTTCCAGAACGCGCAATGTCTCTCCACCATCGAGCGCACGTACTTCTCTGTAGCCATGTTCTTCGGTCCAGATCCTGTGGTTGCCAGTCGCTGTGAACGAACCGCACTCGTGGTGCACCCGAAACAGGTCCCCAACGAGATGCTTCTTCACATATCGCGTAACCGGCTTGAGCTCGAGACGCTGTCGGTCATTGTCGAAGGACCATACAGAAAGAGGTAGCCTTCCGTTGACAATCTCCGCGATTGACATCGGTCCCGAATCGGTCTCGACCTGTGTATCGCCAGGAAAACACTCGTCGATAAGCACCGCGTATTTTGCGTCCTCGAGAGGCGCCGGTATCCGGCGGAAGTCGTGCGAGAAGATCTCGGTGGGAATGTCGGCACGCGCCGATTCGATGGCCCAGTTGTCGAGACAGCTCGCCTTCGTCAGCGCAAATATCGTGGCACCCGTCTGCTTGCGAAGTTCATCGGCGATGACGAGACCCGTAAGCGTCTTGCCGAGGCCCATGTCGTCGCCAACGAGAGCTCCGCGCATTCCGTCGCGGCCGATGCAGGAGAAGACGAACCGGATCCCCTCGATCTGGAACTCCCTGAGCTTGTGACCCACGACCGGGGCCGCAATACGCGCGTCGAGGCTCGCGTTGAGTTTTGCGAGCATCTCGAGCCTTGCGGCCTCGGCCTCGGCCTGCCCCTCGACCTGCGCCCTGATCTGCGCCCTGATCTCTTCTGCGCCACGGGCTTCGGGAAAGGCGCTGGCAACATCGGGCGCCTTCGCTGCGGGCAGTTCCCAGTGCTTGACCGGGTGGTTGACGAAGCGCGCGCCAGGTATCGACTTGACCGAGGCTATGTGGTTGAGCATCCGATCTCGAGGGCATCCGGCAAAGGATACGTGCACCCTGCCGTCCACAAGCGTGATCGTCACCTCGGGTTCGGTCGCATTCTCGTCGATTTCCGGCGCTACCGGGGGCGGCGGCGGAGCGTTGTCGCGGCGTTCGGCCGCCGCCGCCGTCCATTCGACCCGGAAGTCGCCGAGCGCCTCGGCAAGTCTGGCTGCCGCTTCGGGCCTGATTGCCCAGGCCTGCATGGCGCCAGCAAAGAAACGGTCGGCGTACGGGAGCGACTTGATAGCGGAAAGGATTTCGCCAAAGCGCTTCTGACGGCCCTCGATCCTGGCGTAGAGCCGGTCGCCGTCGGCATTTGCCAGTATGGTCACCTCCGGGGGCTTCGGCTTGCGATCCTCCTCGGCCTGCCGCAACCGCTTGAGTACCTGCGAGCGGGTGCCGGTGTCGGCCTCGACCGTGGCCCACTCGGGCCCGAGATACTCTCGCAGCTGCCCGGCGGTCGGCAGATCGATGCCCACGCGCTCGAGCTGTGTCTTCGTGTACTTGAGGGCGATGTCGCGGATGACGATCTGCTCGAAGCCGTCGAGCTCCCTGAACTGCATCTCCACGGCCATGCGGTGGCCGTATGCGGCGTCGGTCTTCGAGAACCCCCTGTCGTCGTGCGATCTGGCTCCATCGCATTGTGAACTCAGAAACTCGATTGCCCGTCTGAGCGCCGGGTGCGTCTGAATGTCCACGTTGTCATCCTCCTTGGCCGGCCCGACGGGCTCGCTGCGGGTCCGTGCAAATCGCGGGCCACGAGGCGGTCCGCGGGACATGTCCGGGTGGAGTGGCCGGCCGCCGTGGAACGCCAGTGTGGCCCCGCGGGCACTGCAAACGCCCGACACATTTGATAATACGTTGTATTCCGTCTTCTCCCGTTGGCTTCTTGTATTGATTCCGAGGCTGCTCTATACTGACGGCTCCGGGTGCCGACGCCGATCCTTGAAACGCGAGCGGCCCAGCTGTCCCCCTAAACCCGGCCACCGCTCGCACTGCCACAAAATCAACGAGTTACGGCCTGTCCGGCGGCCGCA
>JAJTWZ010000150.1 GCA_021463145.1 Blastocatellia bacterium | reverse complement strand
GCGCTTGCTCGCTGCGCTCGCCCACGCGCGACCCACGGCTATTTTATCGACCGCTCCGCGGTCGCGGAGGATGACCTAGTGCACGCGGACCGCCAGTGCGGGCGAGACGTGTATGGCGACAGTGCGTGCGAGACGTGTGCGGGGGCGGCCAGTGCGGGCGAGACTATCGTCCCTCAAGAGACTCCCCCGTAAGCCGTCGATTCAAGGTTCGACGGATTCCGAGTTTAGGCCTGCCCTGTCAGTGCGAAGCACGGAGATGAACTCCGCTCGAGCATTCACCCACAGTTCAGTTCCTACTCGACGGACGTGTCGTCCGCCGCTCTATGCGCGCCTCTCGCTTTGCGAGCCGCCCGGCGAGCTCCAGGGAGCCGAAGCTTTCTCGCGAGCACGCCAGCGATGCTCCCGAGCAGTTCCCGATCGTGCGGGTCGACTCCGAATGCAAGCAACGCCCCCGCGTAGATGCACGTGGCGACGGCCGCCAGTACCACCACCGTCAATCGGGGGCCGGCCTGGATCAGCGTGGATATGGCGATGGCGACGGCGAAGGCAACGACGGCTGCCAGAATCGGCTTCCAGATCGCCGGGCCGTGTGTCGAGACGCCTACGGTTCGTCTAACGTAGACGGCCGCTATCGGCACGGCCAGCAGAACCGTGCCAGTCGCGGCGGCCGCCGCTCCGTCGATGCCGTACGTGGGGATTGTCTGTATGGAGGCGATCGTATAGACACTGGCCGCCGAGACCATTGCGTACAGGACCTGCTTCGACCTGCCCGACATCAACAGCAGCGCGGCCAGCGGGCCGCCCGACTGTGCGACGAGCACCCCGCACGCAAGGATGCGAACGCCCGTCGCGGCGTATACGAAGTCCGGACTTGCCAGCTCGAGCACGAGATCGGGAAATACGATCAGAAAGCCGAGCGGCAGAATTGCGAAAGAAAAGATCCAGCGTGTGTACGCCTGGGTCTCGCGCGAAAGATCATCGAGCCGCTCCTGCGCGATGAGCCCGGCAATGCGCGGACGAAACGCAGTCACGAGCGAGCTGGTGAAAAAGAACGCGACCCCGCATAGCTTGATCGCGATGTCGAAGATTCCAACCTCAGGCGCAGTACGAAACGCTGCAAACAGAAAAGTGTTGAGGCTGCGAAGTCCACGCGAGAACAGATCGGTGAGCATCACCGGAAAGGCGAAGGACAGAGTCTCGCGAAGATCGAACTGGGACCGGGCGGCCGACAACTCTGGCCACACGCGGCCCGCGAACCTCGCGCCCGCAAACACCGTGCTGGCCCCGAGAGCGACAAAGTAGGCCGCCGGCAGGGCGAACGCGCCGCTGGAACCGGCCAAAAAGAATGACAACAATGCAGCGAGTCTCACCGCGGGCTCGATGAAGCTGTTCGCCAGGACCATGTCGCGGATTCGCCCGGCGCCGTAGAAGGCCTGCAAGAGAACGAAGTTGACGGCATAGAGCGGGGTGAGAACTCCAAATACCGTCAATGTGGTCGAGACTCCTGTCTGCGAGGGAAATGCGAACTCGGCGATCCTGTCCGCTCCAGCCACCAGCACCGCGGCCGCGATCAGCGAGAAGACCGAACTGAGCGCCATTCCCAAAAGGATCGCACCCTTTACGCGACCAGGATCCCCAATTGCCGTTCCTGCCGCTGTCTCCTTCATGATGCTGCGGCCCAGGCCGAATCCGACCAGGGTTCGCACGAGTTGGAAGACCGTCAGCCCAACAACGTACGTGCCGTAGTCGGCAACGCCGTAAAGGCGCAGCGCCGCAGCCAGGAAAGCAAAGCCAAGCAATCGGTCCACGACGTCGCCCGCCATGAATCGGGCGGCGTTTCGAACGACGGGGCCGGATGCCGGCTCATTGCCGTCCGGCATGCCCCGCCTCGAGCCCGGAGCTCGTCCTCCGCTCAGGAATTTCACGTATCCCGGTCAGCCGGCGACTCGCCGGCCAGATCAGACGCTTGCGCCCGAGTGGAGTCGCGGAACATCCGGTTGATGCCGTAAAACTGACCCGGGTCCTGCAGCACGGCGGCTTCGAGTGGCGTGAGCATTCTATCCGCCAGCTCTCGAGGGGATTCATCCGATCGACCCGGTTCCACCGCATCGAGCCGTACCCGAAAGCGCAACGGCTGCTCGGTGAGGATCACAGCCGCGATCACCGCAGCTCCGGACATTTGCGCGAAGCGCGGAACAGCGTCCGGAATCGAAAGGTCGCGTCCCAGAAACCTGGCGTTGCACCGCCTGATCGCGATCCCTCCGTCAAGCAGGACGAAGACGAGCCGATTGCGCCCGAGCGCCCGCACGATACGCCGGGCGCTCGACTTGTCGTTCGCCTGCAGGAACTCGATATCGCGCTTGATCGCCGAACCGCGGCCACCGCCCTCGAAGAGTGACCGCGTCGTGCCCGCAACGAGCACGGTGCACGGATAACCGAGCAGGGGAAACAGCCGCATTCCGAGCAGTGGCCTGCCTAGATGCAGCGACAGCATCAGGCATCCCTTACCGCCGTCGAGCGCCTCGTCTATCACGCTGCGTGCTGCGACGACATCCTGCGGATCCACGAGTTCGAGTATCTCTTCGTCGGTCATGCTCGACAACACTATCCTGTCCAGGGCCACCCAGGCGCGGTGGATCTGCTGACGGCGAACCACGTCGGCAATCCATTCCGGTTGCCGGTCCGGAAACGCACTTCGGGTGTCGCCCGCCAGACGCCTCCCTTTTCTTCGGAGTGCGAGGGGAGCGAGGCGCGAGACCAGACGGTACGCGGTGGCTCTCGGAGCCTTGTTTCCAAGGACTTCGAGCAGCAAGCGGGCGCCGCGATTCAGGGGGCGGATGACGTTCAAGCCGAATCTCCTGCGAACGTAGGAAACGGGGCATTACGTTACAGTCGCAATCTCGGCAATGCCTGACGGTAAGTGTCGGAACCTGGTCCGCCCATTGTAAGTCGACAGTCGCCCGGCCGTCCATGTGGCGGCCCTGGCTCAGTCGCGGTGTAGAATCCCCGGCATGTCGCTCGTTCTGCTCGTTGTCCTTCTGTTGTGGTATCTCGCGCGTGCGGTCACGATCCTCACGTTCACGATCGGTGCGCTGCTACTGCTGAGAATGCTCCTGAACTGGCTTCAGGTGAACCCTTTCGGCAAGGCGATGATCCTCCTTCGCAGGGTCACCGAGCCGTTCATGCGGCCGTTCCGGTTCGGGTTCGACAACCGGATGCTCCGGTTCGACTTCCTTCCGATAGTTGCCGCAGCTTTCGTGATCATCAACGGGCTGTTTTTCGCCTGGGTGATAGGCGACACGGCGTGGCTTCTCGGGCAGTTTGCATCGCCGCGGGGCGCAACTCTCGGGCTGTTGCTCGCAGTCCCGGTGTGGGTGGCGCTGGTCGTCTTCATGGCTGCCGTATACGCCCGTTTCTTGCTGCCCATCCTTGGCATCGGTTATAGTGCCCGGCTCTTTCGATACGCCTTCCAGATCACGGAGCCGCTCCTCAAGCCTTTGAGAAAGTATCTCGTGTTCGGAATGCTCGATCTGTCGCCGCTCGTGCTGCTGTTCGTCGTGCAATTCATTGGCATCACGCTGCGAAATTGGCTGGTCGTCTGGTAACGAGAAAGCGCAGGGCCAGTCAGGGAAGCCGTGAGGAGGATAGATGTCGGGACACAGTAAGTGGCACACGATCAAGCACAAGAAGGGCGCGCTCGACGCGAAGCGTGGAAAAGCCTTCGAAAAGCTCGCGAAGGAAATCGCGGTCGCGGCGCGAATGGGCGGAGGCGATCCGGACTCGAACGCGAGGTTGCGCAAGGCCGTTGCCGATGCTCGTGGGGCCTCGATGCCGAACGACAAGATCACGAACGCAATCAAGCGCGGGACGGGCGAGATCGAGGGCGTGCAGTACGAGGAGATGACTTACGAGGGTTACGGTCCGGGTGGAGTAGCGGTCTACCTCGAATGTCAGACGGACAACAAGAATCGCACGGTCGCCGAACTGCGTCACATGCTCGGCAAGTACGGTGGAAACCTGGGCGAGTCCGGAAGCGTTTCGTGGATGTTTTCCAAGAAGGGCTACATCGTCGTCAGCAAGGAAGACCGCTCGCAGGACGAGATGGAGGAGCTTGCGATCGAGGTCGGCGCCGAGGACATCCAGGATGACGGCGATTCGTGGGAGATCTTCACGGCTACTGAGGATTTCGAAACGGTACGCGATGCGATCGTCGCGGCCGGTATCGAGCCGGCGTCCGCCGAGATTTCGTGGATCCCGTCCAATTACGTGTCGCTCGAGGGCGGAGATGCCCAGAAGATGATCAAGCTGATGGATCACCTCGACGACCACGACGACGTTCAGAACGTGGCGACCAACGCCGATATCGCCACGGAGGAGTTCGACAAGGCGTGACGCCAGCCGGGCAGGTCCGCGTCCTCGGCATCGACCCGGGTAGCGAGTCGATGGGATTCGGAGTCGTGGACACGGACGGCCGTAAACACGCTTTCGTGGCGGCCGGGGCGATTACAGCTCCGGCCAGGACCAGCTTTCCTGCCCGGTTGATGGCGATCGACACCGAGATCGCGTCGATCCTCGAGAAGTATGCGCCGCAGGTGCTCTCGATCGAAGACACGTTCTATGCAGTGAACGTCAAGACGGCGATCAAGCTCGGGCACGTGCGCGGCGTCGCCATTGTCGCGGCGGCCCGCGCCGGGCTTTCGGTGTTCGAATATTCGCCCGCTTCGATCAAGAGCGCGCTCACGGGATTCGGGCGCGCCGAGAAGAGTCAGGTCGGCGAGATGGTGCGGCTCCTGCTCGGGCTCAGGTCGGTCCCGGAACCGCACGATGCTGCCGACGCGCTTGCCGCAGCGATCTGCCACATTCACACGGCCGGCACTCTGGAGCGCATGCTCGCCGCCGAGATTGGCGTAAGAAGAAGAAAGTAGACAGGCCTGACGGGAACTACGGAGCAGGTTGGGCTCCACGCATCTTCGGGTTGCCCCCTTTGTTACGAAACCTCTCTGTCTTTCTCGAGTCGCAATGCCGCGTTGACGAGTCGCCATCTCATTCTCCCGGAGCGCCGCAGGCGCGACAGCACCGTAGCCCACGGCGCAAGCCGTGGGTCAGCAGGCAGAAATCGATCGAAACCCAGCAAGAGGCGAAAGAGGGCCACGGCCGTCGCGCGTTCGCGTTCTTCTCTCGCCCCTTACGGGGCTCACGACGCCTTCAGGTGTGTCGGCAGCCTATTTCGGTAGAGCCCCGTAGGGGCGAAAGCACCAGAGCCCACGGCGTAAGCCGTGGGTTTCTGATGGAGAGTGCTTAAAGCCCCGGAGGGGCGAAAGAAGTCCGGATTCGTGTTTCGCCCCTCCGGGGCTCGACCGAAATTGGGCGCCATACCCACGGCTTACGCCGTGGGCT
>JAJTWZ010000015.1 GCA_021463145.1 Blastocatellia bacterium | reverse complement strand
TTGCTCGCTGCGCTCACCTGCGCGCGACCCACGGCTATTGTATCGACCGCTCCGCGGTCGCGGACCCGTTTGTCTCTCACAAGGCCAGGCTCGAGGCATTTCCACCTTGACAGGAAACACCGTTGCTCCGGCGCTTCAGAAACTGCGCTCGCATTTCCACATTGACTGGAAAAACCGTTGCTCCGGCTCTCGATGGCAAGCCTCCGCGACGACGCTACTCGAGAATCGCGAGCACCTGACCGGCCGCAACGGTGTCGTCTGGCGCGACTCGAATCTCGGCTACCACTCCGTCGCGCGCGGCCTTCACTTCGTTCTGCATCTTCATCGCCTCGACGACGAGCACTCCCTGGCCGCGGCTGACCTGATCGCCCACCGCCGCGAGCAGTGCCACGATGCGTCCCGGCATCGGCGCAAGCAGCGCCTTCTGTCCATCGCCGCCCGATTCGCCCGCCACCTGCCGGTGCTTGCGATCGACGATGCGGACATCGGTCGTTCCGCTCATCGTGACGGCGCGGCATTTCCCGGCTCCGGCCAGCGCGCCCGCGTGAAACTCGATGACCCGGTCCCGGACCCGGAACGTAAAGACGCCAGGCTCCGGCTCGAGCACCTCGCCCTCGATGATGCGATCGTCGACGACTGCGCGAAACGCGCCCGCTTTCCGATCGATCTCGACCGACGCGGTTGTATCGCCTACCTGGGCCTCGAATTTCACGCCATCGCTCCGCTAATTCCGCACGCCGCCGTACCGTCCGGCGCGCTTCCAGTTGCTCGTGGACCGCGCCGATGCCTCGGCCGTCCTGGGCGCTCGATCATGTGCATCGAAAGCCGCCGTGACGACTGCAAGGTCTCGGACGAGCTCCTCGGCCGGTTCCTTGCCGAACCCGGTTGCCGAACGCTCCTCGATCCAGCGATCGAGGTACTGAGTGTCGATGTCGCCGGACCGGAATGCCGAGTCGACGCACAATGCCTTGAACAGTGGCAGCGTCGAGCGGATTCCACCAACGGCGTACTCTCCAAGCGCGCGCTGCAGACGGCCGATTGCAATGTCGCGCGTCTCGGCCCACACGGCGAGTTTCGCGAGGAGCGGATCGTAGTGGATCGCCACCTCCCAGCCTTCGTACACGCCGCTGTCGACGCGAACGCCCGGGCCGGACGGCTCCCGGAGTCGCGTGATGCGGCCCGGCGACGGAGTGAATTGCGACTCGGGGTCTTCAGCGTAGACGCGCACTTCGATGGCATGTCCGCGTAATTGCACGTCGTCCTGCGAGAACCCGAGCGGTTCACCGGCCGCGACTCGGATCTGAGCGTGCACGAGATCGCGACCCGTCACCAGCTCCGTGACCGGATGCTCGACCTGAAGTCGAGTGTTCATCTCGAGGAAGTAGAAGTTGCGATCCGCGTCGACGAGGAACTCGATAGTTCCGGCGCCTTCGTAATTGGCGGCCTTGGCGATCGTTACGGCAGCTTCTCCCATTCGCTTGCGCAGTCCGGCGTCGTCGAATGGCGCGGGGCACTCCTCGACGACCTTCTGGTGCCGGCGCTGGAGTGAGCACTCGCGTTCGCCGAGGTACACGCAGTTGCCGTGGCGATCGGCGAGCAACTGGATCTCGATGTGCCTCGGTTTGACGATCGCCTTCTCGAGATAGACCGACGAATCGCCGAAGGCCGATGCGGCCTCCGATCCCGCGCGCTCGAGCGCCGGCTCGAGATCGCCGGGACTCGTGACGAGGCGCATGCCCTTGCCGCCACCGCCGGCCGACGCCTTCAGCATGACCGGATAGCCGATCTCGGCAGCGACCCTGCGGGCCTCAGCAGGATCCGAAATCGGCTCCACGGTTCCAGGAACGACGGGGGCACCGGCGTCGCGCACGGTGCGGCGCGCGGCCGTCTTCGATCCCATCAGTTCCATCGCTTCGGGCGACGGACCGATCAGCGTCAATCCGGCTTCCCTCACCGACCGCGCAAACGAAGCGGACTCGGAAAGAAACCCGTACCCCGGATGGATCGCTTCGGCGCCGCTCTTCAGCGCGGCTTCGATCACCCGTTCGCCGCGCAGGTAGCTCTCGCCCGACGGCGCCGGTCCAAGCAGAAACGCCTCGTCCGCCACGCGCACGTGCATCGCGGCCCGATCGGCTTCCGAGTAAACCGCCACAGGCGAGATTCCCAACTCGCGGCACGCGCGCGCGATGCGCACGGCGATCTCCCCTCGATTGGCGATCAGGATCTTTCGAAACATAGGAGTGACACCGCGGACACGCCCCGGCGGCAGGAGACCTTACCGTAAGCGATTGCTCACGGGAACCGTGACCGGGAGTTGTCCGGCCGGTGCAACGCTGTCACTCCCCGGCTCCACGATCAATCCATCCCGCATGACGATGTCGTCCGTAGTGTTCGTGACCCCGTCCGGGCCAGGAGATCGCAGCTCGAAGTTTGCGTTGAGGATCGGCTTGCCGCGGCGCGACGCGACACCTCCCGTAAACGCGGCGTAATCGATCGGATGCGCCCAACCGTCGCGGCCCAGGACGGTCAACGAATGGTCCTCGAGCTTTTCGAGATCCGATACGCGAGACGGATAGGCCCCGAACCGGGCGCGATAGGCGATCATCCGCGCCGACACGCGGTACATTTCGGCACGCGTAAGAGCGGCCTGCCGCTCGCGCTGGCGCTCGATCGCGCGGGGGATCCCGGCAAGCCAGAGTCCGCCGAATCCAACGACAGCGGCACAACCGAGCGCGAAACCAGCCGAAGCAGTCCGGCGCCCACCGAATCGCTTCGGGTCCGCTCGCGCCGACCGCAAGGCGCGCAGTCCGGCGGCGATTGCAATCGCCGCAAGCGCAACCGACGGACGGTACCAGATCGCCGTCACGGAGAGCGTGGCGCAGACCGCCGAGACAACGGCGCTGCCGAACATCGGCTTCGGCGCAACTGGCTCGAGGATCGGATCGCCCACGAGACGGGCGCCGCACGCGCACGCACGGGCAACGGTGTCCATTGCACCGCCGCAACAGGGACAAGCGAACGAGTCTCTCGCCGATGGGGACATTGCGGTTCCTCCGCGCGGGCGCGACTACGACTGGCGAACGCCAGATCCGCCCAGCATCTCTTCCGCGGAATCGCGTCCGGCCGCATCGGACGACTTCTGGACCGGCAGCGCTTCGCCGAATCCCTCGGCCCTGAGCAACTCGCCGCGCGTGTGATAGACGCGGTGAATCACAGTCCAGTGCGAGAGTACGGCGAGAACCCACAGCACGGCGCGCATCTTGAAGAACAACAGCTCGGCCACGACCGGAGAGACGCTCGCAACGGCCGAATAGGTTGCCGGAGAAACCTCCGTCAGCGATCCGATGATGAGCAGGACGACCCGTTCGGGGCGCTCGAGGAATCCGACCTTGCACTCGATGTTGAGCCCCTCGGCACGCGCTCGCGAGTAACTCACCATCACCGACCCGATCAGGGCGATCCCGGTAAGCGCAACGTAGAGCGTGGAGTGCGACGCCGTATCGCGGGCGTAAAAAATCATGATGCCCACGAAGACGATGAGATCGGAGTAGCGATCGATGACCGAATCGAAGAACGCGCCGAACCGGGTGACACGTCCCTGCAGTCGCGCTACGCGTCCGTCGAGCATGTCGAAGACGTTCGCGAGGATGAGGACGAGACCGCCGGCGAAAAAATGTCCCCTGCCGTAGAGCCAGGCGCAATAAACGTTAATCAGCAGACCGACGAGCGTCAGGATGTTCGGCGTGATTATCCGGCTGCGGGCAATTCCCGAGACGATGACGTTCAGGATGGACGTGCAGGCGGCGCCAATGGCGTTGCTGATTGTCATAAGGCGGCGGAGAGGCGGCTCAGATCACCGGTTCCGGATCATAGGAGCCAGTATGGGGAGCGTCAAGCAGACGCCCCTTCAGGCCGGCGCGTCAGTCTCGATTGCATCGAGGTCGTGGACGGTCTTGAGCCCGATTACCTCGAAATGGCGCACACCGCTTGGGATCGTCACCGTCACCTCGTCGCCGACCGACTTGTTGAGCAGGCTCTTTCCGATTGGCGAACTCGTGGAAATCCTGCCCGCCTCGGCATCGGCGTCCTCGCTCATGACGATGTAGTAGGTCACTTCGATCTCTCGATCCAGATCGTAGAGATCGACCTTCGATCCGTAACCGACCCGGTCGCGCGGCAGGCGGTCCACGTCGAGCATCGACAGGTCGGCGAGGCGCTTTCGAACCGCGTGAATCCGTAGGCGCAGGTAATCCTGGCGATTTCGCGCCGACTCGTACTCTCCGTTCTCGCGAAGGTCGCCAAGCGCTGCAGCGCGCTGCAGTTCCTTGGGCAGCTCAGTCCTGTATTCGTAATCGAGCTGTTTGAGCTCCTCTTCGAGCCGTCGCTTGATGTCGAGCGCCACGAATCCTGCCTCCTGATAGTGAGCGAGCCTCCGCGCGCCATGGGGACGTGCGGAGGCTCGGAGTACCGACCGGAAGAGTAGCACACGCGGATAGTTGCAGCCAGATTTGATTTTCCGGCCAGGATCGCTGGCTCCCGTGGGCGCCATTTCGCAGCGGGCCGCACCTACTCCGGAATCCGCACATCTACGATTCTCGCGTCGTCGCCGTCGTAGGCGATCGACACCCGGATCGGCGAACCGAGATCGAGCCCTTCGAGCCGGTCGGCCCACTCGACGACGACGACGGCCTGCTCCGCGAGCAGATCGTCGAGCCCGACGAGTCTCGCGGTCGATTCGGGAGTAGCCGCGTCGAGCCGATAAAGGTCCAGGTGCACGAGCGGACATCGGCCTGTGCCATATCGATTCACCAGGCTGAACGTGGGACTGGTCACTTCGTCCGGGCTCTTACCGAGTCCCGCCGCCATTCCGCGAACGAAGAGTGTCTTGCCGGCGCCGAGCTCGCCATCGAGCAGCACGAGAGCCGGAGCGTCGATGGTCTCGCCGAAACGCCGACCGACGGCCTCGAGTTCTTCCGGCGATCCGGTCCGAAGATGAAACGGCCGGATCACGCCTGCTCTACCTCGCCACCCGCGTCGAGGAAAGCCCGGCCAAGATTGGCCGTGATGTCGGTCGCAACGAGCGCGCGAACGCCGGTCGCACCCGCCGCAAGGTCGCCGGCGAGCCCGTGCAGATAGACCCCCGCGATAGCGGATCCGAGCGGATCGAGGTGCCGCTGGCCAATCAGCGCGCCTATGAGACCGGAGAGCACGTCGCCGCTGCCGCCGGTCGCCATGCCCGCATTGCCGGTCGGGTTCACGAACACCTCGCCACCGGGCTCCGCAATCACGGTTCTCGCGCCTTTCAGGACGACGACCACGTGGCGCCGCGTCGCGAACTCGCGCGCCGCTGCGACTCGATCCGCGACGACGGCCCTGGTAACGGTTCCGGCAATTCTGGCCATCTCGGCCGGATGCGGCGTGACGACGATCGGAAGCTCCGCCGTTCCGGAGATGTCATCGGGCCAGGGAGCAAGTAGCGACAATGCATCGGCGTCAAGCAGGATCGGACGTGATCGCTCTCGCACGAGCCCTTGCACGACCGCGCGAGCCGTCGCGCTCAGCCCCAGTCCTGGCCCGACAACGGTGACATCCGCCCGCTCGTGCAGCTCGAGCAGTGCGCCGAGCGCCGGCTCGTCGATCGTCCCATCGTCGGACGACGCAACAGGCTCGGTCATGACCTCGACGGGCGCACGCGCGGCAACCAGCGGCTCGACAGACGATGGAACCGCGACCGACACGAGCCCCGCTCCTCCCCGAAGCGCCGCTTCGGCGGTCATTGCGGCCGCCCCCGTCTTTCCGGTGGAGCCTGCGACGACGAGCACACGCCCGACGCTTCCCTTGTGGGCGTCCGGCGCCCGGGAAGATTCGGCGAGCCATTCGGCGACGTCCTCCGGCGTGACGAGCGTGAGACGTGAACCGCATCCGTCGATCAGTTCGTCCGGCGTTCCGATTCCGGCAGTCGCGACGAGCCCGCACGCGAAGACAGCTGGCGGAAGGACGCAAGACGGCTTTGGAGCCGTGAAGGTGACGGTCAGATCGGCGACGACGTGAGGACCGATCGGATTCGGATTGTCGGCCGAGAGCCCGGAGGGCAGATCGAGGGCCGCTAGCGGCGACGACACTCGGTTGTTCAGGCTCTCGATGGCGTCGGCATACAGTCCTTCAGCCGGTCGCGACAGTCCCGTTCCGAAGATCGCGTCGACGAAGAGATCGGGCTCCGGCTCGTCGAATTCTTCCCAGAGCTCGTCCCGCGTGGAAACCTCGCGCAGACCGATGCCGCAACCGGAACTCGCCAGGGCCTTCACGATGTCGAAGTTCGTCCGAGCGTCGCCGGAGGTATCGCCGGCACGGCCAAGAATCAGGACTTCGACGTGCGCTCCTCGAATCCATAGTTGACGGGCCACGGCGGCGCCGTCTCCCCCGTTGTTACCGGGCCCGCACACGATTCTGACGCGACGGCCCGCCATGTCTCCGAAGGCGCCTTCGATAGCTTCAACGGCTCGCCCGGCCGCGTTCTCCATCAACAGGAGACCAGGAATGGCGAACCGCTCGGTCGTCAGTCGGTCGACTTCTCGCATTTCGGCCGCGGACAGTACTTTCATCCCGCCATTCTAGCGGAATGAGAACTTGCGGGATTGACAGGATTGACCGCGGAATTGCGGGAGCCGGTGGGAAGCGCGCCGTGACAAGCGATCCCATCGGGAGAATCCTGCGAATCCACTGCGATTTCCGTTCGTCCTGTCCGCACACGAAAGCCCTTCCGCGTCGGTTGTGGGGCCGGGGTCGCGGAAGGGCTTCGAAGTGACGCCGAGCCGGAACTGCTGCACGGAATTTCGTTCGAGACGAGCCTGAAGGGGCCGGAAGCCGAGGCGCCAAGGAAGGCTTCCCGGCACAGGGGCGTTTGATACCGGCAGCCAAGGGCCTCAACCCGCTTGCGCAGGTGGGGGCTGAGACTTCCGGCCCAAGGCACGGAGAGCGCGAAATCATCCGCGCACTCCTGACTCGAAGACACGCGCGCTCGATCGATCGGCGACGCAGGCGGTTTGCAATGGCTTCGGGGGGCGCAGGTCTGGCGCGGGGGGCGTGACGGACCTGGCCGTCACCGGTAGCAACGAAAGCGAGTTGGGGGCGGAAGGCGGATTCTCAGGGGCGAACGAATCGATCCTTCCTTTCACTTCGGCATCCCCTGCTATCTTGGCGAGCCAAGACCTGAGGCATTGCGACCCGGGATCACTCCCGGTGTGCTCTTGTCGGTGATCGTTTCGACGCGATGCGTGCCGCACCGCAGTCGTTCAAAAAACAGCGCCTTGGAAACTCCGCGGCGTCCAACTCGACGATGCTGATCTCTTCGGCTCGAATCCTGGGAACTTTAGCCCCATTTCGAAAAAAGTTGCAGAACGGGCCGATTGACCGTAACGGCAAGCGGCCGATAGACTTCCGGCCATCCAGCCGTTAGAGAATCAAGCGAGTGAACCCTGAAAGAGCGAAGTCGACCGAGCCGGCGGATCGGGTGGTTGCCCTGCCGCTCGCGTTGTTCTCGGCGCTGCGTCCGAAGCAGTGGCTGAAGAACCTCTTTGTCTTCGCGCCCGCGATCTTCGCTAACACGATCTTCGAAGAACGTGCGATCGAGCACGCCGCGGCCGCGTTTTTCATCTTCTGCGCAGTGGCGAGCTCGACCTACCTGCTCAATGACGTCCTCGACCGGGATTCGGACCGGCTGCATCCCGTCAAGCGCCTGCGTCCCGTCGCATCCGGACGGCTTTCGCCGGGCGCGGCGTTGACCCTGGCCGCGTTGCTGGCAACCGCGGGAGTTGCGGCGGCCTTCGCATTGGGGTTGCTGTTTGCGGCGCTCGTCGTCGCCTACCTTGCTTCGACGATCGGCTACACACTGTCGTTCAAGCACCGCGTCATTCTGGACGTCATGTTCCTCGCGTCCGGATTCGTGCTTCGAGTAGCCGCCGGGGCCGCAGCGGTAAACGTACCGGCTTCCGAGTGGCTGTTCCTTTGCACGATGCTGCTTGCGCTCTTTCTCGGGTTCAGCAAGCGCCGCCACGAACTCACGCTTCTCGAGGGAGACGCAACGGGCCATCGACGCGTCCTGGTTCATTACAGTCCCGAACTCCTCGACCAGATGATCGTGATAGTCGCGACCTCTTCGATACTCTGCTACATCCTGTACACGGTGTGGCCCTCTACGGTGGAACGTTTCGGATCCAACCACCTCATCTTCACGGTGCCGTTCGTTATTTACGGGATCTTCCGGTACTTCTACCTGATCCATCAGCGCCAGTCGGGCGGCGATCCGACGGACGCGCTGCTCACGGACTGGCCGCTGCTGATCAACGTTCTGCTGTGGGCGGCGGTGGCGATCGCGGTCATTACCTTCCGGCTGTAGCGAGGCGCCAGCGGCGGGCCGGCCGCGCAACTGCCGGATTCGGCTTGTCCGGCACCTGACGCCCGAGTACCATTCGGCCGCGCCCCCGCGTACTTCCCGGAACAATACATCGGTGTTGGACGCTCCAGAATGGATCGGACGACCAGGAACGACCTTGTCCGCCGGCTAACCGGCGAAGGACTGCCGCGACGGCAGGCCGTTAAGGTCGTCAACTCGATTCTCTCTGGGATCGCCGACGGCCTTTCGATGGGAGAGACCGTAACGCTTCGCGGCTTCGGCAGCTTCACGACGCGACGGCGGCCGTTCCACTGGCGGCAGATTCCGCCCTCGGGCGAGATCGTTCGAGTCCCCGAACGGAAACTCGTCAAGTTCCGTCCTGGATCGGAAATGAAGCGCGCGGCCGATCTGTCACCCGACGATCCGTACTTCGACGCCCTAATCGCCAAACGGCGGAAGAGCTCGAGGCAGTTGCTTTCGCAGCCCGAGCTCAACCCGCTCGTTCACGATGCCCAATTCGACCTCGGCATCGCGTATCGGGAGATGGGTCTCCCGAAGGAAGCGCTCGAGAAGTTCATTACTGCACTCACTCTCATCGACGAGCGCGAGCGAGGCGCCCGCTATGTCCGGTGCTGCTACATGATCGGCCTTTGCAACATGGATATCGGAAACTTCGACGTGGCGCACGGCTGGTTCCAGTCGGGACTCGCCGCACCGCGCCGGCCTGTCGCCGAGCGGATCGAGCTGCATTACCAGCTCGGCCTTCTATTCGAGAAGGAGGGGCGAGTAGCGGAATCGCTGGCGGAGCTCAAGCAGGTGCAGACAGTCAATCCGAGGTTCCGCGAGGTCGCCGGCCACATCCGCTCGCTCAGGGCACTGCGTGTTGCGCAATCGGTTCATCAATGACTTGCGGCAGGCTGCAAAACATTTGCCGTCCGCGAATTGTTGCCGCCGGTTCGACCGCCAGCGTAGTATGCTGCTCACCGCTGGCGATCGTGCGTGTCGACTGACCGCAATACCCTCAGGTACAAAGGTTCATGGCCGTTAGACTTTTTGTCGGGAATCTTCCGTACAGTGCGACGGAAGCTGAACTTCGGGAACATTTTGGGGCGGTTGGAGAGGTCTCGGGAGTCTGGCTGCCGCTGGACCGCGAGACCGGCAAACCTCGGGGGTTCGCTTTCGTCGAGTTCGACGATCGCGCGGTGGCCGAGCAAGCCGTCCGTCAGTTCAACAATCAGCCATTTGGCGGCCGGCCGATCTCCGTCAGCGAAGCCCGGCCTCCTGAGCGCAGCAGCGCGCCACCTCCCCGCCGGTCACCGGCCTCTGGTGGATATGGAGGATATGGCGGCGACCGTCCGTCTCCTCCTCGCGAGTATGGACCGAGACCTGCGGGCCCGATGGGCGGCGGGGGCTTCGACGCTCCTCCGGAACCGGGAAGCGAGCGCGTCCGGGACCGGTCGCGTTCGTTCGGGCCCGACGCCGTCAGGAAGAAGGGGAAAAAGGGCGGGCGCGGCGACAAGGGCGACAAGATGCGAGGCGGGCCGAAACAACCGCTTCAGGTGACGTCGTCCGGGCGCGTTTTCTGGGACGAGGACGAGGACCACGGCGACGACTTCGACGCCCTCGAGGACGTTTTCGAGGACGATAGCGTCGAGGATGAGACTGGCGACGACGCGCCGGAATCAGACTCGACGACGGAACCGGCGAACTGAGCCGTACCCCGTCGCGAATCCGGGATTCAGGACGCCAGGCGTCCGGGATTCCGGTATGCCCGTAGTCGGCGGAAGTCTCCAATCAAGGGGCTTTCCCTTAATAATCTCCGATTTTTCGTTCGGCCTGACTGTGGCACGCGTCTTGAATTAGGGCACGTCGGCGGGCGCGCTCCTGAAGTGCTTGACCACGCCGCGCTTTGCGGATGTGCGCCCATGTCATTTTATTTGGGGACGGTGCGTCGAACCGGCAGGCCCGAAGAGGGTGCTTGGGCTGCCGGGGCGCATGCGCTGGACTGGCCGGGGTGGAACTTGGGGGGCCGTATAGCCGCGACGCCGGCTTGACGGTAGCCCCGGCCAGGAATCGCAGAGCCAGGCCGCGACGAGGGCAATATCGTCGCGGCCTTTCTGCGTCTCGTGCAGTTCCCGGGCGAGGCGCGGCAAGATTGACGGAAACCAGACCACCACGATGACGTACAAGGGTTTCTGAAATCTGCGAAGACAATTCGGTGACGCCCAGGAGTATTAAATGACGAAATGCACGATGGTGATCGCGCTCGCTTGCGCGATCGCCTTTGCTTCCGCGCCAACGTTCGGCAGGAATCCGGCCGGACGAAGCTCCACCCCGCTTGCCGGTTCGGCGAGCGCCGAGCACATAAGCCAGAAACAGCTGCGCGATTACCTCACGTTCGTTGCTTCGGACGAGATGGAAGGCCGAGACACGCCGTCGCGAGGTCTCGACACGACGGCGCGCTTCATCGCGACGCTGCTGTCGCGATGGGGACTTGTGCCAGCGGGCGATTCGGGAACTTACTTTCAGAAGATCGAGTTGGTGCGCGATGTCGTGGTTCCGGAGAAGTCGTCACTCACCGTGAACGGAACGGCGTTTCCGTACGGAGACGGCTGGTTCGCGCGGCCGGCCAGCGGAAAGGCGGACGCTAACGCCGTTTACGTCGGCCATGGCTGGGTAAACCCGGAAAAGAGTGTCGACCCGTATGCCGGCCTCGACGTGAAGGGCAAGATCGTCGTCGCACAACTTTCGTATCTGCCCCCCGGTGGCTCGTTCCAGGATCTGCGCAGCGGTTCGACGTGGAAACGGCCAAGCGTGGCAGCTCGCGAACGCGGCGCCATCGGCATCGTCTACGTGCCAGCAAAATCCGCGTTCCAATCCTGGGAGCGGCTCCGCGGTTTCATTGGAAGAGCGACGCTGGAGATGTCGAAGTTTCATGAGTCGGCAACTGCCGAACTGCCGTCCGCCGTTGCCGGGATGGAACTGTCGAAAGCGATCTTCGCAGGCGAATCTTCCGACATCGAGGCGATCCTGAAGGGATTCGACAGCGGGACGTTCGTCCCCGGCTTCGCACTGACCCCGGCAAAGCGCCTGACCCTCGAAATCGCGACCAGGTCGGAGAAGCAGTGGACCCAGAACGTCGTCGCGACGTGGCCTGGCTCCGATCCGAAGCTGAAGGACGAGTACGTCGCTTTCGGCGCGCATTACGATCACGTTGGAGTCAACGAAGGGGCCGAGGGCGACAAGATCAGCAACGGCGCAGACGACGACGGTTCCGGTACGGTCGCTCTGATCTCGATTGCCGAAGCGCTGGCCAAGGCCGAGGTGAGGCCGAAGCGATCCATCCTCCTGGTCTGGCATTGTGGCGAGGAGAAGGGCCTGTGGGGATCGAGATACTTCACCGAATACCCAACGGTACCGCTCAACCAGATCGTCGCGCAGCTCAACATAGACATGATCGGCCGGAGCAAGAAGCCAGGTGACGTAAACGAACGCAACGCAGCCCTGTCGGGACCGGACGAGGTCTATGCGATCGGGTCGCGCATGATGAGCGACCAGCTGGCGGCGATGAACGAGCGGGTGAACGGCGAGTACCTGAAGATCTCGTTGAACTACAAGTACGACGATCCGAATGACCAGCAGCGGCTCTTCTACCGTAGCGATCACTACAACTACGCGAAGAAGGGAATCCCGATCATCTTCTTCTTCAGCGGGCTACACGAGGACTACCACCGGGTGGGCGACGAGGTGGAGAAGATCGACTTCCGGAAACTCGAGCGGGTGACGCGAACGATATACGTTCTCGGCTGGGCCCTCGCCGAATCGCCAACGCGCCCCAAGGTCGACCGTCCGCTTCCGGCTACGGCTGAGGACGAGTAGAGAGGACGGGATTCACGGGATTTCAGGAGGACCGAAACGATCCGGTCCGGAGATCCTGTGAATCCTTAGAAAGCTCCGTGAATCCCGTCCGTCCACCTACACGTCCAGGTTTCGTACCTCGAGCGCGTTAGTCTCGATGAACTTGCGCCGGGGCTCGACCTTGTCGCCCATCAGAATCGTGAAGATCTCGTCCGTCTCGACCCCGTCGTCTACCCGCACCTGCAGCAATACCCGCTTGTCCGGATCCATCGTCGTTTCCCAAAGCTGATCCGGGTTCATCTCGCCCAGACCCTTGTAGCGCTGGATGTGGATATCCTTCTTCGCGGCAGCGAGGACGTGATCGAGAAGCGCGATGCGCGACGTCAGAGAAACGGCCGACGGTCCCTCGCCGACGGTGAATGGCCCCTGCTGCAGGTCGGGCATGTCGCGGTAGAGCTCCGTTGCCCGCGAGAACTCGACGTGCGTAGCCAGGTCGTGATCGATTCTCACGCGGCCATTGCCGCTGGTCCGCGTCACCTCGATGCGCCACCGGTTGTGCTCCTCGTCCAGCTCCGGAAACGCCTCGAAACCCGCTTCCCCAAGTTGTCCGGCCACGCGGCTGAGAGCTTCCTCCTGCTGGAAGATCTTCAGCAGTTTCCCACCGGTCGAATAGACGCCACCGGGTCCGCCAACGGCGGCGACGAGCGCGTCCACCAGCCGCTCGTCGTGCAACCGGCGAACGAGCTTCAACCGGAACTCCGAGAACTCCTGCAACCTCTCGAGCACGCGCGTGAGCTCGCGGCCCTCGATGCGTTTTCCAGAGTGTTCGACGGTGACGACGACGTCCTCCGTGGCCTTCTTCATGAGGTACTTCGTCATCTCGCGCTCATCCTTGATGTAGCGCTCGCTCTTGCCCTTCTTCACCTTGAAGAGCGGGGGTTGAGCGATGAAGACGTGACCACGCTCGATGAGATCGGGAAACTGGCGGTAGAAGAACGTCAGCAGCAGCGTACGAATGTGGCTTCCGTCGACATCCGCGTCCGTCATGAGAATGATCCGGTGATATCGCAGCTTGTTGATGTCGAAGTCGTCCTTGCCGATCCCGGTTCCCATCGCAGTGATGAGCGCGCGGATTTCGGAGTGCGACAGCATCTTGTCGTATCGCGACTTCTCGACGTTGAGGATCTTTCCCTTGAGCGGCAGGATCGCCTGGAAGCGCCGATCGCGGCCCTGCTTCGCGCTGCCTCCTGCCGAGTCGCCCTCGACGAGGTAGATCTCGGAAGCGGCCGGATCCGTCTCCGAGCAATCGGCGAGCTTCCCTGGCAGGCTGCTCGCATCGAGCGCGCCCTTGCGACGGGTCAGATCGCGCGCCTTGCGGGCGGCTTCGCGAGCGCGCGCGGCGTCGACGGCCTTCGAGATGACCTTCTTCGCCACGGCGGGGTTCTGCTCGAAGAACTCGCCGATCGCCTCGTTCGTGAACGTCTCGACGATTCCCTTCACGTCCGAGTTGAGCTTGGTCTTCGTCTGTCCCTCGAACTGCGGCTGCGGCACCTTTACCGACACGACCGCGACGAGACCTTCACGCACGTCGTCTCCCGATAGCCCGCTGCCTAGCTTCATCGTCTTGAAGAGCCCGGACGACTGGCCGTAATTGTTGATCGTGCGCGTCAGGGCCGCCCGGAAACCCGTCAGGTGCGTACCGCCGTCGATCGTGTTGATGTTGTTCGCGAAGCTGTAGACCGTCTCGTTGTAGCTGTCGTTGTACTGGACGGCCACCTCGACCGTGATGCTCTCGGACACACGCTCGAAGTAGATCGGCGTCGTGTGGATGACACTCTTGTTCTTGTTGAGGTGCTTGACGAACTCGGCGATGCCGCCCTTGTAGAGGAAAACGTGCGACTTCTCGGTTCGCTCGTCGGCAATCGCGACCTGGACGCCCTTGTTCAGGAAGGACTGCTCGCGCAGCCGGCCGGACAGCGTCTCGAAGCTGAACTCGGCCACGTCGAAGATCTGATCGTCGGGCTTGAACGTGATCTTGGTGCCCTGCTTCTTCGTCGTTCCAGTCTGCGTGAGCGGCGACACCGGGACACCGCGGCGGTACTCCTGCTCGTAGACGTGGCCCTCGCGCCAGATCTCGAGGCGAAGCCACTCGGACAGGAAGTTCACGACGGAAACGCCGACGCCGTGCAGTCCGCCCGATACTTTGTAAGCGTTGTCGTCGAACTTACCGCCGGCGTGGAGGACCGTCAGCGCGACCTCGGCAGCCGATCGTTTCTCTTTCGGGTGAATGTCGGTCGGAATCCCGCGGCCGTTGTCGACGATGGTGACCGAGTTGTCCATATGGATCGTGACTTCGACCGAGTCGCAGTAGCCGGCAAGCGCCTCGTCGATCGAGTTGTCGACGATCTCGTAGACGAGGTGGTGCAGCCCGAGCTCGCCCGTCGAACCGATGTACATCGCCGGTCGCTTGCGGACGGCCTCGCGTCCCTCGAGGACCTGGATCGACTCGGCGCCATAACTGTTCGCCTTCTTCTTGGGGGCTCCTTCACCATTCGTCATGCGTCTTCAGATCTCCTAGGATTCGCCTGTTTCAGCGTCGCGCCCGGCACCCCTGACACCCGACGCGCCCGAGACCTCGCGGACCACTCCTCCGTCGCGTACCGAGAAAATTTCGGCTCGCGAACGGAAGGATTCGGCGATGTCATGCTTGGAGGTTGAAATGAAGGTCTGGGCCTTCCCCTCCACTCTTCCGAGCAGCCTGTCGATACGGTCCCGGTCGAGTTCGGCGTCGATGTCGTCTATCAGCAATATCGGGTACTCTTCAAACGCTTCATAGTACACGTCGACTTGCGCTAAATCAAGGATTAATAAGGCACTTCGCTGCTGTCCGGCGCTCCCGAAACGGTCGACGTCGCGACCCGCCACGCGCACCTCGAGGTCGTCCCGATGCGGCCCGATTAGTGCCCGCCCCGAGGCCAGTTCTGCGTCGAATCTGAGGTCGAGACGCGACCGGTAGAGCTGTTCGTATGCGTCCAGGTCGCCCTTTCCTTCGAACGACGACACGTACCGGACGTCGAGCCGCTCGTCGAACAGATTCCGGGCCAGGACGGCGTTCAACCTGTCGACGTAAGCGGTCCGCTCGCGATGCATTTCGGCCCCGAGTTCCACGAGCTGCTCGTTCCAGGCGCCGACGGTGGAGCGGAGCGACGCGGCGCGTCCTGGATTTGCGTCCTCAGCTTCGGCCGCGTCGCGCAGCAGCCTGCTCTTCTGCCGGAGAATCCGGTTGTAGTCCGCGATCGTGCGCAGGTACGCGGGCCTGAGAGCGACGACCCCGCGGTCCAGAAAACGCCGCCGCTCTGCGGGTTCTCCGCGAACTACACCGAGTTCCTCGAACGAAAACACGATGGCGTCGAGCTGGGTGATGTAATCGACGGTCGATTCCCGCTTTTCGTTGACGAAGAACTCCTTGCGCGCGCCTGCGACCCGGAACTTCAACTCGCGCCGCACCGCGCCATGCTCTACCACTCCACGGACGATGGCTTCGGATGCGCCGTGAGCGATGGCATCCCGCAACGTGCTCGTGCGGAAAGACTTGGTGTTCGCGAGGATATAGATCGCTTCGAGAACGCTCGTCTTTCCCTGAGCGTTACGACCCCAGAGGATGTTCAGACCGGGGCCGAACTCGATGCTCGTTGCGAGATTGCGAAATCCCGTAGCCTCGACGGAGCGAAGGTACATAGGTGGCGGATTGTGCCACACCGGCTCGGAATCGGGCGCCGGTCGCGGCCGATGGAGTCACGCCGAGGAAATTATCTCGCGGAGCGCCCGCAACCCTTCCGTCAACGACGCCGGGCCGGGCTGAAGTATCACCGCCGATTTGATCTCGTGGAGTTGGCCGTTGCGAACCGCCGACACCTCCTCCCATCTCGGCCTGCTTCGTACGAGGTTCGGCTGGAATTTGCGTCCGCACCAGGATGCGACGATGACCTCCGGATCCCGGCGAACGACCTCTGCCGGATCGACGATTCGTCTCTTTCCGTCGTGGAACAACCTGTTTTCGCTGAAGATGTCCGTCCCGCCCGCGATCTCGATCAGTTCGCTCACCCAGCGAATTCCCGAGATCAGCGGGTCGTACCATTCTTCGAAGAAGACTCGCGGTCTCACGGATTGGCGCCGCGACTCTTCGCCGGCTTCGAGCAGGCTCTCGCGAAGAGATGCGGCCAGGTCGCGGCCCTTCTCGGGCACGCCGGCGAGGGCGCCGACCGTCTCGATCATCGTGAGGATGTCGGCGATCGAACGCTGGTTGAAGCACACGACGGTCATGCCACGGCGGATGAGTTCCGCGCAGATGTCGGCCTGAAGGTCGGAAAAACCCAGCACCAGATCCGGCTCCAACGCCTCGATCCTGTCGAATTTTGCGGTGATGTAGGCCGATATCTTCGGCTTCCTGCGGGCTTCCGGCGGGCGCACCGTGTACCCGGAGACTCCAACCACGCGGTCGCCCTCGCCAAGCATGTAGAGCGTCTCGGTCGTCTCCTCCGTAAGGCACACGATTCGCTCGAATCGGCTTCCCCGTCGAAGGATGCCGGCCGCTGGATTAGTCGCTGCCGCAGCGTGTCTCATCGCGCCAGATCCTATCGCCGGCACGCCCGGTCAATCCAGCCAGCGGCATGCAATGAAGCTCGAATTCGGCGCTAAGGTTTCGTGATTACCTGCCGATACAGAACGTGCGACACAACATGTGCCGGGGGGGCGAGCGGGGAAGATCGATGCTGGATGTCTACAACAACAAACGCCGCGAACCGCGGGTGAAGATACATACGCGGGTCATCGTCGCGGGTAGCGACTCGAACGGCGACGATTTTCGGGCAGAGACGACTACGGTGGATGTCAGTCCGCACGGAGCATCGGTTTGTCTCGATCAGAGCCTGGTACGCGGCTCGGTGGTCGAGTTCGCGACCCAGGGCTACGCGTTTAACACGCGTGCGGTGGTGAGGATCATCGAGGCCGATCCCCTGACGGGGTCGTTCGTCGTCGGTCTGGAGTACCTGGACGACGCGGTCAACCCGGTCGTGATTTGGGGCGTGGGCCAGGGCGGACATCAAAGCCCGGCCTGAGTGCGAGACAGACGTATGCGGGTCAACCGCACTCGAGGGCGGCGCGACTAATTCGCCGCTTGCGGGGTTCCATCCCGATTGTTCGTGGCAACCGGCCTTCGTGGCGCATCGATAGATTCGTTGTCGCGACACCCGCCTTCGTGAATCGTTCGGTCCGGCCTTCAAGCGGCCGGCCCACTCTCACACGGCAATTAACCCCACGTTGGCTGATTGGATCAATCGGCAGCGTTGCCGATTCGGCGTACTGAGCGACCGCTCCGCGGTCGGAGCCGGGTTGGGGTGATTGGTCAGTGAGTCGCGACGGATCGCTTCGCGGTCCTCGCCTTCGGCGCCGGCTCCGCATAGGCCAATGCCACGCAAAGGACCGCGGGCCTTCCCCGCGCACTGGCTCTACCCCCGAAACGGCCCGGCCCCGCAACGTCCCGGAAAACCTGCTGCAGATGTGAGAACCCCCGATGAATCAGGTTCCCGGCTCAGGCTGGCTCAACACGGCACTGAAGAGATCGGATCCGCCGTACCCGGCCGACTGGTCAATGTCCCTCTGCAACTCGTCGATCTTCCGGCGCTGGGCGGCAACCTGCCGCGAGAGCCGCTGGACGTCGCCTGACGACTGGGCCGACACCAACTGCAGCTGCAGTTCCTTCAGATCGCGATCGAGGTCGTCACGATACTGGGCGAGTTGCGCACGCACCGTGGCATCCGTCCGCTCGGCGATCAGACGATCCAACTGCTCCTGAGTCAGCGCAATCGCAGTGCCGCTCGTCGCCAACGACGGCGCGGCAATCGGAGGCGCTGCCGTTGTCGCTCCGCGCGGCATCAGGCTGGTCTGAAACGCAACACCGTTCGGTCCGACGGAGACGTTCGTGTTCGCGACCGCAAGCAGGAGCATTGCCGCCGCACCGGCCGCCACCCATTTCGCGGAGGAGGGAAGGATCGCCAATGCCTGGCGGAAGCGCTCCCAGAAGCCCGGACGCACCTCTACCCGGATCGCGGGCACGCGTTCGACGTCCCACCCCTGTAGGGCCTCGCGGACGCCGCCAAATGCCGCCAGCTCGTCGGCGCAAGTCGCGCACGACGACGCGTGCGCGTCGAAATCGGCGCGCTCGGCACGCGTCGCCTCACCGTACAGCACCGTGACGAGAAGGTCTCCCTTCCCGCACTCTTCCCGATCCGCTCGCTTGTTCGTCATGGCGATACCTTCACGAATCCCCGAAATTCGATTCCCCAACTGGCTTCAAGTGCTCGAGCCTTTTCCGCAGCTCGCGCAATCCCGTGTACATCCGCGTCTTTACGGTACTGACCGGGATGTCGAGGACTTCGGCGATCTCGTGGAACTTGAGGTCCTCGTACTCCTTCATGATGATGACCTGCCGCATTTCCGCCGGAATGGCCCCAAGCGCCCGTCTGACCTGGGCGCTGACCTGGTCGCCAAGCAGTTGCTCTTCCACTCCTGCATCCGTCGACGCAGGCTCGAAACCGACGTCCTCGAATTGCTGCTCGAGCGATGCGTCAGGCCGCCTGACCCGCCTTCGCAGCTTCGAATGGCAAACGTTGAGCGCGATTCGATACAGCCACGACGAGAACTTCGCATCGCCGCGAAAACTCTTCAAATTCGTGTACGCGGAGATGAATGTCTCCTGCGTTGCGTCCTGCGCATCCTCCGTGTGCCCGAGCATCCGAAGATTGAGGCCGTAGATGTGCCGCTCCCATCGGTGTACGAGCAACCCGTAGGCGTCGGTCTCGCCGCCGAGAACCCGCTGAATCAACAGTTGGTCGGTGATCTCCACGTTCTGGACGGCCTCCGGAGCCACGGCACGAGATCCTTCTCCAATCACGCAACCTCCTAGACCGCCCCGGCCGGCGGAAAGTTTGCGAAATATTGGACTGCCGGCCGATCAGGGCAACTCTGGACCCGGAGCCTCCCCTTCGGCCACGTCCCGAAAGTACCCCTGTCGCGCGTACATCGCCACGCCTTTTCGAAGTGTCGTCACGCCAATCGCGTGAAACCCAGGCTTCGAGCCAGATGGCGGGTAGTAACCGATCAGATAGCGCGACCGCATCTCCTCGGCAATTTCGTCGTATGCGCTGCCCAGATCGCCGAGCCTCTTCGGGTACACGACCCGGCCACCGGACTGATCCGCAAGGTACTCGAGGCGCTCCTCGGACCGTCGCAGGCGCCCAGAAAGCGTCCGGAACTTCGAGCGCTCCTGCGCCGGTAGCGCGCTCATGCGGGCGTATTCCGCGAACCGATCGGCAAGCAGTCGGCTTATCGAAACGACGTAGACGCTCGCATCGTGAAGCAGTGCCGCGCGCGCAGCGCTCCTCGAGGTGACGCTGGAGGTCGTGTCGTCGCCATCCGACAGCACCACGACTGCCCTCCTCCGGCCAACGGGAGAAGCGTCGAATCGCTCGTAGAGAACGGCGACTACCGATCCGTACAGCGCAGTGTTTCCCCCAGGTTCGAGCGATCGGAGCGCGCCGGGTGCGGCCTTCACATCCGACGACCAGTCAAGAACGATGATCGGACGGTCGGAAAACGACACGATCGAGAAGCGGTCCACCGCCCGCAACTGCTTGATGAACTTCAGCGCGGCCGACTGGATGACGTCGAGCGTACCCTCGATGCTGCCGCTGCTGTCGACGAGCAGCACCACGTCGAGCGGCGCAACATCCCGATTGAAAAATGCAATATCCTGCGGCACTCCGTCTTCCAGCACCCGGAACTCGCTCTTGTCGAGGTCCAGAATCGCTCCACCGCGATCCTTCCGCACCGACACGGGCACGAGTACCAGATCGCTCTCGAGGACGATCTCGTCGTCCCTCTGCGCAACATCGGCCGGCGCCGGCTTCACCTCGGCCGGTTCGGGAGGCGGCGCCGGCGGCGGCACTGGCGACTGCGCGATTGCGCACTGACCGGGCAGAAGCAGGAGCGTCCAGACACGGGCAAGAACCAGCGCCCGGCGCCAACCGAACTTCACCTCGCCGCGTCGACTTCGCATTCCCGCTCCGGCCCACCGGTCCAGGCGCCGCTACATCTCGCTATTGAAGCCGGCCGCCGACCGCCGGATCGAGTAGATTCCCTGCCCGACGTTCGCTCCCGGGGCCAGCACCAGCATCACGAAGTAATCCTGGTCGAGCGACTTGATAAGGAACGAGACGTTCTCGTAAGCCGTGAAGAAGTAATCGATACCCCCGGCCTCCAATTGCGAACAGATCATCCTGGACGTGTTGAACGCGATGCCCTGATACGCACCCATGAGCTTCACGTACTCGTCGTCTCCCCCAGGCGCGACGTGGCTCTGCACCGCCTCGCCGTAACTGTCGACGAACGCGGCGCCGATAGCCCCGTCCACACGCTGAACTAGATCCTCGAGCATCACGGAGAAGGGCTCGGCCATTCGGGAAGGCTCCTTTGGTCAGGGTTGGACTGAATGCAGCTTCAAGGGATTGTGCATCCCGGCTCAGGACAAATCAACGACACCGGAACGAAGGCCTTGCAACCGTCATTGCGATAGCCCTGCTCCCGATTTCTTCATCCGCAATCTGATACGCCCGTTGTCGTAGGCGCGAACGAGAGCCTCGACCACGTCCGGGTCATATCGAATCCCCGCCATTTCGCGGATCTTCTCGAACACGAGGTCGATGGGCATTTGCTTCTGGTAGGGACGGTTCGTCGTCATGGCGTCGAATGAATCCGCCACGCTCACGATCTTTGCCATGAGCGGAATCTGGTCGCCCTCGAGACCGAGTGGATAGCCCTTTCCGTTCATCATTTCGTGATGGAACCGCATTCCGGGAATGTATTCGCGCATGTGTGGAATCTCGGACATGATCCGCGCACCGCGCTCCGGATGCTCCCGCATGATCTCGAATTCCTCGTCGGTGAGCGCCGCAGGCTTGCGAAGGATCTTGTCCTCGATCGCGAGCTTGCCGACGTCGTGCATAAGCCCGCTGATCCTTATCTTCTCGACCTCGTCCTCGGGCAAACCAAGCTCGATTGCCATCGCGGACGAAAACTCGGCGACCCGCTCGGAATGGCCGCGAGTGTAAGGATCCTTGCCGTCTATTGCCGCCGCAAGACCACGGACCGTTCCGATGAACAGCTCGTGGTTGCGGACCGCCGCGTCGCGCATCTCTTCGACCGTCGAATTCAGTCGTTCGGCCATTCGATTGAAGTCTTCGGCGAGTTGGCCGGTCTCGTTGTTCGACCACACATGGATCCGGCGCGAGAAGTCGCCGTCGGCCATCGCGCGCGCGCCCGTTGCCAGTTCCTTGATTGGATTCGCGATGTAGCCCGCGAACAGGATTGCGATCAACGCCGTCACGAACGCGACTACGAGGCCCGCCCAGACCGTCTGTGCAGTCATGCGGTTCGCGTGCGCCATTGCAACGTCCCGGCTCACCACGGATCCAATGCCGATGCGGCGCCCGCCCCCCAACTCCGCCGTGGCGACCGACCCGAGCAACCGGGCGCTTTGACCATCGACCGTTGCGCCGAACTCGCGCGTCAGCCCCCCGGATTCGTCCGGATGCGCGAGCCAGTCGTCGACGAGGGCAGAGACGCCGTCTGCGGCCGGCGCTCCCGCGCGCGACGAAGCCAGTACCGTCCCGTGATCGTCGACGACGAACGAGCCCGACGGATTCGGCGCCACAGCTTCGCCTCCGTGGTCTCGACGGGGGACAGCGTTCAGGAACGGGAACGCCGCAGTCATGTCGACGATCGATACGACGGCTCCCGCGCGCCCACCTTCGATCGGAATCGGGTGCGACATCGCAATCAGCGGCACACCCGCATCGCCTGCACGTTGCGGCTGCCCGACGTACGATCCTCCGGCGGATGCGCCCGACGATCCTTCGGCGACAAGTTTCGCAAGTTCCGATTCGGGCAACTGCGCGGTCCCGCGCGCCACGACCGGCGGCCCGCCAGGTTCGACTACCGCAATTGCAACGAGATTCGAGTCGTCACGGAGCAACTCACCGAGCCGCGCAGCAAGGTCAACGTCCACCCGAAGCCCGCCCGAGAGTTCGAGAGCGCGCGCGACTGCCGCTGTCTGCCTCGCGTAGCCGTCCACGAAGGCCTCGACCGCCAGGGCGTTGCCCTTCGCTTCGTCGATCTGCACCGAGCGCTGCGCCGCAAGCAGGCTAGTCCGGTTTATCGAGATCAGTCGCCAGCTCACGATCGCAAGAGGCAGGAGCGCCATTGCGAGCATGACGGCGAGCAGCGAATAAAGGATGCGAGAGTGGGCAAGGATGCGCCGCAAGGGTTTGTCCCCCTGGTGCGAAAGTCCATCGGTCTCGAGCAGCGTAGCACAGACTGCGAACGGCGCGCCGTCGCGATCCCGGCCTCTGGTTTGACTTGCCTCGAATCGTGCCGGTAACGTTGTCGCCCCTACGGAGTCGAGGCGAATTGCATGGCCGACAAGGGCAACATCAGTGAAAAGCCAGTCACCGAGATCTTCCGCGAGATGGGCAGGTCGAGCCGTAGCGGAATTCTGCGGGTGCAGGCCGACCGGCATATACGTATCGTCGTCTTCGAGGAAGGACGGCCAGTGTTTGGCATCAGCAACGTCCCGGGCGACCAGCTCGACGTGCTGCTCGTTCGCAGCCGGAAGTTGACGCCCGACCAGGCGAAGTCCGTCAAGTCCCAGATCACGAAGGAAGCCGAGTTCGGCCCGAAGGTCGTCGAGCTCGGCCTCTCGGATGTTGCAACTATCGACGCCGCGATCTATGACCAGATTTGCCGCATAGTCCAGAACACGATGCTCATGTTCGAGGGGGAATACACGCTCGACTTCTCGCAGCGCGTGAACCACGACGTGACGATCGATGCGCCGTTGGACCAATGGCTTCTGGATACGGCGCGGAACGTGTCGCCGGAAACGGCGAGACGAGTGCTCGGGGATCCGAATACCCTCTACGTTCCTACTGGCGCGAAGGTTGCCGAGATGTCGCCGCTCGATGGCTTCCTCCTGTCGCGCATTTCGTCGCCAAAGACCGTTGACGAAATCCATACCGTCAGCGGTCTTTCCGAAGAACAGAGTATTCCGACCATCTATGCGCTGTTCGCGGCCGGATTGATCGCCGTCGACGGCGCCGAAAGTGCTGGAAACTCGGGGCCGCTCGCTGACGCGCCGATCCAGTCAGTCGAAGAGATCCGCGACGACCTCGACCGCGTTCTCGGGTCGTTCGTCGGCGCCGAGTATTACGACGTTCTGCAGATCACCCGGCGAGCCGAGCCAGCCGAGGTGAAGCGTTCCTATTACGCGCTTGCGAAGAAGTTCCACCCGGACCGTTACCAGCACACCAACGACCAGGAGATCCGCGACAAGCTCGAGGCGATCTTCTCGCACGTGTCGAAGGCCTACGACACGCTGAAGGACGAGAAGCTGCGCGCGGACTACGACCGGAGGATCGGAGCTGGCGCCGCTACTCCGTCGCCGATCGTTCCGCCGAAGCCGATCGTCCAGCCGCTGCCCTCCACGCCGGCAGGCGCCGGCGGCACTCCGGCTCGTCCCGCAACAGCGCAGTCGACTTCGCCAACCGCGCCGGAACCTCCGCCTGTGGCGGCGGGCGGAACGGCAGCCCAGGGGCAGGCCCCCATGACGCCCAGGTCCAGGACGACCGGAACCCTCGGAGAGCAGGCAAACCCCGAGAAACTCGCCGAGCAGCACTACAACGAGGCCATGAAGCGCCTCGATTCGCGCGACCTGATGGGCGCGATCGCGTTGCTGCGCGAGGCGGTGCGGCTCGCGCCATCGCGCGGAACGTACCATTACCAACTCGGCGCCGCTCTGGCCACCAATCCACGCTGGTCGAAGGAAGCGGAAAAGCATCTGCTCGAGGCGACGCGGTTCGAACCGACCAACGCACAGATTTTCCTGAGGCTTGGGCAGATCTACCGTGATCTCGGCCTGCAGAAGCGCGCGGAGTCGCAGTTCCGGCACGTGCTCGCGATCGATCCGATCAATCGCGCCGCCGAAGCGGCGCTCGTCGAGATGGGCGTCGAGTCGCCGAAGAAGAAGGGTGCGAAGGACGATTCGTCGGGCAACGTTTTCTCGAAGCTCTTCAGGCGGAAGTAACGCCGGAGCGCGAGTAGCAGTGGACGGGTGCGAGGCCAGCCGCGCCGATTGCACGGCCCGCGAGCTCGCGGTGCCGAACCGTATTGCCGGACTCTCGTAAGAATCCACGCTCGTCAGCCGTTACCGTCGGCGAATCGACACCCCTGCACGACGACGGGAGACACGCCGATGCGACTCAGAGCTCTTGCCCTGCTCTGCTGCATGGCCTCGTCGGGGTCTGTCCTGGTGCGAGCGAACGCGCCGGCCGGATTCGACGTCGACATCGCGGCATCCACAGCCGAACTCCGTACGAATGGAGCGGCGATCCGACTCACCGTCCGCAGCCGAGCGGACACCCGGACCCCGGTACGTCTGCACGTGCGCCTCGTCGATCCGTCCGGCCTCACCCTGGCGGAGGGCGAAGCCGCGATCGTAACAACGGGCCGCTATGCGCTCGCATCCGTCGAAGTCGACGGAACGAAGATAACGTCCGGCTGGACCGTGGAAACCGTCGAATCGACTCGCGTGACGTACGAGATCCGCGCATCCGGCGCAACCGGCGAGATGACGGAAGGCATCGTCGCGCTCTCGCGGATCGTCACCGAGTCATTCAAGGTCTCGTTGCTGACGGAAGAATCCGTGCTTCCGGGAAAGACACATACCGTGCACGTCTTTGCGTCGAGCATCGCGACGTCGAAGCCGGTCCGTGGAGCATCCGTACGTGTGGCGTTGAACCTCGATGCCGACCAGGATGCGACGTTTGAACGAGTGGTCCGAACGGATCGTCACGGCACGGCGCGCGTTCATTTTTCGGTGCCGGACGTTGCGGGACTCGACGGCGGATCGGTCGAGGTGTCCGCTCGTCAGGGAGCACTGAGGTCCGAGGCGTCGGCCCATCTCGAAATACATTCGGGCGACCTGGCGCTGCTCATCTCGACCGACAAGAGCATCTATCAGCCCGGCCAGACCCTGCACGCGCGCGTTCTCGCAGTCGGACGCGACCGTCGCCCCGCAGCGAAGACAGATGTCCGTTTCAAGGTCAAGGACGAGTCCGGAGAGACCGTTTTCGCGCGAACGCTGACTACGTCCCGCTTCGGCGTTGCCTCTGCCGACATTCCTCTCGCCGACGACGCTCCGCTCGGCGATTACGAGATCGAGGCAACCGTCGAGCGCGAGGCCGGTAGCGACGACAGCGCACGAAGCACCGTGATAGTCAGCCGCTACGATCTGCCGACGTTTACGGTCAGCGCTGCCACGGACAGGCCGTACTACCTTCCTGGCGAACACGCGCGCGTCACCGTGTCGGCCAACTACCTGTTCGGCAAACCGGTCCCGGGCGGTCGCGTTCGAATCCGCGCCTTCGACGAAGACTCGTGGAATCGTCGAACTAACGCGGACGATGACGACGAGGGTCCCGTCCTCGCCGAAGGCACCTGCGGGCTCGACGGCGCATTTGAATCCGCGCTCGATCTCACGGAAGCGATGGATGCGCTGACCCGCGAGCGCTGGAACGACTATCGCGATGCGTCCTTCGTCGCATCCGTGACCGACCCGAGCACGAACCGCACCGAGGAGCGGCGATTCGACGTTCGCACTACACGTGCGCCGATTCACGTCGCCGTCACCGGCTTGCGAGAGGTGAGGGCCGGCGAGTCGACCTCGTTCTTCGTCATCACTACGCGAGCCGACGGCACGGTCGTTGGGTGCGACGTGACGGTCAGCGAAGCCGGTCCGCGCATCGTAGCGCCGGACGGAAGCTCGAGACTGTCGTGGATACCGATCGCCAGGGTGCGAACCAGCAAATTCGGCGTGGCTTCGGTTCGCAACGTCCGGCTGCACGGTGAGCCGTCGGCGCGCTACAGGGGACTCGATATCCGAGTCGATGCAACGGATGGCGCCGGGTTGGAAGGCTCGACTACCGAGTCGGCCTACGTGTCCGACAGTGCCGTCGTGACCGTGGATGCGGTCCGATCGGTCCTTGCGGCGGGTGACCCGATCGAGGCCCGCGTCCGAACTTCCAGCGCCGCATCGGCGCTGATGGTCGGCACCGTACGGGACGGGCAACTTCTCGAGTCCGCATGGGCAACCCTGCGGGATGGCCACGGGGCGATCCAGTTTCCGTACCGACCCGAGTACCGCGGTCGCGTTTCGGTGATCGCAATCGACCCGACCGTCCGGGACAACGGCTGGTATTCGTCGAACGGAACAGACAGTTCCGGCGTGCTTTACCCCAATGACCCGGACATCGAGGTCGCGATACATCCGGAGCGCGATACTTACAGCCCCGGCGAATCCCTGGCGGCGGCCGTCCGCGTTCGCGACGGCAGCGGACGGCGGGCCGAGAGTGTTCTCGCAGTGACAGCCGTCGACGCGTCCGTCACGGCGAGACTCGACAGTATTGGTCGATACGCAAACGGCGGGCTCAGGGTGCCGCAGTGGTGGGGTCTGGCCGATGGCGGACGCATCGGTGACGTCACGCTCTCTTCCCTGAATCGAAGAGATCCGTCGCGCCGCGTGTCTCCTGAACTCGACATCGTCGCCGCCGCTCTGCTGAGTAACGCCTACGAGGATCTCGACATCGTCGAGGTGGCAACCCGGCACGCGACCCCGCTCGAACGGGTCTTCAAGTCGGCCATCGAACAGCTCCGCCGCTCCATCGATTCCGCCTTGATCGTGGACGACTCATCACCGCGTGAACATCCTGACGATGAGCAATCGCTCGCCGAGGCGCTTGAGTTCGGTGGCGTAAATTTCGAACCGCTGGCGGATCCGTGGGGGTCTCGACTCGTCGTGTCGAGTCGAGTAGACGGTCCGTACCGCGTGCTGACAGTGTCCAGCGCGGGACCGGACGCGACACCGGGAACGGTTGACGATCTGTTCGTGACGCAGAAGCGAGATCGGTACTTCAGGGCCGCGGAGGCCCGTATCTCCGCCGCCATCGCCGAGTACACGGTGGAGCCGGGGCGCTTCGTACTCGACGAGCCGGCCTTCCGGGCCGCTATGGCGTCCGCGGGCATCGATGCGTCCGTTCTGATGGACGAGTGGAAGAAGCCATACGCCCCAAGGTTCTCAGCATCGGGCGGCCGATTCTTCGTGGAACTCGAGAGCGCGGGCCCCGACGGCCGCTTCGGACCGGAAAGTCAGGGCGGCTCCGACGACTTCGTGATCGCGCGAGTCTCCATCGACTGCTATGCCAGGCGAACCGCAACGCTGCAGGCGGCTCTGGACCGCGCGGCCGGGCTCGGTTCGTATCCGACCGATGTGTCGACCTGGAACTCCGCTCTTGCTGCCGCCGGGATAGATCCCGCCAGCCTCGTCGATCCGTACGGATCCGCTCCGGAGACCTCGTTTGCCCGCAAAAGCCGCTATCGGAATCGCGTGACGTTCTCGAATACCACGGTCTTCGGCTCGTCGGCCCCGGCTATTCGCACGACGACGACTCCAGTCACCGAGGAGTTCGACGAAATCCTGCTCACCAGCCGCGGCGCCGACCGCTATCCGGGAACGATGGATGACGTGCTTCTCGCGCAGTTCGAGCACGTTCGGTCCACCACGTCCGCTACGGACCCGGCGCCCGTGCCGCTTCCTGCGTCGATCGTGTTCCCGGTCTCGCAGGGGATTGGTGGCTCGATCGCCGGCACCGTGACCGATCCGCAGGGCTCCGTAATCGCCGGAGCGACCGTGCTCCTTCTCGATCGATCGCAGGTCGTGCTCGCAGTGGGCCTCACCGATTCGAATGGATGCTTCGCGTTCAGGAACCTGACGCCCGGGAGGTACACGGTCTCGGTTGAAGCGAGCGGGTTCACGTCAGCGACGGTCGAACTGGTTCCCGTGAGCGCCGGTACGACTACCCAGGTCGATCTCGAACTGAGCGTAGCGGGCGCGAGCGAGGCCGTCAGCGTCGTTGGCGCATCGGACAACGCGGTCGAGCTGTCGAGTTCCAGCACGACGGTGACCCGTCGGGAAGTTCACTACCTTCCGCCCGACCCGCGCCGCGGACGGAATTCAGGCGAGCCGGAAGGCGCCGACGCGCCGGTCCGTTCAACCCCGCGACTTCGCCAGTACTTCCCCGAAACGGTTTACTGGAACCCCGAGATCGTGACCGACAGGAACGGGCGCGCCCGAATCGAGTTCCCGCTCGCCGACTCCATAACGACCTGGCAGCTCTCGGTGCTCGCGTCGACACAAGACGGCCGTATCGCCCTGGGTACGGCCGACGTGCTAGCGTTCCAGCCGTTCTTCATCGATCACGACCCGCCGCGTGTGCTGACGGAAGGCGACAGGATCGGGCTGCCCGTCGTCGTCCGCAACTACCTGGACAAGGCCCAGTCCGTGGATCTGTCGATCGAGCCTGCGCCGTGGTTCGCGATCGACGGGCCGGCGAGCCGCAAAGTTCGCGTCGGTGCGAGCCAGTCGTCGCGGCAGGTCTTCGACGTGCGAACGACGGCCTCGGTCGATGACGGAGCCCAGCGCGTCACCGGCCTTGGAACCCGGGCGTCCGATGCGATCGAAAAGCCCGTCGACGTCCATCCGGATGGCGAGGAACGAATAATGACGTCCTCCGGTTTCGTCCAGCGCACGGGAGTGCTCGGTATCCGCTTGCCGGACGACGCGCTCGGCTCGCCGCAAACGAAGCTGAAGATATACCCGAGCCCGATGGCCCACGTCGTCGAAAGCGTGGAGGGCATCATGAAGCGGCCCTACGGCTGCGGTGAACAGACGATCTCGTCGAGTTATCCAAGCCTGCTGCTGCTCGAGAAAGTGCCGGACGGGCTGGAACCCCGACTCGAAGCAACCGCACGTAAGTTTCTTCGCGCCGGCTACGAGCGGCTGAAATCCTACCGCGCCGCCGATGGAGGGATCGGGTACTGGGCCGACTCGCCTTCGAACACGGCGCTCACTGCCTACGCGCTTCGATTCCTGCTCGATGCCGACGGCGTTTTCGAAGTCGATCCGGCTTTCGTTACTCAGCTTCGCGACTATCTCGTGAAGGCACAGAAACCTGACGGCCGGTGGGAAGCGCCACGCTGGTACTCAACGGGCGATCGCGTCCGCGACGCCGTGGAGACCGGTTACGTTGCAAGCATCCTGGCAAGGGTCCAGCAAGTGCCGGCGTTCGCGAGCGATGCGAGCCGCGACGCGATACGGCGCGCACTGGCCTTCGCGGCTCCAATCGCGTCGAGCATCGACGAGCCGTACCTGACGGCCTCGATCGCGCTTGCCGCAATGGACATCGGCGATGCGGCCATGGCCGACGATGCAGTCGCGCGGCTTGTGGCGACGGCGCGCGCCGAGGGCGCGGCCGCCTACTGGACGATCGAGACGAACACCCCCTTCTACGGCTGGGGAGCGGCCGGACGGATCGAGACCACGGCACGAGTCGTCCGTGCGCTGGCGCGTCACGCCGGGCGAAGCCCGGCTGGCGCATCGGCGGCCGACTCGCGATCGCTCGCGGATCGTGGAACGCTCTTCCTGCTCGAGCGGAAAGACCGTTACGGGGTGTGGTATTCCACACAGGCGACCGTTTCGGTGCTCGACTGCCTGCTCGAGCAGGTCGGCGGTTCATCCGCCGACACGAAGGCCGAGCGTTCGATCTCCGTCGCAGTCGATGGACGTACGATTGCCGTGGCTGGACTGCCCGCGGCGTCCGTCGTGTCCGCACCCGTGGAAGTGGATCTTTCCGCGGCCATCGGCGCCGGCGAACACTCGATCGAACTGACGGGCTCCGACGATTCGAAAATCCTCGCGCAGATCGTCGCGCGCCACTTCGTGCCGTGGGTGGATGCCGGCCGGGACCCCGCGCGGCCGAATCACGCCGAGAAGCGTGAAGCTGCGTTGCGGCTATCCGTCGGGTACGACCGGCTCGACGCGCCCGTTGGAGCACAGGTCACGTGCGCGGTGACGGCGGAGCGAGTTGGAAGCCTGGGCTACGGCATGCTCGTCGCCGAAGTTGGGCTGCCGCCGGGCAACGACGTCGACCGGGCGTCGCTCGATCGAGCTGTCGCAAACAGTGGGTGGACGGTGTGCCGGTACGACGTCCTGCCGGACCGGGTCGTCGTCTACCTCTGGCCGAAAGCCGGCGGCACATCGTTCTCGTTCCGCTTCACGACGCGATACGCGATCGACGCGATGGCGGCGCCGTCGTCCGTGTACGACTACTACAACCCGGAGTCGAACGTGGTGCTGCAGCCGCCGAAGTTCCGGTCGGCGGAGTAGCGGCGATCGCAAGGGGCTGACGAGAGTGTGGACTCGCCAGCTCACGACGTGTTCGCCGCCTCCGAGTACTCCAATTCGTCTGTTTCTCGGTGGGGCATACACGAAATGGTGCAGCCACAGGCTGATCGTCCCGAACGGCAGTCGCGCCGCGCCAATCGGGAGTTGCATTTCAGGATTCACTCAAGCTATTGAATCCAGATGCTTTGCTGTTGCCGGACATCGGCGTCGACGAGTTCGTGACGGTTGTTCTGACGATCTGTTCGACAGGCAGGCGCTCGACATTCGTGCAAGAATGAGGGCACGGAGATTGCTGCGCGCGTTGCGGTTGAATTCGCGAATTTCGAGAGGTCCACGTCATGTCCTGGTCCCGTTTTTCGTTCCGCCTTCCAGTCGCGCTTCTCGTCGCGGCAATGGCGCTCCCGTTCGTGGGCGCTCAATCTGCTTCCGCACAATCGAATGCGTTCGATCCCAACCTCGAGGACGAAGGTCCCTCCCGCGTAGGCCGAGTCTCTCGGCTCGACGGCGACGCGGCGATGCGGCAACCGGGGTCGACCCAATGGACCGACGCGGACAGCAACTCCCCGGTCTTCGAAGGCGACGAGTTCTTCACTTCCGACAGGTCGCGGCTCGAACTGCAGTTCGGTGGAGGCCGGTACGTGCGGCTCGGCGGCGACACGGACGTCGTCGTAGCGAAGCTCGACACGGACGCCGTCCGCCTCGAGATCCCCGTCGGTAGCCTGATCGTTTCGCTCCGCCATTTTTCCGGCGGTGACGAGTTCGAGATCAACGCGCCGTCCGCGGCGGTCACCATCAAGGACGAAGGCACGTACCGGATCGACGTGACAGACGAGGGAGACACCCGCGTGTCGGTTCACGAGGGCCGAGCCGAAGTGAGCACCCCTGACCGGACAGTGCGAGTCGACGAGGGTGAGACGGCTTCGATGCCGTACGGCGATCCTTCGCTCGTCGACCTGGTGGCGTGGACCGGCTACGACTCGTTCGACTCGTGGTCGACAGGCCTCGACCAGGATTACGCGCGATACGAATCCCAGAATCGCGGCTCCGGCAACGTCGCCTCGTCGCTGTATCGGAGCGATATCTACGGACTGGCCGAACTTGCACTCTATGGCGGATGGATCAACGACGCGTCGTTCGGCAGTTGCTGGATTCCAAGAGTCGGCTCGGGCTGGTCGCCGTATTCGAACGGTTACTGGCAATACTATCCGGGATACGGCTACACGTTCGTTTCGAATGACGTGTGGGGCTGGGCGCCGTTCCATTACGGCCGTTGGGCCTATCTGAACGGGTACGGCTGGGCATGGATGCCGTTCTCGAGCTATGGCTCGTACGGAGGCTACGACTACGGCTGGGGCAGCAGTTATTACCCGTGGTGTCCGGGCGTCGTGTCCTGGTACCAGAACCCGGGCGGCTCGGGATACACGTGGGTGCCGCTTGCGCCAGGTGAGCCATACGCTGGCGTAAGCCGTCTTCGAGCCCGCCACGACCGTGACTTCGTTCCACGCCATCTGCGTGAAGGACGCGGCATCGGCGTGTCGAAACCGGGATCCGGAGCGCGAATCGAGCCTGGAGGTGTGAAGTCGTCCTTCGGCGGCCGGAATCCGGTTGCGGTCGTGCCCGATGCTCCAAAGGACATGAAGCTCGCAGTCGCGCGCGTCAAGCCGGGCCTCACTGACGAGATACGTAACCGCCCGGTGGTCGTGAAGGACGGTAAGTCGGCGACGGGCGTCAAGCCTCGCACTGCGGCGGGCGATGGCGAGGTAAAGGACCGCCCGACTCGCCGCGCCTCGGCGGGCGTCGCGATCAAGCCGGTTCCGCGCAAGCCCGCGGCCGGCGAAGACGTGCCGAACGTTCGAGAGGAGCGCCCGGTTCCAGGTCGTGGCGCCAGTGTAAAGCCGCGGTCCTCGAAGCCGGTGTCCACTGTCGAATCCGGCTCCGATGACGAACCGGCGACGGTCGCAAAGCCGCGCCGGCGCGATCCGGTGGAACGTCCGGCGACGCGATCGACCACGAAGCCCGAGCGCGTGGAGCGCGTGGAGCGTCCGGTGAAGGTCGAGCCAAAGTCCGATCGAGCGCCGCGCGCCGAACGCGTCGAGCGTCCGACGAAGGCCGGGAAGCCCGAGCGTGCCCCGCGTGCCGAACGCGTCGAACGATCCACGCCGCGAGCAGAGACGAAGGCCGAACGCGCGCCGCGTGCGGAGCGCGTCGAGCGTTCGTCGCCTCCGCCACAGCCACGTGTTTACGTTGCGCCGGCACCGAGCGGTGGCGGTGGCAAGGGTGGCGGCGGCGGCCGTCGCAAACCGTAGCTGAATGAACCCCGGGCACGGACTCGGGACCAAAGCACGAGGGGGACTCGCGCCGATCGGCGCGGGATGACGGCCACGAATCGAACCGATCCGTGGCCGTCGTGCTGTGGTCTGCCCAGGCGCGTCGTTTCGGTCTCAGGAACCCGTTTATCGTCCTTTTACTTTCGGCTTGGTAGCGTGCCTGTGTCGAGGCGTGTGTGGCGACAGGCGCAGTGTCGTCGCATCGCGACACTTCGACCGCGTAGGCGCACAAAACAGCAACGGATCGCGAGGTACGCATGGCTCAACGTTGGACGAGAAAACGGACTGTCAACTCGGCGTTTGGCTTGGTAGTCGCCGGTGCGGTACTTCTGGTGGTGTCGTACACGTCGTTGGGTTTAACTCGGCAGCCACCGGTCGACAGCGAGTCGGCGACGGATGTCGCCGTCGCCGTGGCGCGGGTCGTTCGCGAAGACCTCTCGCAGAAACTCACGCTTACAGCCGAATTCCGGCCGTACCGCGAGATTGACCTGCACGCGAAGGTCGCCGGCTACGTTCGCGAGATACGCGTCGAGGTTGGCGACCACGTTCGCGAAGGCCAGGTCATCGCCGTACTCGACATCCCTGAGTTCAGCAGCGATCTGCATCAGGCATCCGCCGCGACGAAGCGGAGCGAGAGCGATGTCCTCCGCGCGCGCAGCGACGTTCGCCGCGCCCAGTCGGTGCTCGACGCGGCGCGTCTGACGCACGAGCGGCTCGCCGCAGTTTCCGGATCGCGCCCCAAGCTACTCGCGCAACAGGAAGTCGACGACGCGCTCGCAAGAATGCGCGTCGCCGAAGCCCAGCTCGACATGGCGACGGCCGGCCTCGCCGTCGCCGAGGAACAGGTCAGGATGCAGGAAGCCACGGAAACCCGAGCGCGAACCATGTCCGACTACAAGGTCATCACCGCGCCGTTCTCCGGACTGATCACCAGGCGGTACGCCGACCGTGGCGCGATGATCCAGGCCGGCACGTCCTCGCAGACCCAGGCGATGCCCGTGGTACGGCTCTCGCAGGTTGATCGCCTGCGCCTCGTCCTTCCCGTCCCCGAATCGGTTGTGGCGCGCGCCGAGGTCGGACACGTCGTGAAAGTAACGGTCCCGGCGCTCGAACAGACCTTCGACGGAACCGTCGCGCGCATCACCGGCAGGGTCGACGCCGCGACGCGCACGATGGAGACCGAGGTTGACATCGCGAACCCGCAGTTCGTGCTGAAGCCGGGCATGTTCGCATCCGCCGATCTCGCCCTCGAAGTCCGGCACGCAACGCTCACCGTGCCAGTTCAGGCCGTGACTCGTCTCGAGTCCAAGTCGCGCGTGACGATCGTCAACGCCGACAACCTCCTCGAGCATCGCGATGTCACCACGGGGCTCGAGTCTTCTCACAGCGTGGAAATAGTATCGGGACTCGCGGAGAACGAGCGCGTCGTCGTCAGCAGCCAGGGCCAGCTCCGGCCGGGCCAGGCCGTCGAACCGAAGGAGGCGACGCTCGCGGGAAGAGATAGTCGATGACGCGATTCGCGATCCGCAACCCGTACTTCGTCATCGTCGTTTGTCTGTTCGTCGCCGTCATCGGGACGTCGAGTCTCGTTCGCACGCCGGTCGATCTTTTTCCGAGCATCAACATCCCGGTCGTCGCCGTCGCGACGTTTTATCCGGGCATGCGTCCGGAGCAGATCGAGAGCAACATCACGACACGCTTCGAGCGGTTCTTCACACTCGGCAGCGGGATCGACCGGATGGAATCACGCTCGCTGCCGGGCGTCAGCATCATCAAGATCTACTTCCAGCCCGGCACCGATCCCGACGCCGCAGTGATGACGATCTCGAATCTCGCCATGGCGAACCTTCGACGGCTGCCGCCGGGCACGATGCCGCCGATCCTGCTGAAGTTCGACGCGTCGAGCCTTCCGGTCTGTCTCGTGACGGTAAAGGGCGAGGGTCTGAGCGAGACCGCCCTTCGCGACACGGCGTACTACTCGATCCGCAACCAGATGGCCCGGATCCCGGGCGCCTCCGTGCCACAGCCGTTCGGCGGGAAGGTTCGGCAGATCATGATCTACCTCGATCCGCTGAAGTTGGAGGCGCATCAGCTGAGCCCGATGGACGTCGTCCGGGCCGTGAACGACTCGAACCTGATCTTGCCCGCCGGAAGCGTGAAGATCGGACCGCTCGACTACGGCATCAAGGCTAACAGCCAACTCAGTACGATCGAAGAAATCGGCGAAACGCCCCTCCGGACCGTCGGAGCGGCACCGGTACGAGTCAAGGAGATCGGCGAAGCGAAAGACGCGGAGCAGATCCAGTACAACGTCGTGCGCGTCGATGGCCAGAACTCCGTGTACGTGCCGGTCCTGAAGCAGGGCGGCGACACGAACACGATCGCCGTCGTCGACGGCACGCAGGAAGCGCTGGCGAAGCTCACCGGAGTGCCGGACGAACTCGAGACCGACGTTGTCTTCGACCAGTCGCTCTTCGTGAAGCGGGCGATCGAGACGCTGCTGCACGAAGGGATCCTCGGCGTATTCCTTACTTCGCTGATGATCCTCATCTTTCTCGGCAGCCTGCGAGCAACGGTGGCCGTCTGCCTGTCGATCCCGCTGTCGGCGCTCGCGACTTTCATCGTCCTCTACTTCGGCGGAAACTCGGTCAACACGATGATTCTCGGAGGACTGGCGCTCGCGTTCTCGCGGCTCATCGACAACTCCGTCGTCGTTATCGAGAATATCTTCCGCCATCTCGAACTTGGCGAGTCACCAGAGGTGGCCGCAGAGAAAGGCGGGCGCGAGATGGCACTGCCTGTCCTCGCCGCGACGCTCACCACAGCTGTCGTGTTCTTTCCCGTCACGCTGCTCTACGGCGTGAGCAAGTTCCTCTTCAGCGCCCTGGCGCTCTCGGTCGTCATCTCCCTGTTCGCCTCGTATGTCGTCGCGCTTACGGTCGTGCCGCTCTTCTGTGCGAAGCTGCTCAAGGGGCACCACTCCGACGAACCCCACGCCTTGGGGAACGCCGTCGTGGAAACCGATGATCGGCCAGACGAAGCCGAGCAGGCCGAGACCGCGCCACGCCCCTCACTCGGCACCCGCTTCAACGCCTGGTTCTCCGGGCAATTCGACGCGTTCCTCCACACCTACGAGCGCCTGCTGCACGTCGCCCTCGACTGGCCGGCGCGCACAGTTGCAGGCCTGACCGCCGTCTTCGTCGCTAGTCTGCTCATCTATCCCCTGCTCGGCGTTGCGTTCTTCCCACGCACGGAGGCAGGGCAGTTCGTGATCAACCTCAAAGCGCCGTCTGGAACTCGGCTCGAAGTCACGCAGGAAGAGGTGAAGCGTGTCGAAGACCTCATCCGGGAGGTCGTCGTACCGGACGATCTCGGGATCATCGTCTCGAACATAGGGATCACGCAGGACATCTCGGCGATTTACACGAGCAACTCCGCGCCGCATACGGCATTCGTGCAGGTCGGCCTGAAGGAGGGCGCAACGATCGGCAGCTACGATTACATGAACCGGGTCCGGCAACGGCTACGCGATGAGCTGCCCCATCTCACGACCTACTTTCAATCCGGCGGCATGGTCGACGCCGTCTTGAACATGGGGCTGCCCGCGCCGATCAACGTGCAGGTGAGCGGTTCGAACCTCGAGAAGGACTACGAGGTCGCTACGCGACTCGCCGCCGAAATCCGCAAGCTCGAGGGCGTGAGCGACGTCTACATCCCGCAGGATCTCGACGCGCCATCGCTCGAGCTCGACGTCGATCGCGACCGGGCGAGCCAGCTCGGCATCAGCACGCGCGAAGTCGTCAGCAACGTCATAACGTCGCTTGTCTCGAACCAGATGATCGCCCCCACGTTCTGGCTCGACCCGAAGAGCGGCAACGACTACTACCTGACGGTTCAGTACCCCGAAGGACACGTCAAGACGCTCGACGACCTGAAGAACATCCCGCTGCGGGCGCCGAACCGTCCGATGCCCACGACGCTCGATGCCGTGACGACGTTCGATCGGGCGCAGGGTCCGACCGAAGTGTCCCACTACCAGATCCGGCGCGTGATCGACGTCTACGTCAGCACATCGGGCGAGGATCTTGGCGAGGTGACGAGCGGCATCGAGCGGATCGTCGCCGCGACAAACCTTCCGGACGGCGTCCAGGTCGACCTGCGCGGCATGGCACAGGCCATGCGCTCGTCTTTTCAGAGCTTCGGGATCGGACTCCTGCTTTCCTCGCTGCTCGTCTATCTCATCCTCGTCGCGCAGTTCCGTTCGTTCGTCCAGCCGTTCCTCATTCTGCTCGCCGTCCCGATGGGGCTGATCGGCGTGCTGCTCGCGCTCTGGTTGACTGGCACGACGCTCAACGTTCAGTCGCTCATGGGCGTCGTGATGCTCGTCGGCATCGCGACGTCGAACAGCATCCTCATCGTCGACTTCGCGCGCCATCGGATCGCGGACGGCGCCGCCGTGCGCGACGCGATCGTAGAGGCGTGCCGCGTGCGTTTGCGGCCAATCCTCATGACGTCACTTGCGACGATCATCGGCCTTGCGCCGATGGCGCTCCAGCTGGGTGTCGGCAGCGAAGCCTACGCTCCGCTCGCTCGGGCGATCATCGGGGGGTTGGCCGTGTCGGTCGCGCTGACCGTTTTCATCGTACCGGCCGCATACCTGCTCGTCTACGGACGAGAGCCACGCCGGAATTCGCCCGTCGAACCGGAAGCGGAGGCCACCGCGTGAAGCTTCTTCGATTTGCCCTTCTCGTGATCGTTGCGTTGACCGCCAGCCGGACGGCCGAAGGCCAGACCGCGCTCCGCATCTCGCTCCGGGAAGCCCGCGCGATGGCCGTGCAACGGCATCCACTCGTGCACTCCGCCGAACTTAACGCGCAAGCCGCCGATCAAGTGCCGAGACAGGTCGGCGCGGCGAAGTATCCCGTCGTGCAGGTCCACACTACCGGCGTCGGCGCGCTCGAGAACTCACAGATCACAGCTGGCGGGATGAGTAACTCTTCCGTGAGCACCCGGGCTGCTGCGGGCGTAAGTGTCAGCCAGACGCTGACCGACTTCGGGCGAACTGACTCGCTCGTCGAAAGCTCGCGCCTGCGCGCACGATCCGTCGAGCAGACCGCGACGGCAACGCGAGCACAGGTCGTCCTTCAAGTCGACAGGGCATATTTCGCGGTGTTGCGTGCCCAGTCGATGCTCAGGGTCGCCGAACAGACCGTCGCTGCGCGTCTGGTGGTCGTCGAACAGATCGAGGCGCTGCAGAGGAGCGGCGTCAAGTCGGGCCTCGACGTGAGCTTCGCACAGTACGGCCTGTCCGAGGCCGAGCTGCTGCGGTCCCGTTCGGAGAACGACCTCCAGGCGGCGTACACCGAGCTCTCGCTGGCGATCGGTAGCCGCGACGAGCACACGTTCGAGCTCGTGGAGGATCCGTTGCCGGTCGAGCCGCTTGCCTCTCGCTTTGACCTGATCGAACCGGCACTGGCGAACCGTCCCGAGCTGAAGGCGCTGCGGTTCGATCGCGACGCAGCGAACCGGTTCCTGGAGGCCGAGAAGAAGCTCGACAATCCGACGGTCAGCACGACCTTGAATGCCGGGTGGGCTCCGTTCCGGGCGGACGACCTGAGCCGCCGGTACGGCGCGGTGGCGATCAACGTCACGATTCCCATCTTCAACGGACGACTGTTCGAGGCCCGCGAGTCCGAAGCGGAACTCAAGGCGCGCGCCGCGGAGGCCCTCGTTAAGGAGGCGGAGAACCGAATCGCACGCGACGTTCGCGCGGCGTGGTTCAACGCCGACAGCGCCTTCCAGCGGATCAGCCTCGCGTCGCAGTTGCTCGGCCACGCGCGCGAGTCGCTCGAACTTGCACAGGAGCGCTACCGGCTCGGGTTGAGCTCGATCGTGGAACTGAGTCAGGCGCTGCTGAGCGTCACGTTAGCGGAGATCGAGCACGAGAACGCAAAGTACGAGTATCTCGTTCGCCGTTCGATCCTCGACTACCATAGGGGGATGCTCCCGTAACGCGGTCCGCTATGGGGAGCCTGCTACAGCGTCACCACAATCCGAACGATGAAGGCCCCCGCGTTGTCGGCTACATCGCCCTCGTTGATCCCGAGATAGAGGACTCCGTCGCGGGTCGCCACGAACTCGGCGCCAGTTCCGATGAAGATATATTCGCTGTTGTCGTCGCCGATCACGGCGATGAGCGCCCCGGTTGGCTTGTCGGCGATCAACTTGAGCGGATCGGCGGCCTGGTTCCCGGCAGGCGAGACCGACACCTGCCCGGCACGGTCGAGCTTCACCGTCCCGCTCGCCGTGATCTTCACCTTCATTCCCTTCTTGATAGCGATCTGAGTTCCGGTCCAGTCGTTCCTGGCCTGAATTGTCAACTCGGCAGACCCGCCGCTTGCGCCGATCGCCGGCGCCGCCGGTTTCGGCTTGGGCGCCGGAGCGGCGCCGGCCGGCGAAGTACGCGGAGGCGCGGAGCCCGACGCAGCGTCACCGGCCGCTCCCGCGTCGACGCGGACCTGCTCGATGGCCACCTTCGCATTGAACGTACCGACGTTGTCGCGAAGATTTCCCTCGTTGACGCTCAGGAAGAGCACACCGTCGTGGCGCGAAGTGAATTGCCCGGAGGCGCCAAGATAGACGAAGTCGTCGTTGTCGTCGCCTACCACGGCGATCAGTCCACCGGTCGGACCGTTCGGTATCAGCTTGTCGGAATCCGCTGACTCGATTCCCGCCGGTCCCGTGCGACCGCCACCGGGCCTGAGCGCCACGGTGCCCGTGGCCGAGACGCGGACTACGTTACCTCGTTGCACGCGGATCTTCGTGTTCGTCCAATCGATGTTCGACTGAACGACCACGTCGAGCTCACGGATCGCCGACCCGGTAGCCGGCGGCGTCGCGGGCGCGTCCGTCCGAGGCGGGGTAGTAGCAGGTGGCGCCGTCTCGCGCGCCTTTCCGGGCGCGGCAGCGGGCGGCTTGTCTCGCGCAATCGAGGGTTGGGTCGTGCGGACCGGCGGTGCGCTGCCCGCGCCCGAGCGCGGCGCCGCAGCCGACGGTTGACCGGCCTCCACCACGATCCGGGCCGAATAAGACCCCGAGTTGTCGCGAAGTACGCCCTCGTTGACGCTCAGGAACAGAAACCCGTCGCGCTGCGAGACGAATTCGGCCTGAGCGCCAACGAAAATGAAATCGTCGTTGTCGTCACCAATTACTGCAATGAGCGCCCCGGTCGGACGGCTCGGCATGAGCTTGTCGCGGTCCGCCAGTTGAGTACCCGCCGGCCCGGACGTTCGCCGCCCCGCCGCGTCGAGCTTTACCGTGCCCGTCGCCGTGATTCGTACACGCGCGCCCCGGCGAAGAAGAAGCTGAGTGTTCGTCCAGTCCGACTTAGGCTCGACCGGCACCGTGGCTTCCCGCCGTCCGCTCACGGGAGTTGGATCGGGCCGCGGTGCTGACGCGCCCCCGCCACCCGACAGCGGTGGCTGCGACGCGCCGCCGCCGTCGTCCGGCGAGCCAGACGGATCGGCCGATGCCGTATCGTCGGGAATCGAGCCTCCGCCAGCGCCTCGATCGGACGGCGCCGCATCCCGTGGCTGCGGATCGTAGGACGCACCTGGGCCCGATCCATCGAACTCGATTCTCTCTATGTCGTCTCCGGCCAGCGTCGCCCGGCTTCGCGAGCCGCCGGTTCCGGTCAACTGAACCGAAAACTCACCGTTGCCGTATCCGACAACCGTACCCCGGATCACGCTGCCATTCTTCATGTAGATGGTGTCGGCCGCAGCGCCAGTCGCCAGAAGGGCCACCATCAGGAACACGCTACCCGCGCGCAACAAATCACGCATGAAACCTGACTCCTTCAACCGGCTCGATGAGCCTCGTGTGATTCGAAGGCACGACGGTGCATTCACGGTTTCCGATGCCCCCGTTTCCGACGTGCGTTGTATCGAATGGAGCCGCTCAGCTCAATCCCTCTTGTGCCGCATTCGATCCTGGTAATCCTCGGCCGATGCCGGATCCAGTTCCCATCGATGCCGGTCGCGCTCGCCGACCTTCTCGGCCGTTCTCAATGGCTCGTTGTCTTCGTATGCCAAGCCGGCCGCGAGTCCGATCTCGGCCACGATGTCCTGATCGGGTGAAGGATTATCGCCGCCGACTGCCTCTTCGCCGACGAACTCGGTGTCGACGACATCCGCGTCAAGATCTCCACCGCTCAACTCGCGGCTGTAACCGGAATGTCCCTCGAGCTCGCGCTTCATCTGAAGCCCGCCCGAGCGCGCGCCGTGGCCGTGCTTGTCGGACTCGAAGACTTCGGCGACCTCGGGATCCGCTTCGAAAATCTCGCTTTCAGCCCGGCCGGCGTCTACGAAATGTCCGTGCTTCTCGTTGTCCTTCGATCCGCTCACGTGTGTGCCCTCCTTTAAAAAGGGACCTGTCGGCAGTGTAGCACACGGGTCGCGGAGCATCCTGCCTGCGCTATACTCGCTCAGCGGTTGGCCGCGCGGCGCCCGGCGGCGTTCGCCGATACCGCTGGAGGTAGCAGATGGAGAGGGTGCGTCAAGCCGCCGTCGCCGGCCGGTTCTACCCGGGTTCGCCGCTTGAGCTCGAGGCCGCCGTCAGTCGCATGCTCGGTGACGCGACTGCAACCCGGACCGCCGATTCCGCCGTCCCGAAGGCCATCATCGCTCCTCACGCCGGTTACGTGTACTCAGGACCCATTGCCGCTTCCGCCTACGCGAGGCTCTCCCTCGGCCGCGATCGGATCGAGCGAGTCGTGCTGCTCGGACCAAGCCATCGCCAACGATTCTCCGGCCTCGCCGTCCCGTCGGCGACTCACTTCGAGACGCCGCTCGGGCGAGTTCGCGTCGATCGCGACGCGATAGCTTCGGTGGCGAATCTGCCGCAGGTCGTCTCGTTCGACGCAGCCTTCGACCGCGAGCATTCGCTCGAGGTTCACCTGCCTTTCCTTAAGATTGCGCTGCGCGATCCAGCCATCGTTCCGTTCGCAGTTGGAGACGCAGGCGACGACGAAGTCGCCGAAGTTCTCGACCTGCTCTGGGGCGGCGACGAGACGTGTATCGTCGTAAGCTCGGACCTCTCGCATTATCACGAGTTCGACGAGGCAAAGGCCCTGGATGCCGAGACCTCGCAGTGGATCGAGCGGCTCCAGCCGGAACGGATCGCGTGGGACCGCGCGTGCGGCCGCGTTCCGATCGGAGGACTGCTCACTGCCGCCCGCAGGCGCGGGATGAGCGTCAAGTCGATCGACCTGCGTAATTCCGGCGAAACGGCGGGTCCCCGCGACGAAGTCGTGGGCTACGGTGCGTATGTCGCGGGTTGACGAATGGGCCGAGCTCGCCGGGCGCCGCGGACAGGAACTGATCGCGGCCGCGCGACGGAGCGTGACGCACGCCGTTCGGACCGGCAGGCCCCTTCGTTCGGACACGTCGGGCGTCGCAAGGGAGTTGCTGACGCCCGCGGCGACCTTCGTGTCGCTTCATCGCGGCGACGAACTGCTTGGCTGTGTCGGCACGCTCGCTCCGGTGCGCCCGCTCATCGACGACTTGATCGACAACGCGGCGGCGGCCGTGCTTCGCGATCCTCGCTGTCCGCCGCTACTCCCTTCCGACGTTGAGCACATCCGTATCGATATTTCGCTTCTGACACCTTCGGAGCCGATGGCCGTGGAATCGGAGGCCGACCTGATCGCGCAACTGCGCCCGGGAATCGACGGAGTCACCCTGGAGGACCGCGGGCTGCGTGGAACGTTTCTGCCCGTGGTATGGAAGTCCCTGCCCGACCCTGCGTCCTTTGTCCGCGAACTGAAGCGGAAGGCAGGACTGCCGGTCAACGAATGGTCGCCGGCGATTCGAGTGTCCCGCTACCGGACCGTGACCATCGCTGAGGAGAGTGGGCCGGATTTACAGGACTGAATCCATGACCTTCCGGTCCTGCCGATCCTGTCGGTTCTATCCTGGCACCCTCAGGCTCTGAACGAGAGCGTGACGAGGCGGTCGCAGATCGCAGACTGCAGGCCCGGAATCACCGTGATGTCGACGGTCGACCGGCCGTCGGGGGTGGCAATTGCCGCCGCAAACCTGTCTGTAGCCGGGGCGTTGATTGCCCTCTCCCACGCAGATGCGTCGCCACCCGCCGACCTCACCAGGTCGACGACCGAACGTCCGATGAGCTCGAACTCCTGCTTGTGGAAATAGCGGCCAGCGGCACGGTTTGCGAACGCGATCTTGCCGTCGGTATCGAGGCCAACCAGCGCCTCGGGAAGTGCGGCCACCAGCGACTGGATCTGAACGAGCGCATCCTCGACAGCTTCCTGCGCTTCGCGCGCGTGCGCCGCCTGCTGCGCGAGAGCGTCGTACTGGTGCAGCCGCTCGCACGCGACGGCCGCCCGGGCGACCACGCGCTCGGCGAATGCAATGTCGTCGTCGGTTAATCGCTTTGCCGGATCGATCCATTCGCATACGTAAACGGCCGACGTATGTCCCTTCTCGATTACCGGCACGACCACTCGCGACATTGGACCGAGGCGGGTGCTGACCTCCTCGGAAAGCAGCTCGCCGGAACTGCCCGAAGCCATGACGATGGCCTTGATCGTCGTCGAACTTCGCGAGCGGACGGCCGACAGAAACTGCGATCCGAAATCGAGACCGGCCGCCGAGGCGACCGCCTCGGACCGTCGTTCGACTGCAACGGGCTTGGTGTGCAGTCCTTCGATCTCGACCACGTAACACCGATCGGTCGCAAGTCCTTCGGCGAGCAGACCAACGGCGTTTCGCAGCAGGTCCGGCTCGCGGCGAGGCGACTGCAGGGCATCCGCCATGCGTACCTCGGCGCGATGCAGCCGAGCTGCTACGGGCGACGGCATCGGCGGCGGAACTGGCGGCAGTTCGATAGGCGCGTGCGGCTCATCGGCGACTTTCTGTTTCCGCTCGACGGCCGGGCGAGGCTCCGTCGCACGGGCGAGCGCCCTCGAATACCGTGAGATCTCGCAGTGAATGGCGAGCCGAGGACCGAAAGTGGCGGCTGCGCGGCCTGCATCCGTGAAATGGCGCAACGGATCGGCGCCCGGGCGGGCAACGAAAACGCCACGCCAGGAGAAAGCTCCACGCCAGGGCACCGCGAGAAGCCGGGCCGCGAGTTGCGCTTCGTCGACCGGAGCGGCGCTTTGGCCGTTACCGGCCGGAGGCATGGGCGGCGCCTGAACGGCGGACTCGGTGAGCGCCTCGTCCTCGAGCTCGAATGGATTCTCGAACATCGACTCCGCGACGCGTCTCTCGTCGGCGATTCGTTCGTCCTCGAGTTGGGTCGCTTCGATCGTCGGGTCGGCGGGCGGCAAGCCAGGCCTGAGCCCCTTTCCAAGCTCGGCCGAGTCCACCAGCGTTGGCCCCGGCAACTGCAGGACCAGCGTCGCCGGCGCGGCCGCCGGAATGCCGTCGCCACGCGCGGCTTCGTGACGCCAGAAGGCCTGGAGCGCGTCGTCATCTTCGCGACCGGCATATACGGCCAGGAGCACCAGATCCGTATGCTGCCCGAGGGCAGAGCGCAAGGCCGACGAGAATTCGTCCAGCGAGGCGCCGTACGGGACCGCTTCAGCCGCGAGCGTCCAGGGATCGGTCCCGGAAACGGCCAAGCCACCAGAACCTCGCGATCGAGACAGCAGCCAGCCGAGGGCAGCTCCGGCCAAGAGGCAGACCACACAGACGACAATGACGAGCAGTGAACCCATGAAGTAGCGAATCTGGAACGGCCGGCCGATTGTAGCACGGCTCTCGTCGCGCCCTTCGCGCACTCCTCGCTCGACTCACTGCGCCACCGTTGCCGGTGGCGAATGGCCGGTGCTAATCTCGCCCGACGAGCGACGGGACGCCAATCCATGGAAATTCGAGAGCGCGCCGACGGACGGGTCAGAATCCTGCACGTCTCGGGAAAGGTAACGAAGGCGGACGGAGAATACGTGCTGCGCGCTCACATCGAGGGATTGAGCGATCGCGGCTTCAACCGCATCGTCCTGAATCTCGCAGACGTCCCGTACATGGACAGTTCCGGGCTCGGAGAACTTGTGCGTTGCTACAGCGCGCTGCGTCGCGACCAGGGGGCGATGGCTCTCACGAACCTTCGGCCGCGCCTCGTGGACCTGCTCCGTATCACCAAGCTCGGGGACGTGTTCGACACGTTCGAAACCGACGCGGAAGCCGTCAAGTCGTTGACCGGGTAGACAGGGACTCCGGAAGTCTTTCGGGAATTCTCGCGGCATCATTCCCGGCCGGACCCCGTTTCCGATGGGCTCGAGGGCGCGGATCTCGTCCCGATCCTTCCTGCAAAACCCCCGCTGATCGTGTCAGGCCGGTCCGTTCTCCTGCCGCTTCGCCAGGATGACCTCCGCGGAAGGAATCTCGCCATCCCAGATCGCCACGATCACGCCATCACGAACGAGGAACAGCCGCGGAAACGCCTTGTCGACGAGACCCACGACGGACTGTTTCGAAATCTGCGCGATCGGGTACTTCGCACCGAGGTCCTGCCGGAAAAGCCCGCGATCGACACGATCTCCCATGGCCACGGCCGTCACCTTCGGCAAGCGCTCATCCTCGAACAAGGCGTTCACGGCCGGAACCGCCGCCTTGCAATGATCGCAATCCGTGCTCATCAGGAGCACCAGATGTTCGCCGGTCGCGAGGCTCTGGGGCGCCTCCGATACCTCCATCGTCCTGAAGGCAGTAGAACCGACGACGCCGAGCGAGCCTGGCGACGCAACCGACGACATCACGGCAATGGCCGGTATCGTCACACCGGCCGCGAGCGCCGTTCCGACGATACCCAGCTTCAAAGCGTTAACGGCGCTCCGAATGCCGGCGTGGCTCCAGAGCGCCCAGCCAGCCACCGCCATCATCATCAGGTCCTGCGTGAATGCGACGGGCATCGATCGCTTCCACGGACCGAAGCAGCCGCACTCCGTCGCGGCGCCGGTCCACCAGGCAGTACCGATCGCCACCAAGAAGACCGCGAGCAGACCCAGCGTTAGCGCGAGCATCAGCCGCGGACGCAGATTCGAGAGCAACGCGGCCCCAAGCCCGCACTCCACGACGATCAGGACGAAGCCCATGATTCCCGTGGCGATGGGATCGGTGACGATGCCGTACCCCGAGATCTCTTTCGCGAACTCGAGCGGCGCAAGCGCTTTCAGAACGCCCGCGGCGAGGAATAACGCGCCGAGCGCCCGGCCGGCGTTGCGGCCAATCAGCTTGAGCATCCAGGTTCGGCGCGATTCGCCAACGACGCGATCGGCGGCCGCCAGGGCATCGCGCTCGAGTTCGACGTTGCCGGAAACGCCTTCGTCGATCACGCTATTTCCCTCCGGGAGTGGGAACGTCGGCAGGAGGAGGCGCCGTCACAGGCAACTCGCCTGCAGGCGGGTTCATATTGTTGAATCGTTCGAGTTGCGCCTGCTTGATCGCCTTGTCCGCTTCGCCTGCCATCTCTTCGGCAACCGGATCCTTCGGCAGCACCTTGTTGAGCAACACGTATCGATTCGTAACCGTGGCGAGGTTCTTCCCTTCGAACATCATCCGAAGCTCACCCAACTGCTTCGTCTGGAACTTCGCATAGACGAGGTTGACGGGCCCGAGTTGCGCCTCCTTGTCGCGCGACGTCGGGTGCGAAACGATGAAGGTCGAGACCTGACCGACGGCTCGCCTGGAAAGCGACTGCGCGACCTCGGGGCCACCATAGAGCAGGACGACCACGATGTCCGCCTCGGCCTTCGCCTTCGGCAGGACGCGGTCGAGCGCGACATCGGGGCTCACAACCTTGAAACCCGTGTGCTGCGGCAGGTTGGGGTTGTTCTCCGTCAGACCTATGAATGCCACTCGAACCGACCCACCCGGCAGTCGCTTGCCCGTCATCGTCCGAACGACGTAGGCGGGCGGAGCGATCAGACCGGAATCCGGCTTCTCGGGTTCCAGGTTTGCAGAAACGAACCGGCCGAGAACGGGCCTCTCGGCTACTGCCTTCTCCCACTCTCCGGGCTTGAGGAAGCGCGCAAGGTAGTAGATGTCCTTGTGCGAGATGTTAACCGCGTCGAACCCGAACCTGTCGAGCGCCTTGACCACCCAATCGCACTTCACCGCCTGGTCGGACATCAGCTTTCCGGTGTTGTCGATCTGGTCCGCCATGGAATTGCCGGCGTCGACCTGGAGGTACGCCACGTCCGGATATGCCGAACGAAAGCCCTCCGTGTAGCCGAGGCGCCACGGCAGTCCGCCCTGCGGATCGCTAGGACAACCACAATCCTTGATCGATCCCTGCAACTCGGCGCCATAGAAGATCACGCCCTGCATCCCGTCGTCCTCTCCGAGCAATTGCTTTGCGCCCGCGTCGTCGAGCGTGACGCGCGGCGGTCCGTCGTTGGCGTGGGCGTCACCGTCTCCGACCGCCCCACCTGTGGCCTTGCAAGACGCAGCAGCCGCCGAAAGTACGAAGACGGCTATTGCCGCCAGGATCCGTCGAGACATGAACTCCTCCGATTCGATCGAGTTGATTGCCCCCAATAGTACAAGCCGCGCGGCAGCCGTGTCAGGCCAACCGGGACTGCCCCGGATTCGCGCATCGTGACCTCGATTGGTGTCGCGGACAGGCTCGCTGTATGACGCGCGCCCGTCCTGTGGCCGGAATTGACACCGTCCGGACCCGCCCGTAGCATACGCCGCGCACGAACCAGGGGAACGGCGACATGAAGATCTATGACATTTCGGTGCCTCTGTCGCCAGACATGCACGTTTATCCGGGCGACCCGGCCGTCGACATCCAGCAAACGAGCAGGCTCGCCGACGGCGACGTGGCCAACGTTTCCTTCCTGCGTTTCGGTTCGCACACAGGCACTCACGTCGACGCTCCCGCGCATTTCATCGAAAACGGCATGACGGTCGACGCAATCCCCTTGAACCTGCTCATTGGCCGCGTGCACGTTGTCGACGCAGGCTCGACGGTGATCGACCGCGAGAGCCTTACCGGTGTGGATCTGGCTGACGACATGCGCGTGATTTTCAAGACACGCAACTCGTATGTGTGGGGCGAACCGGAATTCGTCAGGGACTTCGTCTACCTTACGGCGGACGCTGCCCGGTACCTGGTCGAGAACGGCATCAAGGTCGTCGGGATTGACTACCTCTCAGTCGAGAAGTACAACTTTGACACTCCGGACGTCCACCGGACACTGCTGGGAAGCGGCGCCGTAATCATCGAAGGCCTGAACCTGAGCGACGTCGAACCCGGTCATTACGAACTCATCTGCCTGCCACTCAAGATCGAAGGAGGAGACGGCGCTCCGGCGCGTGTCGTGCTTCGCGGATGAACGACCACGCATGCATCGAGAGAATCCGGGCGCTGCCGATTTTCGCCGCGCTCACCGCTCCATCGGCCGATTCGGCGCTCAAGTCGGCCGAGGCCGCAATTCGTGGCGGACTGACGCTCATTGAGATCCGGCTGTCGAGCCCGGGGGCCTACCGCGTGATCTCGGACCTGCGCCGCGAGCACGGCGATTCGGTCCTGGTCGGCGCCGGCGAAGTGGTGACATCCGAAATGGCCGATCGGGCCGTCAAATCGGGCGCACAGTTCATCAGTTCTCCTCACACCGACGAGTCGATCCTGACGATTTGCCGCGAGAAGGGACTGCTGGCGGTGGCTGGAGCTCTGACACCGACCGAAGTGATGAAGGGCTGGAATCTGGGCACGCCGATAGTCGGAATTTCACCGGCCGGTCCGTTTGGCGGCGCCGCCTACGTACGAATGCTGGCCGAGATCTACACGGACGTGAGGCTCATGCCTTCGGGCGGCGTCAGCATCGAGACGATGCGCGATTACTTCAGGGCCGGGGCGTTCGCCGTATCGGTCGGCGCCGGCCTGTTTTCTGCCGGCGACGTGCAGTCTGGCGGCTACGGCCGCATTGCCGACCGCGCCCGCTCGCTGATCCAGTCGTACAGAGAGCTGTCCACGGATCGCCACGGATAAGCGGCGAGCCAATTTGTGATCGTCCGCGGAAATCCGTGGGATCAGACGCCGCGCGCCTCGTGCTCCCAGATGACCTTGTGCATCTGCATCTGGAAGCGCGCCTGCAACCCGTCCTCGAGCATCCATCCGACGACTTCGCTTGGTTCGACAAGCCCGTGCGCGACCGAAAGCAGAACGGTCAGCCGAGCCTCCAGCGCGTGGCGGCGAATGATATCGCGCGCCCATTCGTAGTCCTCTCTTCCCGTCAACACGAACTTCACCTCGTCGGTCGCGCGCAGGATGTCGAGGTTCTCCCACCGGTTCTTCTCCGACTCGCCCGATCCAGGACACTTCACGTCCATGATCCTGATCACGCGCGGATCGAGCGCCTCCGGCCCCACATCGCGGTGCCCCCCGGTCTCTATCAACACCGTGCGTCCGGCGTCGCACAACCTTCGAGCCAACTCGCCGACATCGCGCTGAAGCATCGGCTCGCCCCCCGTGATTTCGACGATGCCGGAGCCAAGCCGGTCCACCTCCGCGACGATTTCGTCGACCCGCATCTCCACCCCGCCCGTAAAGGTGAACGCAGAGTCGCACCAGGTGCAACGCAGGTCGCACCGGTTCGTCCGCACGAATATGCACGGTAGTCCCGCCCAGGTCGATTCGCCCTGGATCGACTTGTAGATCTCGGTGATTCGCATTTCAGATCGAGCGGATTCCCGCGCGGTCCAGAATACAACCGGCCCGTTGCCGCTAGCGAGCTGGCGGGCTCACATCCGGCCGATAGCGCGGATCGGCGTAGCGGTCATCGATGTCTGACAAGCGCCGCGAGCGCACCGGGAATGGCGTGCAAAGGAAGTTCGGCATCCGTTCCTCCGCTCGCCGACGCGGCCCGCGGCATTCCGTAGATGAGCGCCGTGTCGGCCGACTCGGCCACGACATATCCACCCCGGCGCCGGATTTCGACCGCGCCACGACTGCCGTCGTCACCCATGCCCGTCAGGATGACTCCAACCGCCGCCGGACCGAATGCTTCAGCTGCCGAAGTGAGCAGGACGTCCGCCGATGGCGCATAAGCGTCCGCGGCCGCCCGGGCACGAACCGAAAACGTAGCGCCGTGAGCTCCGGCAACGATCTGGGTCTGCACGCCACCTGGCGCCACGTGAATCGTCGATGCGCGCAACGGGGACCCATTGGAGACCTCGACGGCCTCGAACGGGCCCTGCCTCGCCAATCGGTCCGCAAACAGGCGAGTGAAACCCGCCGGCATGTGCTGGGCCACCACAATCGGAACCGCGAAACTTTTCGGGAGTCCACTCGCGAGCCGCTGCAGCGCGGCCGGGCCACCGGTTGACGCTGCGATGACGATCGCCTTGACCTCCGGCCTTTGGACAGCCGCCTTGACGCGGTGGCCGGCCTTGTGCGACGCCGAGTCCAGATCGAGCCGGGCGACGGATGCGGCGCGGACGCTCCGGACTATCTGCTGCTCCGCGAATGCGAGCTGTTCCGTGCCGGGACCAGGTTTGGCGACGAAGTCCACTGCGCCGAGGTCGAGCGCCCGGAAGACCGAATCCTTGTCCGACATCGAACTGCAGACGACGATCGGCATAGGCGCAGTCGCCATCGCCCAGCGGAGAACGGCGAAGCCGTCGATGTTCGGCATCTGGAGGTCGAGCACCGCGACGTCGGGCCGCTCTCCGGCAATCAGCGCGATGGCCGCCTCGCCGTCCGCGGCTACTCCGACGACTTCGAATCCCTCCAGCCGTCGAAACAGCCTCGCCAGCCTCCCGCGGTAATACGCCGAATCGTCGACGACGATCACTCGCACTCGAGCCGGGACTCCGTCCGGTCTTCCGCTCATTTCCGGTACACCACGTCGCGACCCAGGTGGACGAGACGGAATGGCGTTCGCATCGACAGCAGCGACTCGGCGTGGCCCAGCAGAAGCCACCCGCCTTCACGAAGCGAGTCGTGGAAGACATCGACGGCGCGGCGTCGCGCAGCGTCGCCAAAATAGAGAAGCACGTTCCGGCAGAGAATGACGTCGAACGGACCGGTCCCGTCCGGTGCTCCATCGAACAGGTTGCGGCTCTCTATTGTGACTCTCTGTCGCACGGACTCGTCGAGGCGCCAGACATTCGCCGCCTCGTGCTCGAAGTACAGCTCGCGCTTATCGTCGCTCGTCGCCCTGAGCGCTACGTCTCGGTACACTCCGGCGCGAGCCGCTTCCACCGCCGACGGGACCAGGTCGGTACCGAAAATGCGCACGTCCCAGCCCTTGATCGCTGGCTGTGTTCCGAGGAGCATCGCGACCGAGTAAGGCTCCTCGCCACTAGCACACCCGGCGCTCCAGATTCGGATGGTCTTCGAAGCCGCATTCTCGGCGACGAGGTCGGGGAGCACGTCGTCACGGAGAGCCAGGAGTTGGGCAGACTCCCGGAAAAAATAGGTCTCCCGGATCGTCACGGCTTCGAGCAGCCGCTCGATCTCGCCAGCGCGGTCCTCGCCAAAAAGCAGCGTGCGGTAGTACGCCGCGAAATCGTCGATCCGCAGCGCCCTGAGGCGAGGCATCAGCCGCCGCTCGACGATGTAGCGCGAATTCTCGTCGAAATCGATGCCACTGGCTCCCGCGATGAGGTCCCGAAGGCCCAGAAACGTCTCGGCGTCGAGTCGCGAACCGGTCGACGCTTCGCGCGAACGCGCGAGCGCGTCGCGAAGGGCATTGTGGCGGGCTCCAGTCATCGCTGCCCGAGCAACCCCAACGTGTCTATCGCCGAAACGGTCCGTGGGGCCGCTCCGCCTTCACGATAGCTTCGCAGGAGCTCGATGTGCCGGTCGCCAAGGATCTCGAGCGCGCGCACCGCGTATGGAGCGAGCGATGGCGCCAGCAAAGCAGGACCGATCCGGTCGAGCGCCTCTCCAGGCTTGATCGACGCAAGCGCGGCGATGGACTCGCCACGCACCGCATCCGAATCGTCATTCTCCGCGAGATCGGCCAGACGCGACGCGAACTCCGGATCGCCGATCTGGCCGGCGAGCCGGACCGCCGCGTGTCGAACGACATGGTGAGAATCCCCGAGCGCAACCGCAGCCACGGATCGAGCAAACGGCCGCCCGTGAACCGCGGCGACCGCGGCACGACGGACCTCGAAATCCGGATCCGATCGGGCCGCTTCCAGAACACGATCGCCCGCGGATTCTTCATCCAGGCGCGCCAGACATTCAATCGCGACGCACCGCAACAGCGCGCGGCCGGACCGCGACGCCGCCATCAACTCTGGCACGCTACAGCCGTCCGACCTGCCCGCCAGCGCGGCAAGCGCATCGGCCGCGACGAGGCCGTGCCAGTCGCCCTGGGCCTTCTTCAGCGCCGCTGTCGACGATCCGTCGTCGAAGCGCGCAAGAGCCGCCAAGGCCGTTCGGCGCACGAGAGGTTCCTCATCCTCCATAGCAGCGTCGAACAGCGAGCGAGATTGCATCGGATCCCAGGCCGCCGCGATCTCGATGGCCCGATGCCGCGTAAACGGGTCGGTTTCGCGAAGGGCGCTTGCGATCACGTCGCGTGTCAATTCGGTCGCGCCTCGCATGGACGCGACGAGTTCGGCGCCGGCAAGCCGCGCGGCCACGTCTGGAGACCGAATCAGCTCAGCGCCCCTCTGGAGGACGCTCTCCGAGTCGAGGTGTACGGCGGCGGCCATTTTCGAAGCGAGCCGCGCGAGCGGCGCCATCGCGTCCCGAGTTGCGATCTGGATCGAACCGGCCAGCCGCTCCACTACCTGTCCCGCCCTGACAGGATCGGACATTGCGCACGATGGAAGCCGATCGGCAATATCGCCGGCAAGCGCGGCGGCTTCCCTGACTGTCGCGTCGTCATCGCACGTCAGCAGGTCGGCCAGCAGCGCGGCCGCTTCGACGGGCGCGCTGGCGGCAAGCGCGCGAGCCAGCTCTTCGCGGATCGGCGTCGACAGCCGGTCGTGGAACTGCTGAAGCTCGGCGACAACGGCGCGGTCCGCAAGAAGTGTAGCGAGGCCAATTGCGGCCGACGCTTGGACCCGGGGCCGGCCCAGTGCAACCAGCAACACCGGAAGAGCGCGGGCGTCGCCGGTCCACCCGAGCGCCTCGAGCGCCGACTCCGTGCGCCACGAACCCGCCTGTGAAAGTTCGGCAAGCTCGTCGAACCTGTCCGGATCGTAATGCGCTCGGAAAGCGCCAATGACGGATGCTCGTGCGGCTCCGGCCAGCACCGGCGTCGGAGAATCGGTCGCAATTCTCGAAAGCGCATCCACGAAATCGATTCGCAGCGGCCCACCGCCAAAAAGCCTTTGCGCGATCGCTTCGGCGGCACGCGGGTCGCCGATCTGAACGAGCGCCGCGAGAGCCGTGCTGCCGAGCAATTCGTCGTCGAGCCGGCTCGCGAGTGGAGCAACTGCACTCGGATCGCCAAGCACGCCAAGCGACTCGATTGCCGGGAACACCACCCAGAAATCGTTGCCGCCAAGAATGTGAATCAGCGGCTGCACTGCGTCGCGGCGGTTGGTCTTGCCGAGTCCGATGATTGCCGCCGTGGCGACATTGGCGTTGGCCCCCCTGGCAAGGCCGGTCAGGGCCAGGACTGCCTCTCCGCAGCCGGTCTCGCCAACTACGGGCGCAAGCATTACCCGAACGTCTTCTTCACCCGACTCGAGTTCCGCCAGCAGATGGCCGGTGATACGAGGCGCGAAACGCGTCAGCGCCTCGAGCGACGCGCTTCGCAGTCCGGCGTTGTCCTCCGATGCCACGCCGTCGAAGAGCAGGCGCACGATCGGCCCAAGCGACTCGTCAGGAAGCGACGAAGCACGGGCGACGAACGCTTCGGCCGCGGACCGCCGCACCTGCCAGTCGTCGTGCGCCAGCCATCCCGCGAGTTCATCGAGGGAGCCGTCCCTACCGAGCGTTTCGATGCGCTTCAGAAAGTCGTTCATGAAGTTCAGCCAGTTCGAATCCGCAGCCGCGCGTGCGCGGGCTCAGGACGAAATGCCAGGGAACGCCGCAGGATCGACGAGGTTGACGTCGAGGCCGCCTGTTTGAAGTGTAGCCGAATGAGCCTCCGAGTCGCCCAGGTCGAACGAAACGACCCCGATCACGCGGTCAACATGGATCGCCAGGTTGCCGTCGCTCAACAGCGAGATCAGCCTGCCGCGACCCGTCGGCGCCGATCCGCCTGGCCGGATGACCAGACGCATCCGGCCGCGAACCGAGGCGACTCCCAGGACGTCCGGTGGCGGATAAGGCAGCGGTGCAATGATTCCTGCTTCGTCGATTGCAACGACCGATGCCGCCGGGAGCGCGGACAAGGCTCCACCGCACTCGAAAACGAGCATTGCTCGCTGAGTGTCGTCCACGTACGCGCCCTCGGCTGCCGCGAGCAGCGACTCGAGCGTTACCGGCGTTTCGAATCTCGGTGCGGGCATGACGTGGCGGGCTTACGCGGGCGGACGCGAGATCAGCCGGTACTCCTCAATCAGTTCTGAAAGGTCGACGAGCAGAGCGACGCCACTGTCCTCGAGGTCGATTGCTCCACTGACTCCGCGCAGCGCCGGCGCGTGGCGTCCAAGCGACTTCACGATTACGTCGCGCTCGCCGACAAAGCGGTCCACTGCGATTGCCGTCCGCGAGTTTCCGCTACGGGCAATCAGACAGGGGATGCGATTACCTGGATGGCCCTGATCGCCCGCGGCACGAACGAGCCCCGAGAGCGTGAAGAAGGGCAAAGCGCCGTCGCGCCAGGCGACCGAAGGCCCGTTCGGATCAACGGCGCCATCCTCGACGATGCCTAGTTCGACGAGTTGGTTGACATCGACCGCGTACGTCCATCCGGCAGCTTCGACAAGGAACGCCGAGAGCGTGACGAGAGTGGTCGGCAGTTCGATCGTGAAGGTCGTGCCGCGGCCCGTTTCGGACACAACCCGAATCTCGCCGCCGAGCTCGCCGATGACCGCCGCCACAGCGTCCAGTCCCACGCCCCTGCCGGAAACGTCTGTCACCGATGGCGCAGTCGAAACGCCCGCCGCAAAGATGAGATCGAGAGGATCGGACCGGCTCGCCGTGGCCGATTCCAATCCCAGCGCGGCCGCGGCCCGTCGCACCGAAGCGACGTCGACGCCGCGCCCGTCGTCCGAAATGTGCAGGGCAATCCTGTTCCCGCTGGATTCGGCGCTCAGCCGCACCGTTCCGCGTGCGGGCTTTCCGGCTGCCTCGCGCTCCGCCGGCGGCTCGAGGCCGTGGTCCAGCGCGTTACCGATGAGGTGTGCGAGGGGCTCGGCGATGCGGTCCACGATCGTCTTGTCGAGCCTGACATCCTCGCCTTCCGCGACGAAGTCCACGTCACGTCCGAGTTGGGCCGCAAGCTTCTCGACGAGCCGGCGCGACCTGATGAGGGTGGGACCGAGCGGCACGAGCCGCGCATCGACGATCCTCTCCTGCAGATCGGCAAAGGCGCGCTCGATAGCTCGCCGCTGTTGACGCAATTCGAAGATCTCTCGGGGAGCGAGCGAAAGCTGCCGGGCCATTGACGCGCATATCGCGCCGAGTCCGGCCACCTGATTGGAAAGACTGTCGGCCATGAGCGAGAGCTCGTCGAAGACTTCCATGTCGACACGGATCGAGGTGGAAATCGCTCCGGACTCCGCTCCCGGCGCCGCAACATCGCGGTCGTAGTGACTCAGTTGCTCGAGTTCTCCGCCGTGCACATCGAGCAACTGGCAAATTTCGCCGGCTGGAGCCGCACTCGCGTAGAGAATCCGGAACGCGATCTTCATCGGATCGTCGGAAGCAACACCGGGCAAGGTTCCGATGATCTCGCCGGCTGCGGCGAGCTGCTCGCTGAGTCCGCGAAATCCCTGGTCGAAGGCTGCCAGTTGGAATGCCACACGCAATTCGTACACAGGCCGGCGATCGCGGACATTTTCGTGCAGCCGGTGCTCTTCGTACTCGGTCAGCGTGGCCAGAAGCGCCGGGTCGATCGCGACGAGCTCGTGATCGAGGATGGGCTTCGCCGGTGCGCCGCCGCGAATGTGCTGCAGGTGCGCGACCATTCGCTCGGCATCGCGGTCGCTGGCCGCTCCGCCGGCAGCCGCCCGCACGAACGCGGGCAATTCGTCGACGGTCGTCGCAAGTGCCTCGACGAGCGCCGCGTCCACTCGAGTCCGACCCATTCGCACTTCTTCGAGCAGGTCCTCGAGCGCGTGAGAGACCCGATGGACGACGGGAACGTTCGCCATTCCTGAAAGCCCCTTCAGCGAATGCACGTTCCTGAAGATCCGATTGACGAGCGCGGGACTCGGACGGCCCACGTCTCCGGACGCGCCAAGGCGTTCGACGTCGGCAAGGAGCGATTCGATCAACTCCTCGGCTTCCGCGAGAAAGTGCTTCTGTAACTGTCGCTCGTCCATACGCGCCCGCAGCAGCGCCCGGACCGGGCGCTAGATGCCGAGGTGGTGTTTGATGACGCGCTGGAGATCCCCGGGAACGAATGGCTTCGTGATGTAGTCGGAAGCGCCGAGCGAGAGACCGCGTTCGCGGTCGGCTTCGGTCTTTTCGGTCGAAATGATGATGATGGGGATCTTCTTGTAGTTGGGGTGGCAGCGCACGAAACTGATCAACTCGAGACCCGTAAGGCCGGGCATGTTGATATCGGTGAGGATCGCATCGAACTGATCCGCCGGCAGGGCCTTGAGCGCCGCGAGCCCGTCCTCGGCGTCGACACACTCGATGCCTGGCACCGTCTGGACGATCGAGACGATCATTGCCCGGACGGCAGCGGAATCTTCGACTACGAGAACCTTTTTCATTGGATCGCTATGGTACCACCTGCGGAGCAGGGCGAGATCTTGCGAAAGTGTTGCCCGAACGGGACTCCTGCGATTCGGCTTGGCGCGGCTGCAGACGGGTGGAACGCGTCGATAGAAGGAATTGTTTCACCCTGGAGCTTTCCCGCTCGTCTGATCGGAGCCGGGAGCGACAGCGACCGGGTCGAAGGTGGCCAACGCCCCTGAACGATGCCAACGACAACGCACGAAGCTGCTTGGCGCGCCTGCCCCTCCGCTACCGGTCCCGGATCGGACCTGGCTACGCCGTGACGGAAGTCTCGAGGTCCCGCTTGATTGCGTCGAGAATTCCGTTGATGAACTGCGTAGCCTCGTAGGTCGAAAACCGCCTGGCGATCTCGAGCGCCTCGTTTATCACAACGGTCTTAGGAGTGTCCTCTTCGTGGAGGAACTCGTACACGGCAAGCCGGAGGATGTTCCTGTCGACGACCGCCATCCTGGCGATGCGCCAGTTCTCGGCGCGCTCGCGAATCCGCACGTCGATAGGCTCGATCTCGTCCACCGCGCCGGCGACAAGACGAGAAGCGAAGTCTCTCACGTCGTCCGTGCAGTCGCCCCCAAGCTCGTTCCAGTACGTGCGCAACAGTTCTTCGACCGGCTGTTGGGCGATGTCGTATTGAAAGAGCATTTGTAAGGCGCAAATTCGGGCCTTACGTCGAGCACCCATACCTTCAAGTACCTTCAGTTCCCGCGGGCGCCGGTCAGCCGAGCGCTCGAAGGAGATTTGCCATCTCGATTGCCGTGACCGCGGCTTCGTAGCCCTTGTTGCCGGCCTTCCCGCCGGCCCGGTTGATGGCCTGATCGAGCGAGTCGGCCGTCACGATTCCGACGGCGACAGGCAGTTCGGTTTCGAGCGAAACGTGGGTAATCCCCTTGAACGCCTCGCCCGCGACGTGGTCGAAATGAGGAGTCTCGCCACGGATTACCGCGCCGAGACAGATAATGGCGTCGATGCCGCCGGCCTTCGCAACCTTCTTTGCGGCAAGCGCAAGCTCGAACGACCCTGGAACGCGGACGATCGTGATCTGGTCGGACGATCCTCCGTGTCTGACAATGCCGTCGACAGCGCCTTCGACTAGCCTGCCGACGATGAACTCGTTCCAACGGCTGGCGACGATCGCGAACCGCAGTCCTTCGGCAACCAGGCTGCCTTCAATCCGCTTGGGGTCAGCGCCCACTAAATGCTCCAGCCAATCTCGAGATTCGGGCCGCCCGCAGTATAGGTGAACGGCCGTGGTCGCGGAAGGGCGCGGAAACCCATGTAACGAAACGCCCTGCGCCTCGCCGGGCTTTACCCGGGGATGGCCGGGGGCAGGTTTTCTTCGCGACATCAGTTCTTCTCCCGGAGACAGGCTTTCTTCGCGACACCAGTTGACGCGAAGAAGGACTGTCGCCGGCGTCCACCGGGACGGACGGTCTCGGCAAGCCGTGCCCGGAGCGCGACGGGCCGTGGTCACGGACCGCGGGGAAGCGGGAGTTGCCTCGCCGTCTGCTTTCAGCCACTCCCGCGTTGGCTTCCGCACAGCCAACCACGTCACCCTTCCCGTCCCGTTCTTTCGGGACTCTATCCCGTCAAGCTTTCGCATTGCGGCCCGCGCGCTCGCGGTCCTACGCTTCAAACTCGAGATTGCTCTCCAGCCTCCAGGGACTCGCTACCCGATAGCTGGCCGGGCCTTCCGGGGCAGGATTCCCACCCGCTCGATCTTCGAAGACGTCCTTGCCCGGCCGCACGGGCTGTCCCTGCACTTCTCTTTCTACTCGGGACTAATCGTCATCTTCGAGCGCGTTGACGCCAAACACGTCCGAAACGGCTCCAAGGCCAATCAGTTTCCTCGCGGCTGCCAAATGGTCTGGTACGTGCGCCAGGAACCGAATTATCGATTCCCGAATCTGCTCGTCAGTCTGGTGGGATGCCGAAGTCAACATCCCAGCCATCTCGATCAGGTCCTCTTGGCAATCACTCAGGTGAAAAGCTATCTGGCGGACCTTCTCCTCACCCAGGTCCGAAGACTCGAAGGCCAGGACGATACGGGAGGATAACGATTGAGTACCGTCTTTCATCGGAGACTCCACTTCCTTCGCTGAGCTGACGCTATTCACCCACGATCGTCAACCCCGGCCGCCGTCGGTGCGTATGCAGACCGTCGCCTCGAGGCGCCGTCACCCCGCGGCGGCGCGGCCAACGAAGAGCCGTTCGGACTCCGGTTCGACCATCTCGCCGTGCTGGACGAGGTCGAGGCCGACGTGTTTCGGGTCCTCAGTGACGCGGATCGGGATGATCGCGCTCGTCACGAGATACAGCGCGTACGACACGGCGAACGTGAACGCGCAGACAATGACGAGCGCCAGCGGGTGGTTCACTAACGTCTTTTCTCGCCCGTCACGCCACGGAACATGAAGAAGGTCGCCGCGCCTCGTGGACGATCTCGCGATTCGGAATCTGTACGTGGTACGCTCGCTACCGGTCGCGGCTCGAAATGCGGGGAGTCGATTCGCCCCTCCCCACGGAGGAACGCCCGTGCAACTGGCGCAAGACACACTCCTCGCCGATCGCTACCGCATCTCGCGCCTGCTTGGGCAGGGCGGCATGGGCGCCGTCTACCTCGCCGTCGACATCCGCTTCCGCGACGCGCCGGTCGCCGTGAAGCAGAAGCTTGTCGGCGCGCACCGCGAGGACCTGCGCAAGGCGTTCGAGCGCGAAGCCCTCCTGCTCAACCACCTGCGCCACCCGGCGCTGCCGCGCGTCACCGACTTTTTCATGCACGGGGACTCTGAGTTCCTCGTGATGGAGTACGTCCCCGGCAAGGACCTCGGCGCCGAACTCGAACGCGCCCGCACGCCCTTCCCGTTCGAGACCGTCGCCGCCTGGACCGACCGCCTGCTCGACGCGCTCGCGTACCTGCACTCGCGCACCCCGCCCGTCATCCACCGCGACATCAAGCCCCAGAACGTGCGGCTCACGCCGGAAGGCGAGATCATCCTGCTCGATTTCGGTCTCTCGAAGGGCTCGGTCGGCGCCGGGCTCACGGCGGGCGCGAGCGTCATCGCCGGCACGCCGAACTATGCGCCGCCCGAGCAGCTCGGCGGACGCGGAACCGACGAGCGCGCGGACCTCTTCAGCCTCGCGGCGACCGTCTACTGCCTGCTCACGGCGGGGCCGCCGGTAGACGCGAACCAGCGCCTGTCGAACTTCATCAACGGCGAGGAGGATCCGCTGCCGCCGGCCGACCGGGTGAACCCGGCGGTGCCGCCGGCCTTCGCGGCCGTCCTGCAGTCGGCGCTCAACCTGCGGCGGGACGACCGGCCAGAGAGCGCGGTCGCTATGCGCGAAGCCATCCGCGCAAGTCTCGGCGACTTCGTCCGCACGTTGCCGCCCGTGAAGGCATACGGGGCCACGGACGCGTCACGCACGCACGTCGAAACGGGCGGCGAGGCCACCGAGGCCTGGCCCGGTCCCGACGGTCGCCTTCCGGCGGGAGAACCGACCGTTCCCGAGCCGTCGCCAGACCGGCGCCTCCGCGACGACGGGACGGGAGGCGCGACGACCCCCGTCGCGAACGTGCCGGTCGCCCCGAGGTCGCGGTCCACGGCCGTGAAACGGATCGCCATGGCAATGGCCTTCCTCGTGTTCCTGCTCGTGGTGACGGTCGGCGCCGTCGCGGTGTGGCAGTTCTGGCCTGAGGGAGAAAGGCTCATCGCCCCGTCGCCCGAGCCGTCGCCGATCAGGGAGGACACGCCGTCGCCCTCGCCGTCGCCGCTTACGAGCGAGGAGCTCGTCACGGACCTCGGCGACGGCGTGAAGATCGAGATGGTGTCCGTGCCGGCCGGCAGTTTCGACATGGGTGGCACGGTGGAGGCGAACGAGCAGCCGGTCCACCGCGTGACGATCACGAAGCCGTTCCTTATGGGCAAGTACGAGGTGACGCAGGCGCAGTGGATGGCGGTCATGGGGCAGACCCTGTCGAACTTCAACTGGGATCCGGACCATCCGGTGGAACAGGTGTCGTGGACCGACTGCCAGGAGTTCATCCGGAAGCTCAACGCGAAGACCGGATTGCATTTCCGCCTCCCGACCGAGGCCGAGTGGGAGTATGCGTGCCGCGCCGGGACGACGGGTACGTGGGCAGGAGACCTCGACGCGATGGGCTGGTACTACGAAAACTCCGGGACGAAGCGGCTCAGCGACGCGACGTGGGACTTCGACGCGTCGGTGGAGAACGAGAACCGGCCGCACGCGGTCGGGACGAAGCTTCCGAACGCTTGGGGGCTCTACGATATGCACGGCAACGTCTGGGAGTGGTGCCAGGACTGGTCGAGTGACACGTACTACAAGGACGGCCCGCTGATCGACCCGGCCGGGCCCGCGACGGGCACGCGCCGGGTGGCCCGCGGCGGCGGATGGAACGACCGCGCGGAAAGCTGCCGGTCGGCGTATCGCGGCCAGGATGCCCCGGGCTACCGATATGATGGCCTCGGGCTGCGGCTCGCCCGAACGCCCTGACGGCCATCCGGAACCCCGTGCGGTAGCGAGGGACACCGTGTCGCGACCGATACGATCGGGCTCATCGCCTCCGCTCCGGGTACGACCGGCGGGAGGGCAGGCCGCCGGGGACAGTCCTGCTTCCCGATAGCTGATGCCGATTGTGCATCTCGCCACATCCTTCTTCCGAGCCGAAGTGAGGCGACAAATGTTACCGCTACGGAATACTGTCCCCGGCAGCCTCCCGGCCGTCCTCCCGGCAGCCCCCCGGCAGCCGTCTCCGGCTGGTCGAACCGGCAGACCTACCTGTGTCCACTGATAGCCACTGTCTGACCCCCTCTCGTCAGTCTGGTGGAGTACCAGCCGCTCGGTCCGAGCCAATGTTGCCAAGATTCGGCCGCAAAGGGCTTGTCCGGCCTGGGTGTCGAATTGCACCAGAGATGGCTTGCGGTCAGGACGAACGAAGGACTTGCGTCTCGACGCTGGATATTGAGCGATGGACCGATCGCGTTATCATCGCCGTCAGCTCATGCAGAAACCCGACGAGACTGCCGATCTGACCGGATTGCTCGACCGGATGCGTCGCGGAGACGCGTCAGCGCTCGACGAGCTCATGCCGCGCGTATACACCGAGCTTCGGCGGATTGCCGGGGCGCTAATGAAGTGCGAGCGCCCGGCCCACACGCTCCAGCCGACCGCCGTCGTCCACGAGGCATATGTCCAGCTTGCGGGACTCGACGAGATCGAGTGGCAGAGCCGGGCGCACTTCCTTGCAATGGCGGCGCGCTGCATGCGGAGGATCCTGGTCGACCACGCCCGCGCCAGGGGGGCCGCCAAACGTGGAGGCGACCGGCAGATGGTGACGCTCGACGACCGCGTGGCCGCGTTGGACGCCGACGTCGACCTTCTTGTTCTGCACGAGGCCCTCGAGCGACTGGCTCGCACGAACGAGCGGGCGGCTGCCGTCATCGAACTGCGCTACTTCGGCGGGCTCACCACGGAAGAGACTGCGGAAGCCCTCGGGATATCGTGCGCTACGGCGGACCGTGACCGCGCGACAGCCGTCGACTGGCTGAGGCGGGAACTCCTCGGCTCGCCGCCGAAATGACACCTGTGACAGGTACGCGGAGGCCGCCGGGTCGACTCGGCGTCCTCCGCGGGATTGTCGGGCGACGCCGCGCGGGCTCATTGGAGGAAGAACGGAATCGAAAGCAAGCCGCTGGACTCCCGCACGCGCAGGACGGAGCCCGTCGCCGACGCACCGTTCTTCACCTTTAGAACACCGGGGCGCCGCCGGTGGGGCATCGTCGCGTAGGCGACGCCGTCGATCAGCACCGTCATCCCGGGTTCGCACTCGCGATCGATCTCGACCAGGAGGTGCCGGCGTGTAAACCAAGCGCGAGCGATCGAGATTGGAGTCCAGTGAATGACGTTGTACATGGCGCCCGCTGACAGTGCTGCTCCGTTGAGGGAGTAGATCTCGTAGTAGGACGAGCCGTTGCGGCGAACGCCGACTGGCACCGGCGAAATGTGCGTACTGTTGCCATTCTGCACGGGCATCACGAAGAGCCTGGCCGCCGGGTTGCCGGTGGGTCCGTGGGACAGGATCGACGTCGGCGAGCCCTGTTCGGAAACCTGGTGCACGAACCCGATTCCGGATCCGACGACGAGCACGTTGAAGCGCAGTCCGGCCGGCATTCGCGCCGAGTCCAGGTTCTGGATCGCCCAGTTCCCCAGATTCGTCTGAACGATGCCGAGCGGATGGTTGTGGTAGATCCCCTCGAACACGGGAGTGGCGAAGATCCTCGCGTGTGCGATTCCGTTGGCGTCCGGATGATCCAGTCGCGTCCAGTCGTATTCCGTGTCCGATTGCGAGGTGACGTGCGTCGTAACCGGACCGTCGACGATGACGTTGAAAGACATCCCGCTTCGCATGATCTGGCCATCCTGATTGAAGATGAGCCAGCGCGCGGAAGAGTGGTCGTAGAAGACCCCCAGCGCGCTCGGATCCGCGAGCGTGGCGCCCCAACCCGGTCCGGCGCAGACGACGATTCGAGCGCCTGGATTGCCGTTCAGGGCAGGGTCGTTGAGCCACGTGACCGCGTAATAGCTGTTGCGGTCGTCAACGGTGTGCGTGAACACCACCCAACTGGCGTCCGCCTGTGGGTCTCGGGTCCCGGCGCGCGACAGCGGCGCCGACGCCAACACTGAGACTAGAAGTACCGCCGTGATGGCGATGAACCGGAACGATGAAGTGATGGTCGATAGCATGACTGACCTCCTTGGAGACGTTCGGGCGATGCTTGGCACGCCCTCGTGACCAGAGGCGAGATCCGTCGACGGATTCCCTCACGACGAACGGGAGAAAAACATCGACGACGGAACCGGCCCGCGTCCGTATCGAATCCGTGAACCGCGCCCGGTGTGTGGTGTAGCGGGCCGCGGCGGGCGTAGGATCTGTTGCGGCGAACACGCCGCCACGTGCACAGGAGTCGAACCGTTCCGGCGTGGACGAACGCATCGACAACGCGTCACCGATGAAGCCTGCCGCCGGCGGCGGTCACGACACAGAGCCGGACCGGGAGGCGCGCGTGCCTCGTCGGCATGGGCATGACCGAGAAGCAGGGCGGATCGGACGTCCGCGCGAACACGACCCGGGCGACGCCGATCGGCGACGGGCTGTACGAGCTCGTCGGGCACAAGTGGTTCTTCTCGGCGCCGATGTCGGATGCGTTCCTCGTGCTCCGGGTGCGGCCGGCGGGGACGCCTGTGAAGCAGACCGCTCCGGTTCCTGCGCGGCGTTGCGCGCCTCCCCGTGACTGTGAGAGAAGACCGCGTACCCGCTCGTCGCCGGCCAGGCGACATTGCGAAATCCTTTGCCATTTCGTTCAGGATTCCGGCGCTGGAGCCTCACGGCCGTGCGGCGCCATCCCCCACTTGCAAGGAAGCCAATGCGAAAACAGCTCGTCTACGCCCTTTTTGTCATCCTCGCTGTTGGAAGCGCCGGACTTCCGGCTCGCGCGCTGCCGCGCGCTCGAACGCTCACCATCCTCTACTTCAACGACATCCACGGCCACCTCGAGCCTTGGAAACCGGATGCGAAGAGCGAGGCGACCATTGGCGGCATTGCCCGCATCGCCAGCCTGGTCGAGAGAGTCCGAAAGCAGAACCGCAGCCGCGGACGTGCGACGATTCTGCTCCAGGGGGGCGACGTGCTTCAGGGAACGCCACTGTCGGCTGTCTACCAGGGTGAGCCAGACATCGAGTGCTTCAACCTGATGGGGGTCGACGCGATGGTGATCGGAAACCACGAGTTCGACTTCGGGCAGTCGAACATCGCCAAGCTCGTCGAGCGCGCGAAGTTCCCGATCCTCAGCGCGAACGTTTTCCGGACAGATGGGCGACCTTACGCGCGCGCCTCGACAGTCATAGAGAAAGGCGGACTCCGGATCGGAGTGCTCGGCTTGACGACGTCCGAGACGCCGCGAACCACTTTCCCCACGAACGTCGAGGGACTCACTTTCGACGACCCGATTCAGGTGGCGAAGTACGCGATCCCGGTGCTCGAGCCCCACTGCGATCTCGTCGTCGCGCTTACCCATCTGGGCGTTCCCGACGATCGCCGCCTTGCGTCGTCGGTTCCAGGCATCGACGTCATCGTCGGTGGGCACACTCACGCGAAGCTGCCGAACCCCGAACGCGTAGGAAACACGGTGATCGTGCAGGCGCAGGATTACGGGAGGTACCTCGGAAGGCTGGACCTGCGCGTAGATGCCGATGGCAAGGTGACTACGGAGCACTCCGAACTAATTCCGATCGATGGGACGATCCCCGAATCGAAAGCCACGCTCGACACCGTCGCGCGCTACAGCGGCAAGCTCAAGGAGCGGCTTTCGATGTTCGTCGGCACGACGAACGTGCTGCTCGACGGTCACCGTCCCACGGTCCGCAGCCAGGAGACGACGCTGGGCAACCTGATGGCCGACCTCGCCAGAAACGCGGCACACACCGACATCGCGCTGATCAACTCGGGTTCGCTTCGCGCAAGCATCCTTCCTGGAAAGGTCACGTTCGGCGACATACTCACGACACTGCCGTTCAACACGGTGGTGCTTTCGGTGAAGCTGCCGGGAAAGACCATCCGCGAGATGCTGAGCATGTCGGCATCTTTCAAGCCGGAGGACCAGATCGGCGGCTTCCTCCAGGTATCGGGTGTCAGGTTCGTAATCGAGAATGGACAGGCCAAGGAGATCTTCGTCGGAGACGAACCCCTCGAAGACTCGCGAATCTATTCGGTTGCGCTGCCGGATTTCCTTCTCGTTGGCGGTGACGGTTACTCGATGATCGCGCCGGCCACGATCGAGCGGATCGACACCGGCATCGTCCTCACCGGACTGCTCGTCGAACATTTTCGAAACCGCGGTATCATCAGCGCCCAGATCGAGGGCCGTATAGTGCGGCGGTAACGGGCGACTCGAGACCATGGCGACGCTACTAATCGAGCACGCATCGGAACTCGTCACGATGGAGGGGCCGGCCCGCGCGCGGGTCGGTAAGGAACTTGCCGAGCCGGCAATCGTCGAGGACGGTGCGGTGTTCGTGCGCGACGGACTAATCGAAGCGGTCGGGACGACGGCGGACGTGGCCGGCCTCGCTGAAGCAGGAACGGTGCGCATCGACGCCAGCGGCCTGACGGTCGCTCCTGGATTCGTCGATGCCCACACCCATCCGGTCTTCGCCGGCTGGCGCGCGGCCGAGTACGAACTGCGCGTGATGGGTGCGACGTACGAAGAGATCGCGGCAGCGGGAGGCGGAATCCGCAACAGCGTTCGGCGTACACGCGCGGCGTCCGATGCCGAGCTTGCCGCTGTCGCGCTGCACAATGCATCGGTATTTCTCGCCCACGGAACGACCACGATCGAGGCGAAGAGCGGCTATGGACTCTCGGTTGCGGACGAGCTGCGACTGCTTGGAGCCATCCGGCGGATCGCCACTGACACGCCGCTCGAGGTCTCGCCGACTCTTCTCGGCGCGCACGAGGTTCCGGACGAGTATCGCGACCGGCCGGACGCCTACGTTGACCTCGTCGTCGAGGAAATGATCCCTCGCGTGGCGCGGGAAGGACTGGCGGAGGGCTGCGACGTCTTCTGCGAGTCGCACGTATTCTCGATCGAGCAGTCGCGACGCGTGCTCGAGGCCGCAAAGGCATACGGGCTGGTCCCGCGCTTTCACGCGGATCAGCTGACGCGAGGTGGCGGTGCCGAGCTCGCGGCCGAGGTAGGAGCGGCATCGGCTGACCACCTCGAGCAACTCGACGATGCGGGGGTCGACGCGATCGTGCGCGGAGGCGTGACCGCCGTGCTGCTGCCGGGATCGGTGTATCACCTCGGGCTCTCGCGATACGCACCGGCGAGGAAGCTGATCGACGCGGGCGCGAAAGTCGTGCTGGCGACGGACTTCAACCCGGGCAGTTCTCCGGTTCCGTCGATGCAGATGGTGCTTTCGCTCGCCTGCACGCAGATGCGTATGCGCCCGTGCGAGGCGTTTGCCGCGGCAACGATCAATGCGGCGTATGCGCTCGGGCGGGGTGACCGGGTCGGATCGATCGAGAAAGGCAAGCAGGCGGACATCGTGGCGTTCGACGCACCCGACCATCGAAACGTGCCTTACGTGTTCGGGGTAAATCACGCGGTGCTGGTCGTCAAGCGCGGCGCTATCGTGGCCGATCGCCGAGGTCCCGGATGATCGATCGCTACAGCGGAATCTGCGCGGCGGGCCTTCGATGAAGGCCGCACAAGATGACTCGAACGGCGTGAAAGTTCGAATCCAGTTGAGCCTGTACGTTCCCGAACCTCAGGCCAGCGCGATCGACGCGGTACGCCGATTACTCGACCCTGTCCAGCACTCCTTGATCCCGGCGCACGTGACCCTTTGCAGGGAGGACGAGATGGCTGAAGCTGGCCGAGACGTTCTGGCCTCGCGAATCGCCTCCCTTCCCGTCCAGTCCGTGACCCTTCGCTTCGGAAGGCCCGAACCGTTTCACGAACACGGGATTCTCTTGCCGTGTATCGAGGGCGAGCCGCAGTTTCAGGCGCTGCGACAACTCATCCTCGGTCCGGCCGCGGCCAGGCGCCAGTCCCCCCACATCACTCTGGCGCATCCGCGCAACCCGAAGGCCGCCGGCAACTGCCTTGGCAACGCCCTCGCTATTCCGGAAGGGCTCACGGCGACATTCTTCAACGTCAGACTGATCGAACAGACGGGCAGTTCCGCCTGGAGAACGCTCGAGGACTTCGCCCTCGGCCGAACTCGAACAGATCGCGGCACCGCCAAGGGAAGGATTCGATGAGATCTCCCTCGTTTGCTGGAGAATGGCACGGGGGTTGTAGATAATTCGTCGCAGAGGGGATCTCATTCCGGAGGCCGTTACATCCAGCACCGTCTGCTTGCTCCAACCCCAGGCGCACAGTCATTCAAAGTTGACCCGGCCGTGCCGATCGAGACGGCGCGGAACAGGCGTCCCATAGCTTGCCGGCAGGACTAGCCATCCGACGGGCGTGTCACACGGCTTTTCGTTATGTTCATCGAGTCCCGATTCGAGCTTCCGCGGATCAAGTCGGCCTGGGCGCCCGTCCTGGAGTCATTCCGTATCGGGCTCTCGTTCGAAGCATTCGAGGCCGGCCAATCCCTGGCCTCGGGCGGCGCCTTCGTGTATGTGGAAGACCTCCTCGTCTGGGCCGACATTCTGCGCGCAGTCGGTCGCGAACGCGAGAGCCTCGACCTGTTCCGCAACCCGTCGACAGCGTTCGGCGCGGACATTCGCACCGAGGTCCAGATCGCCCGTACGCTATCGGCTCGCGGCCGCGTCCTCGCCTCGATCCGCCGATTGGAGTCGGCCCGTTCCACGCTTGCCTCGGGCGACGTCCAAATTGCACTCCTGGAGGCGGAAAGGGCATCGGAACTGGCCGGAATCTACCTCGCCAATTCGGCTCTCGCGGCCGTCGAGTCGGTTCAGTCCGGCACGGGAGCCGGCCATCCGTGGGTTCGTTACGGCCTCGCCTATGCCTACTTCAGGCTCCGCCGATGGAAGCCCGCCCTCGAGTTGTTCATGGGGATCTCCGTCGACTGTCCGCAGTGGCCGCGTCCCTGGGTGCTCGCCCACCGCTGCCTTTCGTCGCTTGGCCGCGCCGACGACGCCTCGGCAATAGCGGCAGCCGCACGGGAGCGTTTTCCACAGGACTGGCGCGTGCTCATCACGCTCGTGGAGGATCACATTGCGCGCAACCGATGGGCCGCGCTCGCCGATCTGCTCGACTCCGAGATCGCAAAGTGGTCTGCAACGGTCGAGGACATCACTCCCCTCAAGGCGCTTCTCGTTCGCTCTAGATGGCGAAGCTACGAAACCTCGGAAGCGATCGATGTCGCCAGGACGTTCGACACCGAGTTCGCCGCGCGACTCGAGAAACTCCAGGCGGCCTCCTACTTCCGCAGGTTCCGCCTTCCCGTGCCATCGATAGTCCAGGATCGCTACCTCTGCGTCTCGACCTCCGTCGCAATGGTGCTTCGCTTTTACGGGGAAGGCGCTGCCGTCGATCCGGCCGTGCTGCACGCCGAGATGGATGCCGGAGATGGCGTGGCTTCCTGGCAACTCGATCGGTGGTGCGACAGCCGGGGCTACAGGGCCGTCGATATCCGTGCCGAAGTCGACGCCATACGAGGAATGCTCGACGAGGGATTCCCACTCCTCGCCTGCCGGCAGGGCGTCCTCATGAGCCACATGGAGGTAATCGTCGGCTACGACGATGCGCTCGAAGAGATCGAGGTGATCGATCCCGATCAAGGGCTGCCCCACGCCATCGCGTACGAGGCCGTCAAGTCCATCTATGGAATGGCCGGCGAGGCGCTGGTTGCGCTGCTTCCGAATGACGATGCGGCCGTGATGCAGAAGGTAGACCGCGGATGGATCGACACGGAAGCATCCATTGTCCGTCGCGCGCGCCGGCATCTCCACGATGGAGCGATCGACGACGCGCGTGCGCTGCTCGCCGAATTCCCCCCGGGTAGCCGGCGGCGGCGGTTCCTGACTCTCGAAGCCGGCGAGGCATTCGCACCTTCCCACGCGCTTCGTGAAGCGGTTCATGCGCTCGCCACAGACCCGGAAGTCGATCCCACGACACGGTTCAACCTGGCACTCGGCCTTTTTGCGAACGGCGCCGAGGAGGATGCCGAGAAGATCCTGCGCGAGTTCGAAAGGCCCATTCCGCGTGTGCTCAATCGCTATCGGCGCGCGATGTGCACCTTCTGGAAGGGAGACGTTCGTGGCGCCGACCGAAGACTTCGCGTGCTGGTCGAGCAGATGCCGGGAGCCGAGGAAGTGTGGTTCACCCTGGCGCTCCTCCATAGAGCGCTCGGACGCACGGCGGACGCGGACCGGGCGCTGGAGAACTGTCTCGAGATGGCGCCGTTTCACCTCAACGCCGGCCTCGAGAAGATCCGATTTGCCCCGAAGTCGACTCCGATCGACGAGCTTGCCGAGCGGGCACGCTCGATCGTCGCGCGCCATCCGAGTTCAATCAATGCGCGATCCACGCTCGCTCGCCTCGAGCACTCTCGTGGCGACGGCCTGGCCGTCGAATCGTGCTGGCGCGAGTACCTCAGGCTGGTCCCGTTCTCCGACGCCGCGCGAAGCGAGTTGAGGCAGTGGTACCTGCGGCAGGATCGGACGGACCTCGCCGGGGCGCTCGTTGACTCGTCCGATCCGGAACGACGAGAGGACGAAGCATCGGCCGGCGACTTTGCTTCCACGCTTGGACGCGCCTGGGAGGAGTACCAGACCTGTGCTCGAGGAGCTGCGTCCAGCGAACTGGCCGAACGCCTTGCATCCGGTGGACTGAAGCTCGAGGAGACAGTCGAGTGCGCCCTGCTCGAGGTCAACTTCAGGCTTCGCGAGGCGAATGCATCCGGCGCCATCGCCGACCTCAGCCCGGTTCTTCCAGCGCGTCTCCCGCTCCCGGTGCGGGAACGGCTCGCGAGCTTTCTTGGCCGCATCGATCACCGGTGGACCACGCCGCCCGCGGCAACGCAGATAGCCGACTGGTCCGATGCCGTCGTACCGAGAGAAGACCTGACTCCAGCCGGCCGCCTGGCCCGAACCTATCTCGACGAGGTGGCAGGAACGACGAACCAGGCCCGCGTGACCTACCTCGAAATCGCCGAGTCCGCGCAGATCGACGAGGCCTACCATCGGGCCGGTGTCATCGCGTTCCGCCGCGGCGACTATGGAGACGCTCTCGAGAATCTGCGACGCTGTGTCGCTCTCACGCCTGGCTACGTGGATTCGTGGGAGTTGATCACCGACATCGGCCACGCGGTCGAGTCTCCAAGGCACGTCCTGGAGGGACTCGAGCGTCGGACGCGGATCGCCCCTTACGACGAAAACGTCGCGGGGCAGTACCTCGACGCGCTCGCGAGGATGGCCGGCATCGGCGAAGCGCAGTCGTGGCTCGAGACCGCAGCGCCGCGCTTCACCGAGAGCTTTGCCGCCTGGTGGCGCATCGAGTTACTCGGCATGGCCGGGGCTTGGACCGAGGTGCTCGGCGCCCTGTCCGAATCCTACCGAAGCGCGAGCCCTCGGGAGGCGCTCGGATTCGAGTTGCAGGCGCTGGACGCGCTCGGCCGGACCGCCGACTACCAGACTCGACTTGGCGATGCACGAGAGAGGTTTCCCGACGATCCCTACTTCAACGATCTCCACGCGCGCACGCTCGTCAACGTGGACCCGTCGGCGGCGAGAGACGTGCACCGCAAGATGCTCGTATCGAGGCCGGATGTCGCAGCCGCCAGGATTGTCTCCTATTCCGCGCCCGCCGAACTCGTGCGGACCGTTCTCGAATCGGTCCTGGACTCGTCGCTCTCGACCGAGACCCGCGAGGAGGCAATTCGCAGCTTCGCGCGCGCCCTGGATGCGCCGAAACACGCGGCGACGAAGCTCGCCGTCTTCGAGCAACTGGCGGCGGAGGACTCGCCGGCGGCGCTCGTGTACGGCGTGCTCTCCTCGTGCTATGTCCGCTCCGGGCGGCACGCCGACGCCGAGCGTGCCGCGCGGGCGTGTTACGCGCTAGACCCTTACAACCCGAGTTCCACGCTCCATCTTGGGTCCGTGCTCGTCGAGACGAACCCAGCGGAGGCTCTGGCGATGCTCCGTGAGGCACACGGCCGGACGGCCGACTCGAGGGCACTCGGTCCGATCGCGAAGGCGTTGCGGAAGCTGAACCGTCTCAAGGAATCTGTCGAGGCGTTTCACGCTGCAGTGCAGGCAGATCCGGCAGATGGCGAGGCCATTGTCGCGATGGCGGAGATCGGAGGAGGGGGCCCCCGGCTCTTCGAGGCGTGTCAGTCTGCGCTGCGCCTGGACTGGATTCCGGCGACTCCTCGGTTTGCAGTCGTGGCAGTCGAGTCCGCGATGGCCAACAGGCGTCCTCTGCTCTGGACCTGGGAGCGCGCTGCTGCCGATCGATACGCCGAGATCGAGGCTTCTGCCCGCGACGCCGCGGCCGAGGCCGAACTGGGGATACTGACCTCCATGCTCTACGTGTGGGGAACGACGCTCGGCCGCCCCCTCATCACGAGTCTCGTCGCGCCCGCCACGGGCCGGCACTTGAAGCTCGAAGCCCTGACCCGGCTGAAACCCTGGCGCAAGAACCAGGAGTGGATGCCAACCCGCGCTGCTCTCGAGCGGCGAGCCGCCGTTGCGTGCGCCAAGTACAACGCGGCGCGCGACGCCGAGGCCGCGAACGGTCAGAAATCGGTCCAGTAGTCGAGCATCTCGGGGCTCCAGTAGCAGGACGGGAGGATCGCGGCGGCAGCGGTCTTGTAGGCGTTTACGACAACCGGCAGGAGGTGCTTGGTGAGCACGCCGTTCGGCAGGTGCCTTCTCGGAACCAGGACCATTGCGTAAAAGAGCGGGGTGTCTTCGATGAGCGAAGCCGGAATCGGAATTCTGAGCGCTCGCGACTTCGGATCGTCGAGAAACGCCGCAAACTTCCGGACCTCGGAATCCCCGGATTCGACGGAAAGTTCGCGCGTCGCTTTCGCAACGTCCTGCAGGAAGGCCGGAGACTCGTCATAGGCCGTTCCGGCCGCATATACGAGCGCGGCGAGACTATCCTGTGGGCCCGGATCGTAAAGCAGATCGTTTGCGGTCGCGATTGCTCCCCATACCACCTGCCCGCCATCGTAGAGAATGTCCTGTTCCGCGACGATGGGCCACAGCGGATGCCGTTCGTCCAACCATGGTGGCGGCGAGAGCTTGCGATTGCTCTTGTCGGCGAGCGACGACCTCCTGGAGGCCTCGAAAATGTCGCGACAGTCCTTGATGACGAGTCGTCCCATCGTAGTCAGTCCCCGATCAGGCTACGTCCTCCGGATCACTTCCGGAATCCAATCCGTCGTGTCCAGCAACTGCCAGACCGGGCAGCGGCGGGTCGTTTTCGCCAGGATCGTAGTACTTCGCCCCACGCAGCGAATCGGGCAGACACGCCATGCCGTCCGCGCGTCCGCCAGCTTCGTCGTGCGCGTAACGATACCCCTCGCCGTACCCGAGTCCCTTCATCAATCGAGTTGGCGCATTACGCAGGTGCATCGGCACACCCTCGCTCGCCGTCCGCTCGGCGTCGCCGCGCGCGGCAACGAAGGCACGGCCGACCGCGTTCGACTTCGCGGCGAGCGCGAGGTACAGCGTCGCGTGACTGAGCGGATAGAGCGCTTCCGGATACCCGAGCATGTGAGCCGCCTGGGCGGCCGCGACGGCGAGCGGCAGCGCTTGCGGATCGGCGAGGCCAATGTCCTCGGAGGCGAGAATGACGAGCCGTCGCGCGATGAACTTCGGATCCTCACCGGCGTCGATCATTCGCGCGAGCCAGTAAACGGCCGCGTCCGGATCCGAGTTACGCACCGACTTGATGAGCGCCGATGCGACGTTGTAGTGCTCCTCGCCGGTCTTGTCGTACCTGCGAACGGCACGCTGCTGCGCCTCGGCGATGACGTTATCGTCGACGATACGAACGCCAGCGGCGTCCGGAGCCGCGATCGAGGCGGCAAGTTCGAGCGTATTTAGCGCCGATCGCGCATCGCCCCCCGACTGCTCGGCGATTCGGACGAGGTCCGCATCGGAGACTTCGAGTTCGAGCGTGCCGAGGCCGCGGTCCTTGTCCGATATCGCTCGCCTGAGCAATCCCGTCAGTGCTTCGGCCGAAAGTGGATCGAGCGTGAAAACCTTCGATCGCGAAAGCAGCGCCGAGTTTACTTCGAAGCTTGGGTTCTCGGTTGTCGCGCCGATCAGCGTGATCGTGCCGCTTTCCACGTGGGGCAGGAAGGCATCCTGCTGCGCGCGGTTGAACCGATGAATCTCGTCGACGAAAACGACGGTGCGACGGCCCGACATCCGCCGCGCGGCCTCTGCCTCCGCCATTACCTCGCGGACTTCCTTGATGCCGGACGTCACGGCGGAGAATGGAACGAACTCGGCATTCGTCGCTGTAGCGACGAGGCGCGCGATCGTAGTCTTGCCAGTTCCCGGCGGCCCCCACAGGATGAGTGACCGGAGCGTGTCCTCCTCTATCATTCGGCGCAGGATGCGGCCGGGACCGAGCAACTTCTCCTGACCGAGGACCTCGTCGATCACGCGCGGGCGCATTCGTTCGGCGAGTGGCGAGTTCCCCGCGCCCGCGTCGATCTCGTCGAATAGTCCTCTTGCCATTGAACGAAGCTCCGAGCCTTACTCTGCAATCCGGTGCACAACTCGCGCGGCACGCGGGGGACGCACGGAGGCAAGCTACCGCTTCCGGACCTTCGTGCCGTCCGGCGAATCCTCGATCACGTAGCCGGCCGCGGTGATCCGGTCGCGCACCTCGTCCGCAAGCCTGAAGTCACGCGACCGCCGGGCTTCGGTGCGCTGGGCTACGAGTTCGAGAATCTCCGCCGGCACCGACTCGTCTTCCCCGAGCGCCAGCACTCCGAGTACCCCATCCGCGCGTTCGATGGCGGCGAGGATCGCCTCGCGATCGGCGTCAGAGATCTTCCTGGCGTCGATCATCGGATTCACCTCGTTGACGAGACTGAACACCGCGGCAAGCGCCACCGACGTGTTGAGGTCGTCGTCCATCGCCGCCTGGAACGCTTCGAGCATTCGCGCCGCCGCCGCGCCACCTGCTCCGTCGCCATCGGGCGCGCTCTGCGCTTCGCGAACCCTTCGCACGAAATTCCGCATCCGTTCGAGCGACGCAGAAGCGGCGTCCAGCCCGTCGGCCGTGAAGTTGAGCTGCGTGCGGTAAGGCGCGGAAAGCAGCAGATACCGGATCGCCATCGGCTCGACGCCATTTTCGAGCAGGTCGCGAAGCGTCTTGAAGTTACCGAAGCGCTTCGACATCTTCTGGTTCTCGATGTTGAGGAACTTCGAGTGCAGCCAGTAGCGGGCAAAGGTCTTGCCGGTAGCGCCTTCGCTCTGCGCGATCTCGTTCTCGTGATGCGGGAAGATGAGGTCCTCGCCGCCCGCGTGAATATCGAACGTCTCGCCAAGGTACTTCATCGACATCGCGGAGCATTCGAGGTGCCAGCCGGGACGGCCGGCTCCGATCGCGGAATCCCACGAGCGCTCACCTTCCAGTTTTGGCGCCTTCCAGAGGACGAAGTCGCTGACGTCGGCCTTCGCGTACTCCTGGGCGTCGACGCGGCCTCCCCGCCCGGCCTGGTTGCCCTCGAGTTTCTTGCCGGACAGCTTGCCGTAAGGTTCGAAAGCCGAAATCCTGAAGTAGATCGACCCTTCCGCTTCGTAGGCCATTCCGTTTGCGAGGAGCTTCTCTACCAACGCGACCATCTCGGGGATGTGGTCGGTCGCCTTAGGCATCACTTCGGGCTTCTCGATGTTGAGGGTAGCCATGTCCTCCAGGAAGTAGTCGAGGTACTTGGTCGTTAGCTCCTCGATCGAGATCTTCAGTTCGATGGTCTGCTCGACGATTCGATCGTCGACGTCGGTCACGTTCATTACTTCGGTGACTTTGTATCCGCGAAAGCGGAGATAGCGGCGCAGGACGTCGTAGAACACGAACGTCTTGAAGTTACCGATGTGCGCGAAGTTCCAGACCGTCGGCCCGCAAGCATAGATACGAACGCGACCCTCTTCAATTGGTTCGAACGGCTCGAGTTCGCCGGTCAAAGTGTTGCGGAAACGAAGCATGCTGACCTCCGGATCGATTCTGGAAGGCAGAGAGAATAGCAGAGTCGGGATCCGCGGCACCCGGCCGTCCCGTAACGAAACGCCGCGACATTTCGCGGTGCCGCGGGTCGCGCTCGGGCCGGTCCGCGACCTCGGAGCGGCCGATGCAATAGCCGTGGGTCGCGCGCCGGCGGGTGTAACGAGCCTCCGCGCGCGACCCACGGAAACGCCGGCCCTGACGCGTCGACCGCGGAGCGGCCGCACCGGCGCCATCGCGACGAGCAC
>JAJTWZ010000149.1 GCA_021463145.1 Blastocatellia bacterium | reverse complement strand
CTTCGACAGACCGGTGAATGCCGGAAGTGCTCGCGGAATGGCGGGAGAGGAAAGAGTGGGTGGGTCAATTCTCGATGCTCGATCGCGGGTCGATCGGAAACGGGTGTACGGGGACAGCCGTGCTTCGCTCGAAGTGCAGTGTGCGGTGAGGCTTACGGCGCGTCAAGGAACTTTCACCCTCCCCCGGCGATCAGCGGGCCGGCGTTGCCGGCTCTCAAGAAACTCCCCTGTAAGTTGTTGATTCCAGGTGCAGGCTTTTCCGAGTTTCATTCTGCCCTGTCAGTGCGAAGCAATGTGAACTCCGCTGGATTGATTTTGGGCGCGGGTGGGCAGCGGAGGCGGCGGGGGGAAGCGGGCGTAGTATAAGGCAGCGTTGCGTTCGGGTCGCGGGACGCGCGCGACGGCGCTGGAAGAAACGGTCGAGCCCCGCTGCGAGCGCTCCGCGTGCATTCGCTCCGATCGTCGAGGGAACGGCGATCAGCTCTGCCGGTTCTGCTCGTACTGGGCGACGAAGGCGCGGACGAACTCGGCGATCTTCTCCTGCTGACGGCGGGGAAGGCGCGAGGCTTCCTCGAAGACCTGGCGCATACGGCCCGTCGGACCCGGGCGCGATCGAGGCAGAGTCGGAGCCGCATCGCCGATGATGTCGGCCGGTGAGACACCAAGAGCGTCGGCGACGCGAGAGATGACCTCGAGAGACGGATTGGCGGCGCGACGCTCGTAGTAGTCGACGGTCTTGCGAGAAGTGGCGAGTCGCTCGGCGAGCTTCTGCTGCGAAAGTCCTTTGGCACGGCGAAGCTCCGCGAGACGACGGCCGAAGGGCGGCGCGGGAGAGGACGGAGGTCTGCCGGTTTTCATGTCGCCGGCAGTATAGGAGGGGGATGAGAACGGGCTTGACATAATGCTAGCGATGAATAGCATGTGCCGATAGAGTTAGCAACTCGCACTTCGGTCTTGACAGGTTTTCGGGAGAAGGAGGATTCCGGCGATGGCGAGAATTGCGGACGAGCAGATCGAGCGGATCCGGCGTGGGGTGTCGATCGGGGAGCTGGTGAGATCGGCGGGGATCGAGCTTCGGCGGCACGGGACGAACGGGGACCGAGCGGGGCAGTGTCCGTTTCACGAGGACGACGAGACGCCGTCCCTGGTAATAAGCGAGGCGAAGGGGCTGTGGCACTGCTTCGGGTGCGGGCGAGCGGGCAACGCGTTCCAGTGGGTGATGGAGACGCGCGGGGTGGGCTTCCGCGAAGCGGTGGTGGAACTGATGGCAGGAATCGGGACGGCGCAGGCTGATTCATCGCCTGCGCCGTCTTGCGCATCGACGTCGTGTCCGCTCGACGTCGGGATGACGGACGGAGAGCTGATCGAAGCCGTCGTCGACTATTACCAGGAGAGCTTGAAGGGGAAGCGCTGAAGCGCTCGGGTACCTGGAGCGGCGAGGCCTTCGCTCGGACGAGCTGATCGAGCGGTTCCGTCTGGGGTACGCGGACCGCAGCCTTGGAACGCTCATCCCGGAGAAGAACCGTGTGGCGGGCGCTGAGCTGCGTCGGCGGCTGCAGGCGCTCGGGCTGTGGCGCGAGTCGGGGCACGAGCACCTGAACGGATCGCTCGTCGTGCCGATCACGGATGATGCCGGCCGTGTGGTGCAGATGTACGGCCGCAAGATCAACGACAACCTCCGAGCGGGAACGCCGAAGCACCTGTACCTGCCCGGGTCGCTCGCGGGAGTGTGGAACCGTGAGGGCGTCGCGGGCGCGCAGGAGATCATCGTGTGCGAGTCGCTCATCGACGCGATGACGTTCTGGTCGGCGGGCTACCGGAACGTCACGGCGGCATACGGCGTCGAGGGCTTCACGGCGACGCACTTCGATCTCGTGCGCGCCTCGGCCGGCCGGGTGCTGATTGCGTACGACGCGGACGCGGCGGGGGACCGCGCGGCAGAGGCGCTGGCCACGAAGCTTCTCGCGGCAGGGATCGAGTGTTACCGGGTGCGGTTTCCCCGGGGGATGGATGCGAACGAATACGCGGTGAAGGTGACGCCTGCGACGAAGAGCCTGGGAACGCTCGTACGCGGCGCGGAGTGGATGGGGAAGGGCGCGGCGCCGGCAGCGCCCCCTTCGGCCGTCGCCGCTGTCGTCGCGATCGACGACGCTTGCGAGCCGCTCCCTTTCGCCGCTTCCGCGGAGCCGCCGCTTGCATCGCCCGTGGCGCCCGAACCCGCGCTCGACATTCCGACACGAATCGACGGCGACGCGATCGAGATCTCGCTCGGCGATCGGACGTACCGCGTCCGGGGGCTCGAACGAAACACGGGAACGGCGCAGATGAAGATCACGCTGCGCGTCGCGCGCGGTGAGGCGCTGCACGTCGACACGCTCGACCTCGTGGTCTCGCGAGCGCGGCGCGAGTACGCGCGCGAAGCAGCGGCGGAACTCGGCGTCGCGGAGGACACCGTGCGGCACGACCTCGGCCGTGTGTGGCTCCGTCTCGAACAGCTCGTGGGCGAACGCGATCGCGAAGCGGTGAAGGCCGCGGCCGTCGTGCCGGCGATGACGGACGTCGAGCGGGAGGAAGCGCTCGAGCTGCTTCGGGATCCACGCCTGCTCGAGCGCATCCTCGGGGACTTCGCGCGGTGCGGGGTCGTGGGCGAGGAGACGAACAAGCTCGTCGGTCATCTCGCGGCGGTGTCACGAAAGCTCGACCGTCCGCTCGGAGTGCTGATCCAGTCGTCGAGTGCCGCTGGCAAGTCGTCGCTGATGGACGCGATCCTCGCCTTCGTGCCGGAGGAAGAGCGGGTCAAGTACTCGGCGATGACCGGACAATCGCTCTTCTACATGTCGGAGACGGAGCTGCGGCACAAGGTGCTGGCCCTCGTGGAAGAGGAAGGCGCCGAGCGCGCGAGCTACGCGCTGAAGCTGCTGCAATCGGAGGGCGAGCTTGCGATCGCGTCGACGGGAAAGGACGCGCAGAGCGGAAGACTCGTGACACACGAGTACCGTGTCGAAGGACCGGTGGCGCTGCTACTGACGACGACGGCGATCGACGTCGACGAGGAACTGCTCAACCGGTGCATCGTGCTGACGGTCGACGAGGAGCGGGAGCAGACTCGTGCGATCCATCGCGAGCAGCGCGAACGGTACACGCTCGATGGAATGTGGGCGCGCGAGGAGCGCACGGCGCTTCGCCGTGTGCACCGCAACGCGCAGCGACTGCTTCGTCCGCTCGGTGTGGTCAATCCGTGGGCGCGGCGAATGACGTTTCTCGACGACCGGACGAGGACGCGTCGCGATCACGAGAAGTACCTGACGCTGATTGCGACGATCGCGCTCGTCCATCAGTACCAGCGCGAAGTGAAGACGGACACGAAGGGGACGCGCGAGAAGCAGTACATCGAGGCGCGGCTGTCGGACATCGAGACGGCGAACCGGCTGGCGGGCGAGGTGCTCGGGAGATCGCTCGACGAGCTGGCGCCGCAGACGAGGCGGATGCTCGATCTCGTCGAGCGGGCGGTCTCGGAGGCGTGCGGGCGGCAGGGCGTCGCGCGCGACGCATACCGGTTCACGCGCCGGGAAGTGCGGGAGGCGACGGGCTGGAGCTACGACCAGGTGCGGGTGCATCTGGACCGACTGGTCGAGCTCGAGTACGTGCTGCCGCATCGTGGCGGACGCGGGCAGCAGTTTGTCTACGAGCTGCTCTACGATGGGGCCGGACGCGATGGCCGTCCGTTTCTGATCGGGCTCATCGACGTCGAAGCCTTGAGAAGCGCGGGTACGACGGAGACTTTGGGGGGTGAAACGGTCGAGTTTGGGGAGGCTTTGGGGGCCGCTTTGGGTCCGTTTGGGGGTGGTTTGGGGAGTAGCCAAATCGGGCAAATCGCCAATCCTGGCAGGGCGATCGGCGACAACGATGGTGACGGGCTGGAAAACGCATACAGGGACGATGCGCCGTCGTCGTACCCGAACCGTGGTCGTAGCCGCGGACCGGCAGCGGGAGCTGGCCTGTAATGCGCCGGCGGGTGGGGTCGCACAAGCGCAGGCGCGACGCGCCAGCGCTCGCTCCGCTCGACCCGCGCGGGATGGAGGCGGCCGTGGCCGAGTACCTCGAGCTGCTGCGAGCGCGCTCTCTCTCGGAGACGACGATCGCGACCAGGCGGTCAGGACTGCGAGCGTTTTCCGTGTGGTGCGCGGACCGTGCGGTGGTGCGGCCTGGCGAGGTCACGCGGCCGGTCGTCGAAGCGTACCAGCGATGGCTCTACGGATTCCGGCGCGAGGACGGACGGGCGCTGTCGATCGCGACGCAGACGGGACGGCTGCAGGCGGTGCGAGGGTCTCTGAAGTGGATGGCGCGGACGAACCGCATCGCCTACAACCCGGCGTCGGAGATCGAGCTCCCGCGACAACCGATCCGACTGCCGCGCGACGTCCTGACGGTCGAAGAGGCGGAAACGGTGCTCTCGCAGCCGGACACGCGGACGATGCTCGGGCTCAGGGACCGGGCGATTCTCGAGACGCTCTACTCGACGGGCGCGAGGCGGATGGAGGTGGTCGGGCTCGACGTCGGGGACGTCGACGCGGAGCGGGGTGTGCTGATGATCCGCGAGGGCAAGGGTCGCAAGGACCGGGTCGTCCCGATCGGAGAGCGGGCGCTGTGGTGGGTGGCGCGCTATCTCGGCGACGTCCGGCCACGTCTGGTCATCGACGCGATGCGGGGAGCGCTCTTCGTCAACGAGCTCGGCGAGCGGCTGTCGGGATCGTGGCTGACGGATCTGGTACGGGGATACGTCACACGATCCGGCGTGTCGAAGGCCGGCGCGTGTCATCTGTTTCGGCACACGTGCGCGACGCTGATGCTCGAGGGCGGTGCCGACATTCGCTTCATCCAGGAACTGCTCGGGCACGCCGACGTCGGAACGACACAGATCTACACGCGGGTGTCGATCGCAAAGCTTCGCGAGATCCACCGCGCGACGCATCCGGCCAGGTGGGAGAGCGGCGCGCCTGATGACATCGACAACACTGGCGAGCCCGAACGCCTGCGCGCCTTCCATCGCAGGACCGGCGACGATGACGACAACGACAGGAAAGCCAACCGGGACTGAGCGGAAAGCGTCCCGTGGTAGGATCGAAAACGAAAGGCAGGTGAGTGAGATGGCGACGACGAAGACAGTGACGAAGACAGCGAAGCCGACAAAGACGACGCGGCCGGCGGCGACCAAGCGCGCCGTGTCGACGAATGGCAGCAAGCCGGCGGCGGCGAAGAAGATCGTGATGCCGAGGATGGCTGCCGCGAAGGCGACCAAGGCAAAGAAGACGATGACGGCCGACGAGGCGTTCATGATCGCCTGGCAGCACGACTACGAGACACGGCACAAGCCGACGAAGAGGCACGCCTAGCCGATGGCGGGCGTCTGTTATGACACGTCGGTCCTGATTTCGTACCGTCCAGCGCTTCCCGTCGGTCATCGAATATCGGTCGTCGTGCTGATGGAGATGACTGCCGGGGCGCGGGACGCGGAAAGCGTCAAGAACTGGGAACGCACCCGGAAGCTCTACGAGTCGGACGGGAGGCTGCTGGTGCCGACGAGCGAGGACTGGTGGCTGGCGGGCAAGGTGCTCAACTCGTTGCAGCGGGGCCGGGGGCATCGCGACGGACGGGTCGCATTCCGACAATGCCGGCGGCAGAGATCCAGCGCATTACCCGAGACGTCCTGATCGCGCGGACGGTGAAGCGCGAGGGCGCGCTGCTCGTCACGGAGAACGTCCGTGACTTCGAGCTGATCCGGCAATTCTGCTCGGTGCGGGTCAAGAGCGGGCGAGAG
>JAJTWZ010000148.1 GCA_021463145.1 Blastocatellia bacterium | reverse complement strand
ACCGGAGAGCCGGATGCGGGAGATCCGCACGTCCGGTTCGGAGGGAGGGGGGACCGAACCCAATCGGTCCTCCCTACCCCTATCAAGGCGCTTCGCGCAAGAACGCGTCGCGCCACAAGAACCGGTTGCGTGACCTCGAAACTCATCCTCTCCCCGCTCCACGAAAGCGACGCTTTACGCCGCACTCCAAGGCGCTTCGCGCAAGAACGCGTTGCCGGCGCCGGGCCGGCCGTGCAATCGGCGGCTCGCGCCGTGACGGCCCCACGGGACCGTTCATTCGTGCCGCAACAGAATCCTCGTAACGAAAAGGCCAGACCCGGATGCGCGATTGGCTTCGACGACGGCGGGCTCGGCGGCTCCACCCGACAGCACCATCGATCTAGCCGTCGCAGTCTGCTCCTCGGCGGTCATTGCCGTCTCGGCCGTCGACTGAGAAGCAAACGAAGCGCGCGGCACACCGGCCGCGGCCACGATATCCTCCCACGCGCTGGAATCCGGCTTCCAGAGCCTGTAACTGGATCCGGAGTAGCGAACGAGCGCTTCGCCGACCGGCACGAGGGGCAATTTTTCGGTGGAGAAGACGACGAAGATGTGCTCGGTTGCCGCGCCACCCTCGAACCGGAACCACTGAAACGCGGGGTGGCGAGAAGAAGGCACTTCGGCCGGCTGGTGAGCGGCCACGAAGTTGGCGCCCGAAGAGAGACGGGCGTCAGGGTAGATCATCACCGCGTCGGCGCCATTCTCGGCTACGAATATGTAGAGAAAGCCGTCACGATTGGTCTCGACCAGCAGTCGAACCGCTTCAGAAGCGCGAAATACGGTGCCCGGCGCGACTCGTACTGGCGACCTGCCAGGGACCTCTCTGAAAATCGTGTAGCCGAGCCCGATGCCGGAAGCGGCCGGAGCCGCCGCTTTCGGTTTGCGCGACGCCGGTTTGCGGCCAGTGGGTGCTTTCCGGGCCGGCCCGGAAGTCCTGGGCCGCGACCCGATGAACCAGCCACGCGTCTGCTCGGCTTCGTCCTGCGCCGGAGACGCCGGTGCAGTCCCGACACAGAAGGCAATGGCCAGCACACTGACCGATGCGACGAATCTCGAACGGCCTCCGATCATTTGCCACCTCCGTGGGGAGCATAAGAGATCAATAGATCGAGCGCAACAGGGGCGCCGGCCTCCCGTGGCGTGACCCGGACCCCGGTTTCCATCGGTTCGCTGGAACCTGCCCGATTCTCGGCGACAAAGGCGTCGAGCGCGGCGCTTTCAGCCGGCGTAAGCCTGGAACCGGACGGACGGCCGAGTTCGTCGATCGGCGGTGTCTCGCCAGGAGCGACGACGACGATCAGGCGGTCGGACCTGGTGCCGGGCTCGGGGAAGATCCATTCGGTCGAGGGAAACTCGACAGTTGTGCCCGGCCCGGTACGAGATGCGTCCGAGCCCGTGAGCAGTCCCGTCATCACCTGGTTGGCGTCGGGGCCCAGAACGTAAACCCGGCCCTCGAACCCGGATTCGATACGGATGCGGAAACCGGCGCCGTCCGGAAGCGGGGTATTCGCGGGCCACGCCCCGGCCAGGCCCCTGACTTCGATCGAGTAGCCGACAGTCGCCGGCGCCTTCGGTGTCGCTGCGGGCTCCGGGGCGGCCGGTGCCGATGCGGCGGCCCCCTGCGGTGTCGAACCGAAGAGCCCGGCCTGCCAGGCGCCGAGCGCCGCGATCCCCGCGATCCCCCCAATCAGGACGACCGTGGCGAGCGCAAGTCCGAAAGCAGGCCGCCCCCGCGGAGCCGATCGCGAGTCCGGCGCCTCCACGGCGGTCAATGCCGGATGGTCCGCTACGGGGCGTGAATCGAGTGCCGTGCGCGCCGAAGGCGGCTGCACAGGCACATCCGGAGCAATACTCCCGCGAAGGACGGTCGCGCGCGGGTCGCGAGAAACGTCGAACTCTTCGGTGACCTGCCCGGAAGCAGCTAATTCTCCCAGGCTGGACGCAAGTTCGGCGGCGAATTCACCGGCCGACGCCTGTCGCCCGGATCTGTCCTTCGAAAGGCCCCGCGCCACGGCACGGGCGAATGCCTCCGGGACGCCGGGCGCGATCGCGGTGAGTTGCGGCGGCATTTCGCTAGTGTGAGCGCGGCGCATTCGGGCGAGGCTGAGCTCGAACCCGGCGCCCGTGGCGACAAACGGCGTACGGCCTGCGACGAGCTCGAAAGCCATCACCGCGAGGCTGTAGACATCGGCCCGGCGGTCGACGAGCGGGCCGCCGTCGCGCGGCGGCTCGCCCCAGTGCTCTGGCGACATATAGGGCGGCGTACCCAGCGCCTGTCCGGCTATCGTCATGTTTGCCGAAGGGTCGTCGTCGTCCGGGGCAATGAATCGGGCGATACCCAGGTCGAGCAGCTTGACGACCGCCAAGCCCGACTCGTCTCTCGCGAGCATTACGTTTTCGGGCTTAAGGTCGCGGTGTACGACGCCCTTCGCGTGGGCCGCATCGAGGACCGAGGCAAGGGGAGCAAGCACTTCAACGGCCTCGGCCGGCGCGAACGGCCCGCGGCGGGACATCTCGTCCCGCAGCGTGCCGCCTTCGACGAACTCCAGAACCATGTAGACGAGCCCCGACGGAGCGGAGCGAAGATCGTGTACGGCGACGGCATTCGGGTGGCGAAACGCGCGCGCGGCGCGTCCCTCGCGCTGGAAGCGCTTGAGGAAGCCGGGATCGGACGCCAGTTCGGTCTTGAGGGTCTTGATAGCAACCGTGTCGCCGAGCAGGACGTGGCGGGCGCGATAGACGGCGCCCATTCCACCTGTGCCGAGCAGCGATTCGATCTGGTAGAGATTGTCGAGACGTGTGCCCACGAGCGCTTTCGGGTCCGCGACGACTGCCTGACCGCAATGCGGGCAGAACGACTGCCTGTCGGGAACCAGAGTCGAGCAGGAGGAGCAGAGTTTCACGGCGCTCGACTCCAGAAACGAGCCGGCGCGGTCCGAGGCGTCGAGCCACGATGCGACCTCGCGCCGCAGTGCCTCGTCGCCGCCGCAGGCGGACGATACGTACGCGGCGCGTTCGGCGGGAGCACGCTCCAGCGCGCTGGCGACGATCGATCTGGCACGCGCATAAAGTGGATCGGTCACGGCGTCACCCCCTCCGTCATCGCCCGGAACAGCCAGGAACGCGTCGTGGCCCAGTCGCGCTGGATCGATGCCTCGCTGCGGCCAAGGACTTCCGAGATCTCGCGGACCGTCAGCCCGGCAAAGAAGCGCAGCTCGACGAGCCGGGCCGCGGCCTCGTCGCGTTGGGCCAGGCGGTCGAGGGCGAGGTCGAGTACGACGACGTCGACGTCGCGTTCGCGGCCGCCGACGTGCGCGTCGTCGAGCGTTACGCGTGTTTCCATTCCGCCGCGCTTTTCGGCACGGTGCGCTCTGGCGTGGTCGACGAGGACTCGGCGCATCAGCGTTGCGGAGACCGCGAAGAAGTGCGCCCGGTTCTGCCAGGTCACGCTGCGCTGGTCGACGAGTCTCAGAAAGGCTTCGTTGACAAGGGCGGTTGGCTGCAGCGTGTGTTCCCGGCGCTCGCGCGAGAGCATCGACGAGGCGATTCGGCGCAGTTCGGAGTACACGAGCGGAACCAGACGGTTCGCGGCTTCCGCGTCGCCGTCCGTGAAGCGGCGAAGCAGGCCGGTGACATCGCCACTTGGATCCACTGGGTCGCCTCCTCTCGGGGTTGGGACAAGGAATTCGAGAACTTTCCGTAGCATAGTCACTCCTCGAGCGGGAAGCCAACTTCGCCGCGATCGGCCTATGGCTGGTTACGCGTCAGGCGGCGGCGAAATCGCTCACGTGAAGGGAGGCTTCACCCGGATTCTCGTGACGCCGAACGGGTCGAGCCGAGCCCGGAAGGGTACGGGCGCGGCCGGATGACGCAGGGCCGGCAAATCCCGATGAGTGGAAGCTCCGGGCAATTGCGCGTACCCGGACAGAAGCTCTCCGGGTGAGCGACTCATCCGGCAACGCCGAATCCGGGCCCGTTCGGCCCGTCAAACGAGGAGACCGTCATATGTCGAAGCCGGCAATACTGATTTTGTCTTTGGTGCTTTCGTTCCTTGGCGCGCCACACGCGCCGGCAGCAGTTTCGCCTGCAACCTGTGCGGGTTCTGCAACTGGGCGCAGGACAGCGCTCTACTTTCCGCTGCTGGATCTCGATTCCGGCGCCGGGAGCGGCGTGCGCATCGTGCTTCGTCCGAGGTGGGGCGTCGCTCGCGCTTCCGCCCGTATATTCGACGAATCGGGAAATGCGGTCAGCGAGCTCGCGGACTTCGAGCTCGATTCCACACTCGTGGTGCCGATCTACGTGGAGTTCGCGGCGCTGGCGGTCGTGGAGTCGGACCGTGCCATAGATGGGTACGCTCTCTACACATCGGCCGGTGGAATCGCCGAAGCGGTGCCGGCGGCGGCAAGCACGTCCCGCAACCTGGACTTTATCGATCCCGGACGCGGACCGGCGGTGTTCGGCCCCGCGAAAGACGAGGCGCAACCCGCCGATCGCGGTGACTGGACTCGAACTACCACGCTTGTGATCGCGAATCCGGGCGAGACCGCGGCGACAGTCGAGGTGCGCGGTATGCCGGCCGGCGCGCGCGCCGGGCTGACGACACATTCGTACACCGTGCCCGCTCACGGAAGCGTTGTCATCCGTCTTGCCGAGACGATCGGCACGAGAAAGTCGGGCTCGATCGAATCCGTACGGATCGCCGCCAGCGTCCCGCTGGCTGGAGTTCAAATGACCGATCTGGACGGGCGCGAACTGGCGGGTCTCGCCGCACCCGGCTATTCGAGTGGTCCGGTTGCGATCTCGCTGTCGAGGTAGGACGCTCGTGGGACCGGCTGGTTGCCGCCGGTCCCGTTCGAACCGGCACCACCTCTCGAGTGGCGCCTCGGATTTTCAATGGTCTGTGCAGGGGCCGCCGAGTGCTAGAATGCGGGCGAAGCCGCTGGCCAAGTCTGGCCGTGCGGTGCAACCCGACGACAGGAAACCGGACGTGTAGCCCGCCCCGCTGGCCGTGGCGTGCGCGTTGCGGGAGGAGGCGCCGTGAGAAACGCGATTTGCTCGAGGATCGTGACCCTGCTGGTATGCGCGGGACTTGCGGTGCAGGTCTTCGCGCAGACGGACCGGCGGATGGGGCTTTCGGGACCGCGCACCGGGGACCGGCGGATGGCGCTGGTGATCGGGAACGCGGCCTACGCGGCATCTCCATTGCGCAACGCGGCAAACGACGCGACGGACGTGGCGGCCGCGCTCAGGTCGGTTGGATTCGAGGTTGTACTTGGCGTCAACTGGGGCCAGCGACAGATGGAGGACGCGATCCGGGAATTCGGCGAGAAATTGAAGGCGGGCGGAGTGGGGCTCTTCTATTTCGCGGGGCACGGTATGCAGGTGGGAGGGCGCAACTACCTGATACCGGTTGGCGCGAGGATCGAGACGGAGAGCGACGTAGCGTACGAGGCGGTCGATGCCGGGCGGGTGCTCGGGAAGATGGAGGATGCTGGCAACGGGTTCAACATCGTGGTGCTGGACGCGTGCAGGAACAATCCGTTCGGGCGGGGATTTCGGGATTCGCAGAAGGGACTTGCGCAGGTGACGGCGCCGACGGGGTCGTTCATCGCGTATGCGACGGCGCCGGGGTCGGTGGCGGCGGACGGAGAGGGGAGGAACGGGACTTTCACGGCGGCGCTGTTGGAAGCGATCGGAACTCGGGGTTTGACCGTCGAGAACGTCTTCAAGCGGGTGAGGGAGCGGGTGGCGAGAGAGACGTCGAAAAGGCAGGTACCGTGGGACTCGTCGTCACTCGTCGGGGAATTCTATTTTACGGGGCAGCCAGCAGCGGCGGAGCCAGCGAAGCCGGCAATAGCGCCGGCGGCGGCAGCGGTTGTAGTGGACCCGAAGGCGGTGGAGCTGGAGTTGTGGGCGGCGATCAAGGAGAGTCGAGATGCGGCGGACTACGAGGACTATCTGAAGAGGTATCCTGGTGGGACATACGAAGCGGTGGCGCGTGCGAAGA
>JAJTWZ010000147.1 GCA_021463145.1 Blastocatellia bacterium | reverse complement strand
ATCGTCCCGACCGCGGAGCGGTCGCACCCAACGGCGAAAGCGCGCGCATTGCAAGCAAATCGAAACGACCTAGGTGCGCTTGACCGGAGCGACGGTGCGACCGCTCCGCGGTCGGCGCGTTGGGGCTGGCGACTCCGCGGGTCGCGCCGCGGCTCGTTGCACTCGCCGCACGCGACCCACGGCTGCTATGAAAAACGGCCGTGCGCTGACGCCTGCACTCCGCCCGTTTCATTCCAGGGGGTACGCCGCAGGCGTGTGGGGAACTATTACATCGACCGCTCCGCGGTCGCAGAGGATGGCCGGGTGTGCGGGGACTAGTGCATTGGGACAGCAGCCTGTGCGGCCGAGACGGTCGTCTCTCGGGAACCTCCCTTCCAAGCTGTTGGTTCCAAGTCCTGCGGATTCCAGGTTTCAGAAGGCCCCGTCAGTGAGAAGCAATGCGACGAACTTCGTTGCGGGACGGGTCTCTCCGCAACTAGACTCGCGCCCTATGAATACTGACTGGATGTCCCGAACGATCGCCGAAGTCGATCCCGACGTCGCGACGGCCCTCGAAAACGAGCGCCTCCGCCAGAACAACAACCTCGAGATGATCGCTTCCGAGAATTTCGTCTCGCAGGCCGTGCTGACCGCGGCCGGTTCGATAATGACCAACAAGTACGCGGAGGGCTACCCCGGCCGCCGGTACTACGGGGGCTGTGAGCAATACGACATCGTCGAGAACCTTGCGCGCGACCGCGCCCGCGAGCTCTTCGGCGCCGAACACGCGAACGTTCAGCCGCACTCGGGCGCCCAGGCGAACATGGCGGTGCTGATGGCCATGGTCAAACCGGGATCGACCATCCTCGGACTGGACCTGTCGCACGGTGGCCACCTGACGCACGGCCATCCGCTCAATTACTCCGGCAAGTCTTTCAATGTAGTTCCGTACGGTGTCAAGAAAGACACCGAAAGAATCGACTACGAGTCGATTGCGGCGCTGGCCGCCGAACACAAGCCGCGGCTGATCATCTGTGGCGCGAGCGCTTATCCCCGGACGATCGACTTCGAGCGGATCGGGCAGATCGCGCGTGAGAACGATGCACTGGTGCTCGCAGACATCGCGCACATTGCCGGCCTGGTCGTTGCCGGACTTCATCCGAGCCCGGTTCCGCACTGCGATTTCGTCACGACCACGACGCACAAGACCCTGCGCGGACCTCGCGGCGGCCTGATCCTCTGCCGGGAAGCGTTCGCGAAGGATGTCGACCGGGCGCTGTTTCCCGGCGTACAGGGCGGCCCGCTCATGCACGCGGTCGCGGCCAAGGCCGTGGCGTTCCGTGAGGCCCTCGAACCTCGCTTCGCCGAGTACCAGAAGCAGGTGCTGCTCAACGCAGCGGCGCTTGCCGATGCGCTCGTCGGCCTTGGATGGCGGCTGGTGTCCGGTGGCACCGAAAACCACCTCGTGCTGCTGGATGTGTTTTCGAAGGGGGTGACCGGCAAGGTCGCCGAAAAGGCGCTCGAGCGTGCGTCAATCACTGTGAACAAGAACACGATTCCGTTCGACACCCAACCGCCGCTCGTGGCGAGCGGGATCCGGCTCGGAACGCCCGCACTTACGACACGTGGGATGGACGAAGACGATATGCGGGCGATCGCCGGGTTCATCGACCGGGTGCTATCCGCGCCCGGGGACGATTCCGTCGCCGCTGCAGTCAGGGCAGATGTTGAGGCCCTCTGCGCGAGGTATCCGCTCTACCTGTAGCTCTTCGAATGGACGGCGGGCCGGATTCGCCCCCGACTGCCCGCCGCTCGAACGCGCCGCTCGAACACCTTCAAGCCGGGCTGCTTCCGAGCAGTTCCCGCATACGGGCGACTTCGGCTACCTCGTCGGCAAATCTGGCAGTATCGTCCGAAGGCCGAAGCGCCGCTCGCGCCCGCTCGAGCCACGCCGCGGCTGCATCGACGTGTCTGCGTGCAGCGTCTCGATCTCCAATGGCCAGCGCGACACGGGCGAGGCCGAGTTCCGGCTTCCAGGCGTCGTGCAACTCCAGATCCACCAGGATTCTCTGCGAGCGCTCGAACGCGCGCGTCGCGGCTGCGAACTCGCGTTTCCGCAGGTACGCTTCGGCCGTGTAGTAGAGTCCCAGGGCGGAATACTCGCGTCGGCCGGTCTCCTCGCAGATCGAGCGGCCCCGGTCCAGCATTGCGAGCGCTTCGTTGTCGCGCTGGCACGCAAGCAATGCGCGGCCGACGTTGACGCGACAGTCTCCTTCGCACGCCCGGTCTCCGATCTCGACGAAGATGGCGAGGCCGTCCTCGAAGTACTCGAGCGCTTCCTCGAATCGTTCGAGCCGGTAGTAGCCCTCGCCCACGTTTGCGAGGTCGATACCTTCGCGTCTGCGAAGCGAAAGGGCCCGCGACAGTCGCAGCGAGCTCTCGTGAAGTCGCAGCGCGGCCTCGATGTCTCCGGCTCCATCTCGGACCATTGCCAGCGTCGAATATGCCAGCTGCTGCGCCATCGGGTCCTTTGCGGCTTCGGCAAGCTCGAGCGCACGGCTGGCAAGCACGGCGCCCTCCTCGTGGGCTCCGCGCGATGTCCTGATCCACGCCATGTTCTGGTAGGCGAGCGACTGCAGCGAAAGAGGATCCCGGCTGGTGAGCATACCGAGGATCGCTTCGAACCGCTCTTCGGCCTCGGTAGTACGGCCAAGCCGGCGTAGCACGTTTCCGGCAACGATCCGAGCCGATATCGCACGGTCACGGTCGCCCGAGCTGCCTGCTACGACCGCCGATTCCTCGGCAATCGCCACTCCCTTCTCGAGGTCGCCTCGGGCAACGAGGCATTGGGCGTACTCGAGGAGCGCGTCTGCGTGAACGCCAGGCGCCTTCAACCTCGCCGCCGCGTCGATCGCCAGTTGAAGAAGCCGCTTGGCCTCCTCCGGCCTCCCGAGTCGAGCGAGCATCGTACCTCTGAGCAGGTCTATTCGCATGGCTGCCGACGCGTCGACGCTCGCGTTGTCGGTTCGCAGGTTTTCGATCGCCTCTTTCGCGCGAGTGAGGCTGCGTTCCGCCGCGTCGACGTCGCTGCGGAGCATCGCGGCTTCGCCAGCTTCCAGTCCCCATCTGAGCGTCTCGGTCCACCTCCCGACGGCGTGGTAGTGGTAACAGAGTCCGGCGGCGATCCGGTCCAGGTGGCCCGCGTACACTCTCTCGAGTGCGCCGACGACGCGTTCGTGGAGCTTTCGGCGCTGACGTGACGTCAGATCGTCGTAGAGCACCCGCCTGATGAGTTTGGTGTAGAAGCGATAATCGTCCGGCCGCGAGACTCCGTCTTCGCTGACGATCTGCAGGCGCATCCCGATTTCGATCACCGCCTCCAGTGTTTCGTCCTCGAGGCCTGTGGCCGCTCGAAGCGTGTCGAAGCGGAACTGGTCCCCGATGACGGCAGCGGTTTCGAGTATCGGCCTGATGCCCTCGTCGAGCGCCATCAGCTTTGCCCGGATCGCATTGCTGATGGTCTCAGGCAGAAAAACCCGATCGAGTCCGGCGCATTCCCACGCATCGGCGCCGCGGCGGATCGTTCCGGCACCGACGAGCTGCCGGACGACCTCGGACAGGTAGTAGGGGTTGCCACCCGTGGCTTCGGTGATCCGTTGCGCATCGAGCGCGCGGATACGGACACGGCCGAAGACGGCAGTAAGCCACATGCGCACTTCATCTTCGCCGAACTGTGGCACCGTTACGACGGTGCACGATCGCAGAGATCCCTGGCCGATAAGCCAGGCGGCGAGATCGGATCCACTCTGTCGTTGCGTCTCGGCGTCGCGGGCCGTTCCAAGGATGAAGATTCCGTGGTCCGCAAGGCTTCGTTTCAGGTAGCCGACGAGATCGAGGTGCAGACGTCCGGCCCACTGAAGATCGTCTAAGACAAGCACGAGCCTTCGTCCCTCGCAGAGCCGGCCAAGCTCCTCGGCGATGGCGGCGAACGCGCGCCACTTCTCGCTCTCGTCCGGAATGCCGCCCTCGCCCCGAGCTGTGGTGGATCCGAGGATGGCGACAATCCTCTCTTCGGCAGAGAGCGTCGATCGGCGATCGGATGAGTTCCAGGGGGAGGCAAGCATGTCGAGGATCGGTTCGAACGGCGCCTGCCGCGTGCCTTCGTAATCGAAGAAGCGGGCGGAGAGCACGAGCGCCCCCCTGTCGCGGGCTTCGCCGGCGAACTCGCGGGCTATGGCCGACTTTCCGATTCCCGCGTTGCCGACCAGAACGACGACCCGGCTATCGGCGCCGGTATCGTTGTCGAACTCCGCGCGGATGGCGTCCAGCTGGGCGTCGCGGCCAACGAAGCACGACAGTTCGGGCCTGTCGCTGGTGCGTGAGACTCGGTGCGGGCGGAGGCGGACCTCCGACAGTCGCGAAGGGGGCGACGGACCGGTCTCGGCTGCCGTGTTCGATAGGTCTTCGGCCGTCGTCGCGTCGACCAGGATCGTGACCGGCGCGCGTTCTCGCAACTCACCCACGGCCTCCTCGAACGGCGGCGGTTCGGCACCGGCTTCCGTATGCAGAGTAGACACGGGACGTTCGACGTCGTCGACGATGGCCATCAACGCCTCGGGCGACGCTGGGCGCTCGTTGGCGTCGCGCCTTAGTGCAGCGGCGATTGCATTCACGATGGAAGGCTGCGCGTCAGGGACGATGGACTCGGGCGGCAGGTATCTGCACGAAACGATCCGGTCCATCAGAGTGTAAGAAGACGGCGCGTGAAACGGGAGCCGTCCGGTCACCATTTCGTAGAGCAGCGTACCGAGCGAGAACACGTCCGAAGCAGTTCCGAGCCTTTCGCTCAGCACCTGTTCGGGAGACATGTAGGCGTATGTGCCGAGCAGCGCGCCGGGGCTGGTTAGCTGCTTGGACTCCGACTCGCCCGTAAAGCGCGCGAGGCCGAAGTCCAGTACCTTGACTATCTCGGTACCGTCGTCCATCCGCGGAAGCATCACATTGCCGGGTTTCAGGTCGCGGTGAAGGATGCCGCGGCGATGGCCGGCTTCGACCGCCGCGCAGACGGATCGAAACAGTGCGATCGTTCTCTCGTTGCTGAACCTGGTGTGGCGCTGCAGTTCGTCGTCGAGAGTCGGGCCGTCGAGAAACTCCATGACGATGTAGGGGCGCTCTTCGTCGCTGGAGCCGAAATCGAATATCTGGACGACGTTCGGATGACGGATGCGCGCTGCGGCCTGGGCTTCGCGCAGGAACCTGGCCCGGGTGGTCTCGGTGTTCTGATCGGGAAGGATGATCTTGATCGCGACGGTATCGCCAAGGGCGATTCGATCGGCAACGTAGACGCTTCCCATTCCGCCGGATCTGATCTGGCGGACGAGGCGATACTTGCCGTCGAGAACGTCACCTGATTTCATGGTGGCCGGCGCCGGACGAAAGATCCGTCGAGGAATACGAGTGGGTCGTTCCATGCAGATGTTCGCTTCGCGGAAAGGCCGTGTCAACACGGGGTTCACGGTGAGTTACGTGCGGCGCTCCAGATTCTGGCGGGGTTGGTGCGAAGTCCAGGGACACGCCGGCAGGTAAGCGATCTGATGTGCTCCCGGGCAGCGCAATGCCGCCATCACGACCGCGGCTGCGCTCGTCCCTCGCGCCCTGCAGTTGGCGTCGATTGAGTCGGCCGGACATTGACAACGAACGATGTCGGATCTCTGTGCGACCGCTCCGCGGTCGGGACGATTTGGGTGGGCGAACCGGGGGTCACGGTCATCATTTCCGGCCGCGGAGCGCTCGGACTCCGGCCCGGTATCCCGCATCATTTGCGGTCGACGCGCACCGGTCATCCTCTGCGGCCGCGGAGCGCTCGGACTCCTGACCGGCAACCCGCATCATTTGCGGTCGAAGCATCGCGGCTATCCGCCGCGACCGCGGAGCGCTCGGACACCTGACCGGCAGCCCGCATCATTTGCGGTCCACTCGTTACGGTCGTCCTCTGCGACCGCGGAGCGGTCGATGTAATAGTTCCCCACACGCCTGCGGCGCACCCCCTGGAATGAAACAGGCGGAGTGCAGGCGTCAGCGCACGGCCGTGTTTCATAGCAGCCGTGGGTCGCGCGCGGCGAGTGCAACGAGCCGCAGCGCGA
>JAJTWZ010000146.1 GCA_021463145.1 Blastocatellia bacterium | reverse complement strand
CGGTGAGCATGGACGCGGAGGCTTGGGAAATCGCGCATCCTTTGCCGGGTCGCGCGCAGGCGAGTGTAACGAGCCTCCGCGCGCGACCCGCGGAAACGCCGGCCCCAACGCGTCGACCGCGGAGCGGTCGCACTGTTTCCGTGTCGCACCGTTACTATCGCGACGAGCGTGGGGAAGCGCGTCCTTCCAGAGTCAATGCGACCAATGCGAAGAACCCGGACGAATCACACCTTCGAGCCAGACGAAATGAACGCGCGGATCATCGCCAGCAAGCTCGATGCGAAAATCGCGAAGAAAACCAGCGCCACCGGAAGACTCGGCGCGGAAATCCGCGTCATAACTACTACTCTGGTCAGCAGTGCAAGCGCGAGCACCCCTATCGCCAGACCCAGCGCCACGCGCGAGTCGCGCCTGACGAAGAATCCAAGTACCAGGAAGAGCACCCCAAAGACGAAACTGTCGGCTACCCAGGGACCGAAGGCGGCAACGAGGCCAGCACCGACGATCGCGTTTACCCACCCAATCACGAGCACGGTCCTGGCAGCATCCGACGTGTCTGGATAAACCTCTCTAACCCCGCGTATGGCTACTCCGTTCAGGTCCACCGCGAAATTCTCGGCCGTCGGGATCCACCTGATTCCGACGCTCGCGTGACGGTCCACCGCTATCCGGGCCCCATTCGACAGGGCTGAGCAGGATTCGAACAGAGCCAGTGTCCGTCCGGCAATCTCGACCCGCACGTTCGACAAGTCCCTTCGCCAGCGGATAGCCAATTGACGCGGGCCACCCGAATACATTGCACAGAATTGTCGAGGCAACTATTCGCCCCCCCCGGAGTTTACGGACTCGCCAGCCACTGACCCGTCTAGTCGCGCCGCAGGATAGCCCACCTAGCATCGCGGTTCAACGTCCGGTTTTGGGCCAGTCGAACGGAGAGTTATTCACCGGTCACCGAATCCCCAGCCTGCCGCTGACTGGGCGGCCGATCGCCAGTATGCGAAGCTCTCCGCATGACCTACTCCGACACGCCGATCCTCGAGTGCATCCCCAATTTCAGTGAAGGTCGCGACAGCGCCGTCGTCGACGAAATCGCAGGCGCCATCGCATCGGTCCCTGGCGTTCTGCTCCTTCGGCGCGAATCCGACGGCGATCACAACAGGTCGGTCGTCACCTTTGCCGGCCCGCCCGCCGCCGTCGTCGACGCAGCGGTTGCGGGAGCTTCGGCTGCCGTCGCGCGAATAGATCTGAACCGCCACACGGGCGCGCACCCGCGCATGGGCGCTGTCGACGTCGTTCCGTTCGTACCAATCCGCGGGCTGACCATGAGCGATGCCGTCGTCTACGCCCGCGAGGCGGCCGAGCGCATCTGGCGGGAACTTGCGCTGCCGGTTTACCTCTACGAGGAATCGGCGACGCGCGGCTCACACGTGAACCTCGCCGACCTGCGCCGGGGACAGTTCGAAGGGATCCGCGAGGCGATAGCCACGGATCCTGTCCGCACTCCCGACATCGGCGGCCCCGCAGTTCACCCGACCGCCGGTATCGTGGCTGTCGGCGCGCGGAAGCCGCTCGTTGCCTGGAACGTCCTCCTGGCCACAACCGACGTCTCGATCGCGAAAAGCATCGCCCGCGAAGTCCGTGGCAGCTCTGGAGGAATGCCCACGGTGAAGGCACTCGGTTTTGCGATACCGTCGAAAGGTTGCGTACAGGTGTCGATGAACCTGACGGACTATACGACGACGCCTATGCACGCCGCATTCGAAGCCGTCCGCGCCGCGGCCGGCAGACTGGGCGTCGAAATACTCGGCACGGAACTCATTGGCCTCGTGCCGCAGGACGCGATCGCCGCGACGGCCGAGTACTACCTCAAGATCGGCGAGTTCTCGATCGAGCGTGTGCTCGAGCCCCGGATCGAGCGTGTCGACCGTTCAACGCGGTCCGGCACTGGCAGCGAAGGCTAAGCGGCTGGATCAGGGAGACAACAGCGATGCTGCAAGCGTGCGCGCAGCGGCGGCGTGTTCCGGCCTGCCAAGTTTCGCGAGCGCATCGGCGCGAACGGAGAGCGCAGATGCGGCGGGTCGGCGCATCGTGACCTCGGCGACTGCGGGCAAGGAGTCGTCCGAAGGCATCTTCGAAGAACTCGCGAGCCGAAGAGCTGCAGTGGTCGTCGCCAGCGCCGTTCCGGCATCACCGGAGGCGAGTTCGGCGGCGGCGCGACCGCAGAGCGCCAGCGCCTGCGCTTCAGCGTCGTTGGCCCTGATCGCGAGCCCGACAGCGCGCCCGTACCAGGCAAGCGACCGGGTCGAGTCGCCCTGCGCGAGCGCTTCCGCCGCAAGCAGCCTGAAAGCCTCGCCTGCCAGTCCGAGCTTTCCGTCTGCCTCGTAGCGCTCGGCGACCTGAAGCCGAAGCCGGCTCCGCTCACCGTTCCACTTCGCTTCGTCCGCGGCGTTTCCGCGAGACACAGCTACCGCCGCCAGTCCTTCCGCGGCACGAGACGCCGTGTCAGGCCGCTTCGCCGCAACGGCCGACTCGAACGACGCCAGAGCGAGCGTCGCGTAGCGATCGCGCCAGATGGAAGCAGTCGTCGCGTCGTCGAGGCCCTCCCACGCGCGCCATACCGCTTCCGCAAGTGTCTCTGCATCGGAAGCGTTCTTCGATGCCGTCAACGAGGCGAATACAGGCTCGGCGCGCGAGGCGAGCAACTCGCGGTCCCTGCGAGCGGCCGCCAGGATGACGAGCGCCATACGGGCGCGATCCGCCGAAGGATCGGAACCGAGCGACGCGGCGACGTGATCCCAGAGCGCTACTACGGACGGGAAAACTCCCGCGTGGCCCAGGTCCGTGGCCGAACGCTGCAACTCATTGGCAAGCGCCGCTGCAGCATTGAGCGGGTCCATTCGTTTCGATCCGGCGAGCCTGTCGTAGAACCGGACGGCCTCCGTTCCCGCAAGCTTCAGGTCGCCAAGTCCCGCGCGGCACCGTAGCGCCTGTTCGGCCGACTCCACAGCGTCGTTGACGTCCATTCCGCCGTCGAGCGCCGTGTCGAACGCCCGAGAGAACGCCTGGTGGGCCGTGCCGAGGTTTCGTTCTGGACCTGCCGGGCCCGAGGAGCGCGCGCGGCCGAGCCAGATCAGAATCCTCACACGCAGTTCCGGCGCGGCGCCTCCCTTCTCATCGAGCGAATCGAGCCGTCCGAGCGCCGTCGTGAAGAGCGAAGCCGCGCGCTCCGTCGACCTCGCCCCGCCCTCGGCGAGATGAGACCTGCCGATCCAGTACTCGACACCCGCGCGGAGGCTCTCGTTGCGCGCCTCGGTGGCAAGTCGCAGGGCACGTTCGAAGAATTCGCGCGACTCGGCCGGGCTGGCGTTCTCGAGAAGCAGAACGCCGGCCGCCGTCAGCGTAATCGCCGCGTGATCCTTCTCGCCAGCCTCGATTCGAATCGCGGCGACACGGCCAAATGCAGCTGCCGCGCGACGGGCTTCGGCAGGCGAACCGGAGGCGCCCTGCGCGAGGAGCTGCGCGAGTCGCTCGGTCGCGGCTGCAAGCACGGAAACGGGAGCGCCCGAGGACTCGAGCAAAGCGGTCGAGCGCTCGGCCGCACGTACCGCGCGCGCCCGGTCGCCGATCTTCTCGGCAGCGCCGATTGCGTCTGTCGCGACGTCCACGATCAGCGACCGCGCAGCTTCGTCGGACTGAGGGCTGGATTCGAGAATGCTCAAGGAGGCTTCCAGCTCCTCGAGCGCCGCGTGCTCGTCTCCTTCGAGCACTCGCGTGGCCGCCACGGTTCGCCTGAGCGCCACGCGCGCGCGGTCGAGCTCGGCGGCGTCGGCCAGTGTCACGGCTTCGGTCAGGAACCGGCGGGCGACCGGCATGTCTCCACCTTGAAACGCATATGTCCCGAGCCACGCAAGGCACGCGCACGTGAGAACTGACGATCCCGAAGCACGCGCGGCGACGAGGGCGGCCTCCGCCCGGCCACGTTCGGCGATCGAGGCAGCCGGATCGTCGTTGGCGCCCGATGAAATCGCAAGGTAGGCCGACAGCGCGCCTTCGATGCCGGGAGCGGCCGGATCGAAGGGGTTCGCGCCACCCCCAACGTCGGCCAGCTTCGCCACTAGCGCCACTGCGCGTGGCTCGCCCGAAGCCTCGGCGAGCGCGGCGACGACTCGGCCCGACTCGCGATACGCGGCAGGCTGGTCGTTGAGTCGCGCCATCGCGGCATCGACGAATGCCTCGTCGAACGCTGCAGCGATGGTCGGCGGATCGGCCGATGCGCGAATGGCATCCACGCGACCCGCCACGGCGCTGCGCGAGACGGCGAGTACAACGGCGATGTCCGGCGCGTGGGTTACCTGTGGAGCCGCCGCCTGAAGCAGGCCGATTGTCGCGAGAATCAGGGATCGCACGTCGAGACCTCGAGGGGGGCTTCGATGTACCCGGCTCGTCCGTGACCCGTGCCGATCATTCCGGCACGAGCCTTCGGAGACACTCGGCAGCGCGAGAGGCCGCCGCTGCCGGGTCTCCTGCACCGATCGCTTCGACAAGATGGCTGCCGACAACGGCGCCGTCGGCGTGGCGCCAGATCTCGGCGACCTGGTCAGCCGACGAGACGCCGAATCCAACGGCAACCGGCATTGCCGTATGTCGCCTGAGCCGTTCGACGAGCGGCGCGACGGAATCGGCGAGCGCTGATCGCGCACCGGTGATTCCGGTACGCGAAACTGCGTAAACGAACCCTCGCGACACGGAAGCGATGCGTTCGAGGCGCTCGTCCGAGCTCGTGGGAGCAGCGAGAAAAATCGTATCGATCCCGCACGGACCCATCGCCGAAACCAGGGGTGCCGACTCTTCGGGCACCACGTCGGTCACAAGGAGCCCGGCTACGCCGGCGATGGCGAGCCGCTCGGCAAGCCGGTCGAGGCCGAACTGGAGCAGCGGGTTGTAGTAGCTGAAGAGCACTATCGGCATCGGCGACCGGTCGGCGATGCGTTTCGCCGCGTCCAGGCATCCAGCGAGCGTCGCTCCGGCCGCAAGTGCCGCATCCGATGCAGCCTGTATCACCGGACCGTCCGCGACCGGATCGGAAAATGGCACGCCCAACTCGAGAATGTCCGCGCCAGCGTCAGCGAGTCCGGCGGCGATATCGACCGTCGCGTCCATAGACGGAAATCCTGCGGTGACGTAGGGAATGAGCGCACCCCGGCCACGGTCCCGCGCAGCGCCAAAGGAATCCGAGAGTGTCGACATAGCTCGATTCAGCGGCCGAAAAGGCAGGCCACCGGCAGTATACACGGCGCCCGCTCCGGCTGTTCGAGCCGGGCCGGCATGTGCGAAGCTACGCGGCCGATGTATCACCTCTACGACATAGAGACAGACGAGGGGGCCGTTACCGCGATCGGTGTTCTGCCGCCGGAGATCGTGTCGGAAAGGGGGCTGCCGTCGCCAGCGATGGTCGGCACGATTCCCCGGGCGTCGCGTGAGATCACCGCGGCGAACTTCGTTCCGAACGCGGAGTTCTCGAACTTCCTCGGCTTCGTGATCTCGAAGCACGGGGCCGACGATCCGATCCTCGCAAACCAGGCGTCGCAGCAGGTAAACGGCTGGGTGTTCATGGTGGACCTGCGTATCGGAGAGACGGAAGACGAGATCCAGACCGAGGACGTGCTTGGGGCCTTTCGGGCCGAGAATGGATGCGTCGTGGAGGGCTCGTACCGCGCCAATCCGAAACACGCACTGCTTACGGAGCGAGGGCTTCCAGTCCTGGACGAATGGATCTACGAGCGACTCGTGCACGAACTGCTGGAACTCGGCTGACCTCGGGTGGGACGGGCCGCGACTCTCGAGAAACTCCCCCGTACGTTGTCGATTCCAGGTCCGACGGGTTCCAGGTTTCAGCCTGTCCAGTCAGTGCGAGGCACCGAGAGGAGCTCTCGGGAAACTCCCCCGTAAATTGTCGATTCCAGATTCGGCGGATTCCAGGTTTCAGCCTCTCCTGTCAGTGCGAAGCACCGGGAGGAACTCCGCAATCGCAGCTGAAGCCCGCGATGTGTGGACCGCGAATGACGCGGGACACCAAAGCGGACGCCGCGCGATCCGCGGTCGCTGATTATTGCCGTGACGCGTTGACCGCGAAGCGGTCACAGACGATAGCCGGGGGTCACGGCGGTGAGCGAAGCGATCCGCCGTGACC
>JAJTWZ010000145.1 GCA_021463145.1 Blastocatellia bacterium | reverse complement strand
CTCGCCGCGCGCGACCCACGGCTATTGTATCGACCGCTCCGCGGTCGCAGAGGTTGGCCGAGTGTACGGGCTCCCTGAACATGTCGAAGCGTCCCAACGCGAAGCGGTAAATGCAGCGTTCACGCCGGGACGCTCGACATCGAGCCCGATGAAGGCCGCTAAGGGACGATCTTGCGAAGCCTCTGGTGTCCCTGATCGGAAACGAACACGGTGCCAGTTGACGGATCGAAGAGGATTCCACGCGGATCCTTGAAATTCGCGTCCGGGCCGATTCCGTCCTTGAACTTGGACTTGAGCCCACCACCCGCCAATGTCGTGGTGTTCCCGTCCGGGCCGATACGACGGATAGTATTCGACCGGTTGTCGGTAACATAGATCGTGCCGTCCAGTCCCACTGCAACTCCAATCGGACCACGGAACTGCGCGACGAGAGGGCCTCCCGACGCGGATCCCTCGAACCCGCTACCGGCAACCGTCGACACCGAGCCCGTCGCCAGATCCACCAGCCTGACACGGTTGTTGCCGAAATCCGCGACCACGAGCCCCGTCTCGTCGGGAGTGAGGGCTACGTCGAGCGGAAACGTGTAACGCGCCGTTTCCTTGGCGCCATCGGTGAATCCGGTAATGCCGATGCCCGATGCAGTGGAAACGGGAAATGTCGAGTTGGTTGTGTCGATCGCTCGAATGTACTGATTAACGGAATCGGCAACGTAAAGCGTTCCGTCGGAAGCCATTACCATTCCATCGGGACCGCGGAACCGCGCAACCGATCCGGCGCCGTTCGCAAAACCCTGCTTCCCTCGCCTCGTCGAACTGGTGGCTTCGCGCTGATCCTTGTCGTCTATGAGCTCGTTGGCGCCAGCGACAGTATCGACCGTCACTCCGGAACCAGTTACCCGAACTCGCCGGATGACGCGGTTACCATAATCCGCAACGAAGATCGCGCCATCGGCGGCAACGGCAATTCCAAGCGGATTATTGAACCGTGGAACAGAAAACCCGGGATCCGTCGAATCGCCGGAGTCCACGTAACCAGGCTTGCCGTCTCCAGCAATGGTCTCCGTGAAGCCAGTAGCCGGGTTGATCCTGCGAATAGCACTGTTCTGCTGATCCGCGAGGTAATAGAAACCGTCGGGACCTATCGCCATCCGGCTCGGCCGCCGGAACTTCGCCGTCGCCGAATCCCCGTCTTCGAAGCCGTCGAGGTTCTTGCCCGCGAGCGTCGACACAACCGACGCCTGGACGATCTTCAAAGGAAGCACGTTCGACACCAGCCCGTCGGCATTCTTTACCTGAACCTGGAACGTCACTCCAGCCGTGGCCGAGTTCTCCTTAGAAAGCGTGAAGCTGACATTGGCCTTTCCAATGAAAGTAGTCTTGACCTCGGTGCCGTTCAAGAACACCTTGCTCTTTTCCGCGAAATTCGCGCCGTTGACGGTAATCGAGGTAGGCCGGTCCACACCGGCCTGGACCTCGTCAGGCGCAACCGTATAAAGAAACGGGTTGTCCGTCGCCGGCGTGACCCTGAGAATCACGGCGTTCGAAAGTCCTGTCGACTGAACTACATATACGACTACCTGCGAAACGTTCGCCACCGCCGAGGCGGGAACCATTACCTTGATCAGCTGCGATTTGATCGAGGTCGGCACCAACTCCAGTCCGTCGATCGTAACGACCGCGTCTTTAGCAAAGCCGGCACCGTCGATCTTCATTTCGAACGCAACCGCTCCCGCTTTCACGTTTCCCGGGTCGAGGCTCGTGATCACCGCCGGCTTGTCGTAAACCGTGACCGTGAATGTGTTCGACAATCCGCCGCCCGCGGCTCGGATCTGAATCGGCAGGATTCCGGGTACGCTCGTAAACTCGTGCGGAACGAAAACTGAAAGCGCCGTTTTCGAAATGAACTCCGTATCCTGCGCGGCGCCATAGATGAGAATCTTCGAATCTTCGTTGAACCCGGCGCCGGAGATGCGGAACCTGGCAGCAAAACCGAATGTGAAAGCCGCAAGTGCGTCTGGATCGATTCGATCGATCGTCACCGTTGGCGACTTGGCGCCAACGGTGAGAAGTTTCGTGGCGGTCGTGACGCCGTCTCCGCGGCGCACGGCTACCGTGTGGGTTCCCGCAACTGAGGTGGCCGACATCGGAATCGTGGCGTGCAGAACCTTTTTAGAAACGAACTGGGTCGGCTGGAGCGGTGCGCCGTCGAGCAGAATGACCGAGTTCTCGTCGAACGCCGTGCCGGTGACGCGCAGAGTGAAATCCGGATCGCCAACCGAGACAGTATCGGGGCCGATCTTCTTCAGCGTCGGATCGGCGGCCCTGGCCACGGGTGTGAATGGTACGAGTGCAGCAAGCAGCGCCACGAGCGCCAGAACGTGCTTGGATCGATTCATAGGTCGACAGCTATCCTTTGTGACACCGGTCGCTTCGTCGCAACGGCCGCGAATCCGGTTCGAGTCGAGAACGCAGCAGTATAGCCGGATCTGACAAATCGGGTAAGCAAAGAGGCGCCGGGAGCGAAGGAATTTCAGCGATGCCCGGTCCGGAAAGGGGCGCGCTGAGACGCGTTCACCCTCCGGATTTCTCAAGCCACTCCCGGATGAGCGGGAGCGCGGATGCGCTCGGAATCGCAAAGTTCGACCCCGCGAAGCTCTGACCGGTTTCCGAACTGACCAGTATCGCGGAATTGATCCCGATCACCCGCCCCGAATCGTCGAAGATCGGACCTCCCGATCCACCCTCCGTAGTCGCCGCGTTGTGCACGATGCGCCCCGGAGTGATGTCGCCGATGATTCCCTGCGTGGTGAGAGGACGGATCGCGCCCCGGTCCGCAAGAATCCGCGCCACGTCCAAAAGCGAGCGATTTCGCTTGCCGAGCACCGCCGTGCGCTCCGGCTCCGGCAGGCGTTCGACGAGACCCTCGACGCCCGTTGGGTATCCGAGCAGGACGATCGCCTTCCCCGGCACCGGCAATGGACCGTCCTCGGATGGCATCGGAAGCACCGGAATCGCCTTGTCGCTCTGTTTGATCCTGCAAGCAGCGAGATCGATCGAATCGTCGCCCGGCAGTGGCTGAACCTCGAAAGGCGACTGGAACTGCGGAAAATATGCGATCAGCCGCTCGATCTTCGGTTTCATACCCTGCGAGAGGATCACCTGCGCCGTCTCGTCCTGCCGCCAGGGTTGCACGACGTGGCGATTTGTAAGCAGCGTGTTTTCCGAAACGAGGAAGCCCGTGCCGGTGAACTCCACCTCCACAGCGGGACCGAGGCCGTTGACGCTGGCGAGCAACTCACCTGTTTCGCCAACCACCGGTCCGTTCGCATCGTCCACGGTGTCATACTTGAGCGGCCGCCCGGAGTCGCGATCCGTAAACGAGTACACCCCGACGATGAGGCAGACTCCGGCCGAGTATTTCTCCGACATCCGCTGCGCAAACGATCTGTTGTCGGAGTAGAGCTGCTGCAACTCGTCGAGTCGCCGCTGCTGCTCCTCGAGCCGCGATTGCGCGTCGGCCTTCTCGCGCCGGTCCCGCTCGATCTGCTCCTGCTGCAGGCGGACGGTCTCCTGGATCGATCGCAGCTGGTAGAAGTTCAGGTAGATGACCAACGCCACAAGGAATACGATGGCAAACGCGCTTCCGAGCGTGTAGGCCTTCGCGCGGCCAGGGACCTCCGCCCAGAGGCTGGTCGCCAGTTCCTTGACGAAAAGAGTGGCGGTGAGCGGGTGGACATTACCGGGCGCCTCGGCGATCGCCGTCTCCTGCGTCTCCGCGACCGGCACAAGGCCATATATGTCCTGCCGGAGCACGTGGAACAGCAATTCCGAGCCCCGGCCCGCCGGACCGAACCTCAACGTGTCGCCGTCGTGCAGCGGGAACGACTCGCCAGGCGACGTGGCTGCGATAGTCTTGCCGTTGATCGCGAATTCGATCGGATCGCCAATCGCAAGCGTGAGCCGCGGTTCGCCTTCCTCGACTCGCTTCACACTCGCGATCACGTCGGGGAGCGGAACGAGTTCGGCAGTGACGCCGATTCCAGCTATCGGCACGACGAGGTCGCACGTGTCGGACGGTCCGATCGTGACGCGATCCTGCTGATAGATTCGGGTCTTCCCTTTGTCCCGGCCCGTCAGGAAGACGAACATGAAACTGCTCATAGTCGTGTCAAAGGCGAACGCAAACGGGCGAGTATAGGAGCGAGCGGGCGCTCGAAGCAACGACCGAACGCGGAGCGAGCCGGGCCGGGCCGGTCTCGATCAACGGCGGCACCGGAGAACCGTAGCGCATTTGACGTCTGCGAATCTCCGCATTCATTGCCGCATTTGCCGCGCTATGGATTTTCTTCCTCGCTGCAGGAGAGTTCCGAGCCGCTCCACGAGAGCCCGAACCATGGGCCGAAGGGCGTTCCTCGCCCGAAACGACGGACGCGCACAGCCGAACCGGGTTGCATCGTGAGCAGTTGGCGGTCCATAGGCCGCGCGAACGCATTCCCGACACAGGCAACGCCGGTGCCGAATGGCTCCACTTCGGTTCGCGCATCGGGGCTGCGCTGTATGACCGAAAGAACGACGAACGCCTCGCCGCCAGCGCGCGACGGACAGAACCGGAGCGCGCCGTCTTCATTAGACACGACCTCGGCCTCGAGCAGCCGTCCGCCGGCAGGTGCATCGAGCCCGTCAAGCGGAATGCGAAGCGGCACCATCGCCAGGGTCTGTCCGCCCACGTCGACTCCAAGGTCGGCAGCCGGATGACCACCGGATGTCACGATTGCAACACCCTCTTCGATTCGCGGTACGTCGCCGTCGAACTCGACCGTGTAGAGCTTCATTCCGGTACCTCGCGACGGCTGACACAACCATCGGATTTTCGCTGGGCTGGACATGCCGAAAGCATGAAGAAAGGGCCACCAGACGGGGTGACCCTGAAGCGGAACTGCTTGGTGGCCAGGGACGGAGTCGAACCGCCGACACCCTGATTTTCAGTCAGGTGCTCTACCAACTGAGCTACCTGGCCACACCGACGCGACGGTGCGTCGAAAGGCGGATAGTACGTATTTCGCCGAGGGGTGTCAACACGGCCATCCGGGACGTTTACCGGCGAATTCATCGCACGAACCGCCTTGCGAACACGAGCCACAGCCCGAGGCAGACGAAGCACGCGATGGCGAGTCCGAGCGTCCATTTCGATCCTTGAACCCAGTAGATCCAGAGATTCACGCAACCGACGGCACCAATGAGCAGACCGTAGTAATGGATCGTCCGAGTAAGGTCGGCTCTCGCCTTGTCGTCATCTTTGACCATCGCGCCAGTCTACCCCAGGAACGCCAGCGCGATGAACGCCTTCACCGCGAGGACGATGGAGCAGAGCACCAGTCCGATGACCGCCAGGCTCCGACCCGCGGCCGGCCGCTCGCCTTGCGCTATTGCGCGCAACTCGAGGAAGGCAAGCGCGACGCCCACCAGGTCGACAGGAATCGTGAACACGAACCCGCAAAGCATCAACATCGACAGGAGTCCGATTATCATCGAGGCAACTGCGCGCTTCGAAGGCTTGTCCGCGACGGCGCCGACGGGAGCGGGCATCCAGCGCTGAGCCACGGCTGGCGGCCCCGGGACGACCGTGGACCGCAATGGGCCCGACGCGGAATCCACGTCTTCGTCGTAGCCCACGCCGAAGAGCGGGCCGCCGTGATCGCCGATCCCGGCGCGCACAGAAGGCTGCGCGGCCAGCGGAGATGCGTCCACGGACGGCGAAGCATCGACAGGGGACCAGCACTGCTTACAGAAGCGGAGACCCGGGGAAAGTGGAGCGCCGCATTTGGGGCACGACATTGAGCGTTGCCTCGACAGTCGGACGACGCTTATCGATGAAGCGTCGTGGGAGATGCTACACCGCTGTCGTGTTCGTTGATAAGCCGCGACTGCCGGTCACGGCGGGCCTGGAGGAAACGGAAGGAATCGTAAGCCGCGACGAAACGTTTCGTCCGCCAGACTACAGGAGTGACGCCTCGAGGGTCTGGCGAACCAATCCATCCCCCGCCCGGCGGTCATTGCGATCCTCTGGATAGGCGGGACCGCAGAGCGGCCGCGATGATTCGAGACACACGAGTTCCGAAGCTATCGGCTGAACAGCGAAAGTGCGACCGCTGCGCGGTCGGCGCGTGGGCGGGGGTGTCCGCGGGTCGCGCCGCGGCTCGTTGCACTCGCCGCGCGCGACCCACGGCTATTGCGAAACCTCTCCGCATTCCTCGCGTCGCGATGCCGC
>JAJTWZ010000144.1 GCA_021463145.1 Blastocatellia bacterium | reverse complement strand
AGGTTCGGGTCACCGTGAGTTGCTGAGGGCAGTCGCCGGCCGCCTCAAGCCTTTTTCTGGATCTCTGGTACTTCCCCAACGTGTCGGATATGTGCCGGAGGACCGACAGAACGACGCATTACTGGCTTCCCTGGATCTCCGACAGAATCTGCTGCTCCACGACGCCGCGAGGCGTCGCGGCTTCTTGCGATGGAAGTCCGTGGAACGGTCGGCTGAGTCCTTGATATCGGCTTTCGATATCCATGCTTCTGGCCCGCGAGCAGCCGTCGATACACTTTCGGGCGGAAATCAGCAGCGGTTCGTCCTTGCGCGGGAGATCAGCGATCGTCCCGACCTGCTCGTAGCAGCAAATCCCACCCGTGGGCTCGACGTCCGGGCCGCACAGTATGTGTTGGAGCTGCTCGGCAAGCTGCGCGATGATGGAATGGCGGTAATCATCCAGTCCAACGACATCGACGAACTGCTGGAGACCTGCGACCGCATCCTCGTGACGCATGCCGGGCGTGTCAGGGAAGCTCGTCCGGACAGGGATCTGATCGGCCGAATCATGGTTGGCGCCGCTTGAGTGCGATCCTCCGGGGGCACGCGAGCACTGTTCGATTCCTGTTCGGCGGATCGGTCGTCGTCGTTCTCCTCGGCGTGCTGGCCGGGACAATCGCGTTAGGCGGGTTTCCCGTGGGCGCATCGCTGCAGTCGCTCGTGCGCGGCTCGATTGGCTCTCCCGATGCTCTGCTTTCGGCCACCTTCGTTCGCGCATCGCCACTGTTGCTTACGGGACTGGCTGTCGCGCTGTCATTCCGTTCTGGCGTTTTCAACATAGGAGCCGAGGGTCAACTGGTGGTTGGCGCCGCGGCAGCTACGTTCGTCGCTATCCGTGCTGAGCAGTGGCTCGACGTATGGACCGTTCCGGTCGAGCTGGCGGCTGCCGCCGCGGCAGGCATCGCTTGGGCCATCGTTCCTGCATGGCTGCGTCGGCGGTTCCGCGTGCCCGAAGTCATCACGACCATCATGATGAACTTCCTGGCCACGTTCCTTGTCTCGTATCTCGTCCGTGGTCCGCTGCAGGAGCCTACTCGCGTCTACCCGCAATCGTCGACCTTTGCCGAACTGGCTCGCATCCCCACCGTACATCCGATGGTGCGTCTCCATTGGGGATTCGTCCTGGCCATTCTTCTTGCGCTCTTCCTCGGCTGGGCGCTGCGCCATACCGCGAGCGGGTTCCGTATCATTGCCGTTGGAGTGAACCCCCGAGCGGCGGAGGAGACTGGCCGGATTGACGTCGATCGCCTGACATGGCTCGTTTTTCTGGGCAGTGGCGCATTGGCTGGCCTGGCAGGTGGAATCGAGGTCGGCGGGGTTACCTACGCCCTCTACGACAATGTTTCGCCGGGATACGGCTATACCGCTATCGCCGTCGCGCTTCTCGCCGGCCTACAGCCAGTCATGGTGGTCCCGAGTGCCATTCTCTTCGGAGGCCTGAGCGCTGGTGCCGCCGCGATGCAGCGGGACGTCGCAGTGCCGGCGGGGTTCGTCGAGTTCGTTCAGGCGCTCATCATCCTGGCGCTGCTGGCCGCGCCGCACATCGTCGCATTCATGCAGCAGCGGCTTGCCCGCCTCCAAGCGGTGGAACAGCAAGGCGCGCGCTGATGGAAACGCTTCTGACTGCGTTCCTCGCATCCACGGTGCGCACCGCAACGCCGCTGGCGTTGGCTTCGCTCGGAGAGGGCATGTGTGAACGCGCCGGCGTCATCAATCTCGGAATGGAGGGCACGATCATCGCGGGCGCGTTTGGCGCCGCCGTCGGAGCAGCAGCCGGAGGTACAGTCCTTGGGATCGCAGGCGGAGCGCTTGCTGGGCTGGTTGTCTCGTGTGTGTTCGGGATCTTTGCCATCTGGTTGCGGACAGACCAGATCATCACCGGAACAGCCGTCACGCTGGGCGCGTTAGGCCTCACCAGCGCATTGTACCGAGTGACTTTCGGAACGCAGGGTGTGGCGCTCTCAATACCTACTCTCGCCCCCCTTCCCTTGCCGCTCCTCTCTTCCATCCCCGTTCTCGGGTCGGCGTTCTTCTCCCAACCGGTGCTGACATACATTGCATTCGTGCTTGCGCCAGTGTGCTCCTGGTTCCTGTTCAGAACGCGAACCGGCCTCATTTGGCGGGCGACCGGTGAGTCGCCGGAAGCAGTTCGAAGCGCAGGCGGGCGACCGGTTCAGGTGCAGCTGCTGGCGACGTCGCTGAGTGGACTTCTCGGCGGTCTGGCCGGTGCCTGCCTCGTGCTCTCGCAGGTAGGAACGTTCGCCGATGGGATGTCGGCTGGCCGCGGTTTCATCGCCATTGCCGTCGTCGCGCTGGGGCGCTGGCATCCCAGCGGTATTCTCGCCGCGAGCCTGCTCTTTGGTGGATCCAGCGCGCTCCAGTACCTGTTTCAGGCGGCTGCGACCGCCATTCCCTATCAGGTCTTTCTTGCGCTGCCCTACATGATGGCGCTGGTGGTTCTCACGTCAGGAAGACGGGGACACGCGGCACCAGCGGCACTCGGAGGCAAGCTCGAGAATTCGCTTTCGTAGCCTTCAGCATCCTGCGTAAGCGCTCGTCCAACGGATGCGCCATTCACCCCCGGTAACGCGCTCGATAAGGCTGTAACGGACGCCTTCGCCCAGATCGCGTGCCACGAGCAGTTGTATCACACCGGAAGGCGACTGAACGATAGCGAGCGTTTCCGTTGTCTCGGTCAGATCCTCGATGCCCATCCTGCGCTCGTAGTATTCCACCCGCAGCCCGCTGCGTTCGGTTGAGTCGACACGCGCGATGACGAAAAGGTGCTCCAACAGCGGCATGGCTTCCTGACTCACGGAACGCGTGACTTCGGCGACTACCAGCGATACGCCGGTCATCCTGAACTGCGCCGCCTGCCGTACCACGAACGGCCGTCCACGGAACTCCGAAGCTGTGTCACCCGGCAGCGCGGATGCAACTCTGGCGAGTGCAACCGTCAGGACAGTCGAGTCCTTCGAGCTCAGTCCCGCCAATGAATCCATTTGCGCGACCGTGACTCCCGGGTCAATGCCCAGTGACCACTCAGCAGGCAGAGTCCCTCCCGTGTCGGACGCCAATTGCACCGTTGGCCATGTCGGACAACCATCGACCGGATCGTGCGCCATCTCGACTATCCGCGCTGTCGCGACACGTCTCCCTCCCCTCAGCAGCTGCAAGGAACCTCCTATGGAGCTCTGCATGTCAAAGCGGACCGTATCAAGGGATGACGCGTCCGTGAACGCAGGAAACACGAGGAGGGCCGACGATCCCCCTGGAGCCGGAATCGCGAATACACTTCCCAGTCGCTCATCCCAGCCAGTAAGGGCGGCGACCGGCGGAACTACCGCAGTCGGTGGCGAGTCGCCAAACGTGACCGTATCCTTGCTCTGCCGCGTCGTCTCTTGACGACAGGCCATGACAAGCAAGGTAACTGCCGCCGTTGCGGCTGCGTTTGCCCTGACTCTCACGCTATACATGTCGCAGTCAATCTGTCGATCGGTTACGAATCGTCAATGTGTTGTGCCTGATCGGCATGCACGCGACCTGCCGCTCCTGGTCCGTTCATGACGCCCTCAGCTGAAGACCGCCGTACAGCGGCTGCGACGTCGATCGTTGCACGACTCGGACTCAGTCGGCCGGAACTTCGCGCATGGGCGATGTACGACTGGGCCATCTCATCCCTGCAGACGACCATTATGGTCGCTGTCTTCCCCGTGTTCTTCGTAAGGATCTCGGACCTTCCCGAGAGTCGGGCAACACAGGCATTCGCAGCCGCCAATACGATCGCCGCGCTCGTTTTGGCTGTGCTCTCTCCGTTGCTCGGAGCGATCTCCGATTTTGCAGCTGCCAAAAAGAAACTCCTCTTCGTTGCAATGCTGATCGGTGCAACGGCTACGGCTGCAATGTTCTTCATCGACCGAGGTGAGGTCGGCTTCGCAGCCACGCTATTCGTGATCGCAGTAATCGCCGGTACTGCCAGCGTCGTTTTTTACGAAGCACTCCTTCCTCACATTGCCGGTCCGGACGAAATCGATCGCGTATCAACCGCAGGCTATGCGATGGGCTACATCGGCGGTGGTGTGCTTCTCGCACTCAACCTCGCCTGGATTCAGAAGCCGGAATGGTTCGGCCTTCCGTACGGCCCAGACTTGGCGGAACAGCAGCGCACGCTTCCAACCCGACTGGCATTTGTCTCGGTGGCTGTATGGTGGAGTCTCTTCACCATCCCGTTGCTTCGTGGCGTCCGGGAACCAGCACGCACGCTCGAAGCAGATGAGGTGACCCGGCCACGGTCTGTCACGGCTCCGTTCGTCCGCCTGGCCGAGACGCTGCGCGAACTGCGCGGATTCAAACAGGCGTTCCTGATGCTTCTTGCTTTCTTGGTCTACAACGATGGGATCCAGACGATCATCAGGATGGCGACTGCGTATGGGGCTGAAATCGGCATCCCGGACTCGGCGCTCATCGCGTCAATTCTGATCGTCCAATTCGTGGGAATCCCGTTCACTTTCCTGTTCGGTGCATTGGCAGAGCGAGTTGGGGCAAAGCACGCGATTTTTCTGGGCCTGCTCGCGTACACATTCATCAGTGTGGTCGGCTACTTCATGAAGAATGCCGTTCATTTCGTAATTCTGGCGGGGATGACCGGCATGGTCCAAGGTGGTACTCAGGCCCTCAGTCGGTCGCTCTTTGCCACCTTGATCCCGGCACACAAGTCCGGGGAGTTCTTCGGTTTCTATAGCGTCTTCGAGAAGTTCGCGAGCATTTTTGGTCCACTACTCTTCGCTGCCACGATTGCAGTGTTCGGGACCAGTCGGCACGCGATACTCTCGGTGATCCTGTTTTTCGCAATCGGCGCCTGGTTGCTCTCGAAGGTGGATGTCGCCAAAGGGCAGCAGGACGCTCGACTCGCCGAAACCGGACTGAAAGCGCTCCCAACACCTACATCGATCGGCGCATCATGACTTCCGAGTGGTCTTCTCTTCAGTGGCTGATCGGGGGAAGGAACCTGCCAACAAGATCCCAGTGCCACGCTTCCCGCCGCTCATTCGTGCGCGGGTCTTTCAGGGGCTTGTACTGAAGCAGCTCAATGGCAAGGCCCACTTCCAGACCGTATCGAATAAGGAGCACACGGTCGGCGGAAATGAGGTGGGCCATTGGTTCGCCCTTCCAGACGTGGCGGTGGAGCCAGAGACCACCCTCCAGCGCAAAGACCAGCCCGTCGCGGCGTCGCGCGAACTCTCTGTACCACAAACCCTGTTCACTGCCCATCCGGCTAAGTAATGGTGCCTACTGGCAGACGAGAAGGCCCTCAGTGGTTGCGGGGGCAAGCGGCGAGACGCCTCCCATGAACATCGCACACTGTATCGGATAGGCCAGCGGATGTGTCACGACAGCCGACCAGCCGGCAGCCGTTGCTGCACCAAAGGTCACCGTAACGCCACTCGTGAGCGTCACGTTCATGGCGGTCAGATTCGATGTGTAGGTTCCGTAGTCGTAGAAGTAAGATTCCTCCGCCGTCGCGAGGTTCCTCAGATCGGACCGAAGGGTGGCGGCATTCGCCTTCCCCTTCGTGTTCTGAAACTTCGGGATCGCGATTGCGGCCAGAATACCGATGATTACGACCACGACTAGCAGTTCGATCAACGTAAAACCACCATGCCGCTTCTTCATGAGGACTCTTCCGCTGTTCAATCGTGCGCAGAGTGGATGCAGGCCGAATTCCTTCAGCGGCCTCCATTGCAATGCCAAGGCCCGTCAGAACACGGCGCACAAGTGGTTGTGTGACAATATATTACGCCGATTGAGTCTGTCTAACGACGGTGATCGGGATCCCTCGAATCGCGCGGGGTGGCGCACTCTGCAATGACAACCGGACCCGACTGCTACCGCCCGTCCTTCGTTTCGAGCCAGTTTGCGCCGACGCCGAGATCGACCACCAGCGGCACCGAAAGCTCAGCGGCATGTTCCATTTCGTGCTTTACGAGCCCCTGGACGCGCTGTGCCTCATCCGGCGCCATCTCCAGCACCAGCTCGTCGTGGACCTGCAGGAGCATACGGGATTCCAGGCGCTCTTTTTCGATGCGCTGATCTATCCTGATCATCGCAATCTTGATCAGATCCGCCGCGGAACCCTGGATTGGGGCATTCGTTGCCACACGTTCGCCGAACGAGCGAATATTGAAGTTGCGGTCCTTCAGCTCCGGGATGTACCTGCGGCGGTGAAAGATTGTCTCCACGTAACCGTGCTCCCTGGCAAAAGCCACGCGGGAATCCAGGTACTCGCGCACACCTCGAAAGCGGTCAAAGTACGTCGCGATAAATGCGCGAGCTTCAGCCACCGGGATTTTGAGCTGGCGGGCAAGTGCGACTGGACCCTGTCCGTAAATCGTCGCAAAGTTGATTGTCTTGGCTCGGGCACGCATTTCTGACGTGACGTCCGCAGGGCTCACGGCGAAGATGATCGCAGCCGTTTCTCGATGAATATCTCCACCGCGAGAGAAG
>JAJTWZ010000143.1 GCA_021463145.1 Blastocatellia bacterium | reverse complement strand
GAGGCATTTCCACGTTGACAGGAAACACCGTTGCTCCGCGGTCGCGGACCCGTTTGCCTCTCGGAGGACCAAACTCGAGACATTTCCACATTGACAGGAAACACCGTTGCTCCGCGGTCGCGGACCCGCTTGCCTCTCGGAGGACCAAACTCGAGGCATTTCCACGTTGACAGGAAACACCGTTGCTCCGCGGTCGCGGACCCGTTTGCCTCTCGGAGGACCAAACTCGAGGCATTTCCACGTTGACAGGAAACACCGTTGCTCCGCGGTTGCGGACCCGTTTGCCTCTCGGAGGACCAAACTCGAGGCATTTCCACGTTGACAGGAAACACCGTTGCTACGGCGCTTCAGAATGGAACCCGTCTCCGCAGGGATGAGGTCTGCGACACGCTAGTACGCCGCGCCGGTCTGGGCGAGGTGGGCCTCGTAGGCCTTCGACGCGACGATTTCGACGATCTCCGAGACCGTCTGCGCTACCTCGTCGTCGGATGTATAAAAGTGCGGCGAGACGCGTATGCCCGCGCCCGGCCGGTAGTCGACGATGACTTCGCGCCGGGCGAGCTCCTTCACGACCGCCGGGCCGTGTGGCACGTCGATCGTGACCGTCCCACCACGCCGTGCGGGATCGCGCGGGCTCGTCACGCCGAGTCCGGCTGCGTCCGCAAGCTCGATGAGCTTCGCCGTCTGCCGCATCGACTTTTCACGGATCCGGTCGATGCCGATTTCGAGAATGATCTCGTAGCCGGAGCGCGCCGCGTACAACGCCGGCACCGACGGCGATCCGTGGAGCATCCGGCGCACGTCAGGCGCATAGTCGATCTCGCCCGGTTCGAACGCGAACGGCGACCGGTGCGCCATCCAGCCGGTGACCGAAGGCTCGAGCCTCTCGCGCAGATCGGGTCTCACATACATGTAGCCCGCGCCCGGACCGCCGCACAGCCACTTCACCGAACCGCCGACGACGAAGTCCACGTCCAGCGCCTTCACGTCGAACGGGACCGTGCCCGCCGATTGGTACGTGTCGAGCACGACGAGCGCGCCCACCTCGTGCGCGCGCGCAACGATCGCCGCCGCGTCCTGGATGTACGCGCTCTTGAACAACACGTGCGAGATCGGCACGAGTAGCGTTTCTTCGTCGATCGCTTCGAGCAGGCGTTCGGTCGGCACGGTCATGCCGTCGTCCGACGGAACGACGCGGATGCGCGCGCCATGCCGCTTCTGCGCCTCGTAGACGTACATCACCGTCGGAAAATTCAGTTCCGTGTAGACGATCCGGTTGCGCGGTCCCCGAAAGTCGAAGCACGAGCAGATGACCGACTGCGCGACCGACACGTTCTGGTGCATGACGATCTCGCCCGGGCCGGCGCCGATGATGCCGCCGATGAGGTCGCCGACGGTGACGGGCATGTCCCACCAGCCTTCGCTCCAGGCTCGCACGCCGCGTGTCGCCCACATGTCGGTGAATTCTGCGAGCCTGTCGCGCACCTTGCGCGGCATGGCGCCGAGGCTGTGGCTGATCATGTATGTGGACGTCTCGAGGATCGGAAACTCCGATCGCCAATTCAACAGTTCGTCGGTCACGCTGATTTCCTCTCCATTCCGCCTGCGCCGGCCATCAATACGAATGATGGACGCTCATCGACGTTCGCGCATCCCAGAGCTCGGGAAAGGCCCGCTTTTCGAGCGTCGTCTTCAGATAACCGGCTCCGCTGCTCCCACCCGTGCCGCGCCGTCCGCCGATAACCCGCTCGACCATCACGACGTGACGGTGACGCCAGAGCATCAGTTGCTGGTCCATCTCGGTCAGCGCCTCGGCAAGCAGGAACAGGTCGTAGTGGGATTCGAACTCGGCGTACAGCCGCGATACGGCTGCGACTCGCGCTTCGCGAACCGCGGCGGCCGTGTCGGCATCGGCGTCCACCGGCAAACCCGGCGCTTCGAAGCCGCGGTCGCGCAGCAGGGTGTAGAAAGCCTCGGGCACTGGCGCACGCTCGAGGCGGCGTTCGAGCCGCTGTCGCGATTCCGGGTCCGCGTCGTAGTTCCGCAGGTAAGCGGTGTCGCGGATGCCGAGCGCGTATTCGAACTCGCGAAACTGCGCCGACTGGAAGCCGCTCGCAGGTTGCAACTTGTCGCGAAACGCGAGGAAGTCCATCGGCGTCATCGTCTCGACGACCGCAACCTGGCTGACCAGTACCTTCTGAATCTCGACACAACGATGAACAAGGCGGCTGGCCGCAAGCACCTGGCCCGCCCACATCATCTCTCCGATCGTATCTATCTCGTGGAGCAGTTGCTTGAACCAGAGCTCGTAGGTCTGATGGACGATGATGAAGAGCAACTCGTCGTGATGGCCGGGTTCGGAAACCAGCCTCTGAAGCGACGTAAGTTCGGGAACGCACAGGTACGAGCCGTAGGAGATCGAGCCCTTTCCCGGCGGATGAATCGAGTCGTCGAATGACATTGGCATCCCCTGCCGGCGCCGGGTCGCGCCGGACTAGTTCTTGAACAGTTGAGAGGCGATGACGAGCTTTTGGATCTCGCTCGTTCCTTCGTAAATCCGCAACGCCCTTACGTCGCGGTAAAGCCGCTCGGTGATCGAGCCGTGAAGCAGTCCGCGGCCACCGTGCAGTTGTAGCGCCCGGTCGATGATCCGCTGCGCCGCCTCGGTGGCGTAGAGCTTCGCCATTGAAGCCTCGAGCGTCACGCGATCCGCGCCGCCGTCCTTCACCGTGGCGGCGCGGTAGACGAGCAGCCGGGCGGCTTCCAGCTCCACGGCCATCTCGGCGATCGCGGCCTGCGTGAGCTGGAACTCCGAGAGCGGCTGACCGAACTGCTTGCGATGCTTGACGAACGCGATCGCCTCGTCCAGGGCGCGGCGGGCCATTCCGGCGGCAGCGGCGCCGACGGAAGTCCGGAACATATCGAGCGTCCGCATCGCCACGGAAAAGCCGCCGCCGGGCTCGCCGAGCACGCTTGAGGCCGGCACCCGGCAGTTCTCCAGCCTGACGACACCGAGCGGGTGCGGCGCAAGCGTTTCCATCAGGCGCGGCACGCTGCAGCCTTCCGTCGCCGCTTCGACGAGAAACGCCGTGATTCCACTTCGTCCCGCTTCGGGATCGACGGTCGCATACACGCAGTAGAAATCTGCGCGGCCGGCGTTCGAGATGAACCACTTCTCGCCGTCGAGGACGTACGAGTCGCCGTCGGCACGGGCTGTCGTCGCGATCGCGGCGACATCGGACCCGGCGAACTCTTCCGTAAGCGCCATCGCGGCGATCGCTTCGCCCGACGCGACGCGCGGCAGCCACAGCGCTCGCATCTCCTCCGATCCGCCGATCTGCAGCGCGTAGCTGCCAAGGCCCTGCATGACGAAGATGAGGTCCGCGAGGCCCGAAGTACCGGCGAGTTCCTCGCGGATGATCGCAATCGCGCGCGTGTCGAGCCGGTCGCGGCGTCCGCCGTATGGCGACGGCACCATGTAAGAGAGCAGGCCCGATGCGGCGAGCGCCTTCCGGATCTTGTCGAACGCTTCCGGATCCGTCTCTTCGTGCGCCGCGATCGACGACAGCACTGTCGAACAGAGATCGGCGACCGTGCGCTCGAGCTCGACGTGCTCCGGCTCGAGCTGGATTCCGATTGGCGGTCGCTGGCGCATGACGTTCGTGTTACCTCGCCTCTGGCTCACCAGTTACGAACTCTGGCCGTTGCTCTTGCATCGCTGTAGCGACAATTCGGACAATCCGCTCTACGTCCGACGGCAGGGATCCGCAGAATCGAAGCCGGCCGGCGATTTGACCTCGGAATTTCATCGTTGAACTCGCCTGGTGCGACCTCTCGGTTCGAATGATGAGCCAGCTACGCGCTCTTGTTGAACGCCGGAGGACGCTTCGCGACGAACGCCTCGTACGCTTCGCGGTAGTCGGGATGGCCCATGCAGATGGCCTGGGCCTGCGCTTCCATCTCGAGGGCCTCGGTCAGGCTGACCGACAACTCGCGATTGAGCATCTGCTTCGTCATCGCGATCGAGAAGCCCGGTCCTGACGCGAGCCGTTCGGCAAGCGCGCGCGTCGCTTCGGCGAGTTCGTCCTGCGCCACGACCTTGTTGTAGAGCCCGTACGCGTGCGCATCGTCGGCGGTCACGAAGTCGCCGAGCATGAGCATCTCGGTCGCGCGGCCGAGACCGACGATCCGCGCGAGCAGGTGACAGCTGCCCATGTCAGCGCCAGACAGTCCGACCTTCACGAACAGGAACGCGATCTTCGCGGTTGTCGCGGCGATCCGGAAGTCGGACGCCATCGCGATCACCGCGCCGGCGCCGGCCACCGTCCCGTTCAGCGACGCGACAATCGGCGCGTCGAGGTCGCGCATTGCGGCGACGAGGTCGCACGTCATCCGTGTGAAGTCGAGCAGGCCGGCGGCGTCACGCCCGAACAGCGCCCCGATGATGTCGTTCACATCGCCGCCCGAGCAGAACGCCCGGCCATTGCCAGTTATGACGACGCACCGCACGTCGTCGCGGCCCTTCAGCGCGCGAAACGTGTCGGTGAGCTCGCGATACACCTCGAACGTGAGCGCGTTGAGCCGGTCGGGACGATCAAGCGTCAGCGTGACGACGCCGTTGCCGCTGTCGTCGAGCCGGAAGCTCACTGGCTGTGGCATCGAGCCCATCGATCAGTCTCCCTTTCCGGTTGGCGGGCCGGACAACACCGCCGTTGCCTCTATTTCGACCTTCGCGCCGGGCTCGAGCAGTCCCGCGACACGCACGAGCGACATCGTCGGGAAGTGCCGGCCCATCACATCGCGGTACGCCGCGCCTACCGCCCGCAGATCGGAGGTGTACTCCGCCGTGTCGGTCACGTAGATCGTCAACCGGCCGATGCTCTCGGCCGTGCCGCCCGCTTCGTGCACGACGCGCATGACGTTCGCTAGCGCGCACGCGAACTGCACGACGAAGTCGTCCGACACGATGCGTTGTTCGGAATCCCACGCAACCTGTCCGGCGACGAAGAGTATCGGCCCGTGCTCGTAGACGAGTCCGTTCGAATAGCCGCGCGGGGCGCCAAGTTCCGCCGGGTTGATGACGCGGGCGCTCACAACGTAACCCCGCCGCCGTCGATGTTGATTGCCTGCCCGTTGATGCCACGCGCGTCGTCCGCCATCAGCGCGAGCACGGCGTACGCGACCTCTTCCGAGGTTACGAGTCGTCCTTGCGGGCTCATTCCTTCGAGGGCTCGACGAGCATCGGACTCGGACTTCCCTGTCTTCTCCATGATTGTCTGGACGGTAGCGTCGGTCATCGGCGTGTCGACGTAGCCCGGGCAGAGCGCGTTCACGGTTACGCCGTGCTTTGCGACTTCCAGCGCCGCCGATTTCGTCAGCCCGAGGACGGCGTGCTTCGAAGCGACATACGCGGAAATGTAAGGTCCACCGATTTTCCCTGCGACCGATGCGACGTTGACGACGCGTCCCCAGCCGCGCTCGACCATCTGACCGAGCGCTTCGCGCATGCAGAAGAAAGTTCCGGAGAGGTTCGTTTCGATCGTGGTCCGCCAGATTTCGTCTGTCGTCTTCCAAAGGAGCGAGCTGCGGCCAATGCCGGCGTTGTTGACGAGGATATCGATGGGACCGAGCTCGTCGCGAACGCGCGCGAAGCCTTCGGCGACGGACTTCGGATCCGAGACATCCATCGCGACCGGCATTGCCGATCTGCCGGTGTCGCGAACGATTGCTGCTACCGCTTCGATCTCGTTCGCGGAGCGCGCTGTTGCGGCCACCCGGGCGCCCGCACGTGCGAGCGCGAGCGCGACCTCTCGTCCGATGCCGCGACCGGCGCCGGTGACGAGCGCCGTCCTGCCGGTCAGCTGGTTTTCTGTTGTGTCCATGGGGAGAGCGATTCGGCGAGTGTTGTATCTCCGGGTCCGTCGGGTTGTCAAAGAATTGTCCGTGCGCGCCGTCGCTCCGGCCTCTTTCGCCCATTGCGGGGCTCGATCGGATTTTCCGGACATGACTGGCGGCGTACGCGGTGAGCTCTGGCGCTTTCACGCATCCGGCTCTCCAGAACCGGCCGGTCGCCGCGGTACACCGGACCACCTCCGGCTCTCCAGACAGGATCGTAAAGCGGTCCCACACGATTGCCGCGGGTAACGGTGGCGAGCGAAGCGATCCGCCGTTACCCGCGGTACCTCCTTCCCAGAAAAGGGTCGCAACCGCGGAGCGATCGAACCGCCTCTCGCAAACACCAGCCCAGGTAGGGTTCGATCGAACCGCGATGAGGTGCGGGTTCGACGTTCCGTGCGACCGCTCCGCGGTCGGATCGGGGTTGGGGCGTGTTCCGGGGGTCACGGCGGATCGCTTCGCTCACCGCCCTGACCCCCGGCTATCATATGTGACCGCTCCGCGGTCGCCACCGTGACCTCCGGCTGTGTACTTTGACCGCTCCGCGGTCACCACCGTGGCCGCCGGCTGTGTTCTTTGACCGCTCCGCGGTCACCACCGTGGCCGCCGGCTGTCGTCTGCGACCGCGGAGCGGTCGATGAAATAGCCGTGGGTCGCGCGCAGGCGAGTGAAACGAGCCTGAGCGC
>JAJTWZ010000142.1 GCA_021463145.1 Blastocatellia bacterium | reverse complement strand
TGAATCCCCGTTGGTAGCGCGTGTTCATCTGAGAACCTCCCAGGAGTTACCGGCCAGACGGTACTCGGTTACCGTCGCATTTGGCCCGAGCACGATTGCGACGACCTTCTCCGCATCGCCCGTATCCTCGAGAAGCACGGCCACGGCGCGATTTGCCCCGTTCGTGTACGGCTTGCCCGTCCCGCCCTGCAGATCCACCGAGCCCGTCGCACTTGCTCCTTCGGGCAGAGGAAGGCTCGATTCGGTCCGAACCCGAACCGTCGAGTCCACCGGGATGCTCCACAGGTCGATACCTTCCGTGACGCCCGACTTCGCGGCGTGCGAGACAGCGCGCCGTATTGCGGAACTGACCGCCGCCCTCGACTTCCGCATGCCCGCGCTTCTGGACGCCATCGATAGGGCCGCGACTGCGATCGCTCCGGCAATGGCGACTATCGAGACGACGACGAGCAACTCCACCAGGGCGAACCCCGAACACAGGCGACGAACGCGATTGTTCACGTTCATCGCACACGCTCGCTGTATGTCACGCTTGACGCCGACGCTCCGGCAAGCGGACGGCCGGATGGATCGACCGCGGTCGCTACGACCTCTAAAACCCGGCGGCCTCGCGCGTCGGGCCCGCGCCGCCACTGCCGCGCAATCAGTCCCGCGCCAGCGGGACCCGGCCCCGACACCGTGACCACCGATCCGGTCGTACGGTCGAAGTAGACCAGGTCGCTCCATCCTTCAACGGCCGCCTCCGGCGGCAGGCTGCCGCCGTCGCCGGCCGGGACCTCGTCGTGAAGCTTCGCAAGGGCGGCCGACCGGCATCCCAGGTCGTTGCGCGCCTTTCGCGAAGCCAGCGCGCCGTATCCGGCCAGCAGCGCGTGCCCCACCAGGGCGATCGAAACCACGGCGATGCCGATCATTACCGACAGCACCGTGTATCCGCTTTCGGGCTGAACAACTTTCCGGCAACCAGGCATCGTCATGATGTCGCTCACTTCTGAAGTTGATCGATCAGGTCGAAGACCGGCAGATAGACCGCCAGCAGGACATTGAGCACGAACCCGCCCATCAGCATCAGCAGGCCGTATCGCAGGAACGTTACGAGCCGTTCCTTTCCGTAGCGCACTCGCGTCTCGAAGGTCTCGGCGACCTTCAAGAGCAGGTCGTCGAGCCGCCCGCTTTCCTCGCCGGATCGCGTCATGAAGACCGCGATCTCCGGAAACAGCCGAACCTCCTGCATCGATTCCCAGACGAGCCGTCCGTCCAGTACCCGGCGGCCCACCGCATCGAATGCCTCGGAAATTCGCATATTCCCCGCCGATGCCGCGGCAAGCTCGATCCCGAGCGGTATTTCGCCGACGGATCGATAGACGATGGCCAGCGTCCTGCACGCCCTGCCGACGCCATCGAGCAAGGCCAGTTCGCCAAGCAGCGGTGTCTTCAGCACCAGGCAGTGAATCCGGTAACGAAGCCGGACCGACCGCGTCACGGCGACGGCCAACGCCGCAACCGACGCCAGACAGCCGAGCAGGAGGAAGATGCCGGACGGCGAGACGAGAAAGTCCGACAGACCGATCAGGACGCGCGTCGGCAACGGCAGCTGTCCGGCGGCCGTCAGCGCCACGTAGAGTTCCTTGAACTGGGGAACCGTGACCGTCAATAGCAGGTAGCACACCGACAGCCCGACGATCACGATGAGCGCCGGCTCTATGAGCGCCGACAGAAGCGACGCGCGATTGCGATGCCGCGCCTCGCAATCGTCCGCGATGTCGGCGAGGTTGCGCTCGAGGGTCCCCGTCGTCTCGCCAGTCGCGATCATCTCGACGCAAAGCCGTCCGAAGAGCCTCTCGTGCTTCCGGAAGGCGAAGGCGAGCGTGCGTCCGCCTTCGATGTCGGCGACGATCGCGCGCAGCCCTTCCGCGACGGCCGGCGACTGGCGATCGAGCGACGACGCGAGCATCGAGAGCGTCTGATTGACGGGAATTCCGGCCGATACGAGCGCACGGAACTGGGTGGCGAAAAGGGCAACGTCGAGGAGCGTGGCCCTGCGGATCCTGATCGATGTCGACATGTCACCTGTCCTGCGCGGCCCTGACGAACGTCGTTCGCCGGGGCGCTATCGAATGTCCAGCCAGCCGTCGTGGAAAACGGCGCCGTCGCCACGTTCCTCCGCCGATGCCAGTTGAAGTGGGCGCCGTGCATCGGCGGAGGCGATCGTCCTGTTCTCGCGAACGACGAGCGGCGGACCGCCCGCTTCGCACTGGACGATGCCGAGGACGTCGGCCGCCATCGGCGGCGTCAGCTCCGCGACCTGCTGCAGGCTGACGACTCCTTTCTTGACGAGATCGAGTCCGCGCCGCCGCAGCGGCGTCATTCCCTGATGGACCGCGAGCCGGCGAATCGCATCCTCGACCGTTGCGCCACCCTTGGCGAGCATCACGCGCACTTCGTCGCTCACAACCATTGTCTCGTAAATCGCGAACCGTCCGTACGTGCCCTTCCCGTGGCACATCGAGCACCCGCGCGGTTCCTTTGCGCGGATCGACGCGATCTCCTCGGGCAGAAACTGTTCGCCGAGAAGGACCTCGACCGGATACTCGACCGGCCTCGCGCAGTGCTCGCACAGCCGATTGAGGAGCCGCTGGGCGACGACCAGTGTGAGAGCAGACGCCAGATTGAACGCCGAGATGCCCTCTTCGACAAGGCGGGTGGCCACGGTCGCCGCATCGCGGGCGTGAACCGTGGACAACACCTGGTGGCCGGTGAGCGCCGCCTTGATGACGAGCTGCGCCGTCTCCTGGTCGCGGACCTCGCCCACCAGAATCCGGTCGGGCGCGACTCTCAGCGCCGTCTTCAACATCCGCGCGAACGTCTCGCCCTTGAGCTCGTTTACGGCCGACTGCGTAACGCCTGGAAGGCGGATCTCGACCGGATCCTCGATCGTGACGATGTTCTCGCGGTCCGAGTCGCATTCGCCGAGGATTGCGGCAAGCGTCGTCGTCTTTCCCGATCCTGTCGGTCCCGAGAAGAGCACGAGCCCGCCGCGATGATCCCGAACCCGCCTGAGCGCCTCGAGCGTGCGAGCGTCCGCTCCGATCGAGTCGAGGCGCGGGCGCCGTTCGCTGTTGTCGTGGAGACGGATGACGCACCCTTCGCCGTTTATCGTCGGGCGGATCGCGACTCGAAACTGGATCGCCTTCAGCTCTCCCTTGTATTCGATCTTCATCTCGAAGCGGCCATCCTGAGACTTCTCGGACTCGGCAATGTCGAGCCTGGCGTACTGCTTGACGATCGAGACGATCTGGCCCGCGGCCGTCGGCGGCAGCGGCGTCATCGCGTACTCGCATTCGCCCTCGACCTTGAACCGGATGCGGAACTCCGCGTCGAAGCACTCGAACAGGATGTCGCTTGCGCCTCGGTAGACGGCCTTCATGAGGATGCCGTTGACGAGCCCGCGCACGGTCGCCTGACCCGGCTCGGGCTGACGCAGGACCGCGCTCGAATCCCGTGCGCCGCTCGTGAAGAGCCCCGCCAGTTCGGTCGCACGCGGGAGCAACTGCTGATTCCGGTGAAACGGATAGTAGACCTCCAGACATTGCGCGAGCACCGGACCGGGAATCCGGACGAAGACCGGCCGGCGCTGCCGGTCCGCGCTCAGACCGATCAGCCACTGAAGCTCACTCTGCAGCTTGAGCGAAGGCTGCTGCGCTACGGCGATAGTTATCGTCGACGCATCCATTCTTATGGGCAATACCGCGAACTCGTGCGCAATCTGGGGCGTCAGCGTCCGGAGCACCTGTGGCTCGATTCCTCGCGTCAGTTCGGCCGGTATGGCGTCGCCACGATCGGCGGCAAGCGTCAGGGCCGGAATGGCCACACCGAGCGTCGAAGGCCGTGCGACTGGCGCTCCGGCCGGCGTCGCGACGGCTGTCGAATCGACCGGGCGCGCCGGTGGCCATTCGGACGCGGATGCGCTTCGCTGGCGGCGCTTTCTGACCTCTTCCGCGACGAAGTCGGCCCGCCGGTCCTTGCCTTCGAGCGGAGACTGCGGCGGCTGCGCCCGGCGGCGAAATCTCTGGAGGAGTCGTGACACCGTCAGTTCCTCCCCGCAAGCGGCCCGTGTGCGCCGTTTGCGCCGCGAACAGTTTCGGACAGCTCCGGCGGCGCGACCTTGTAGTAGCAATTCAACGTCAGCGCCGCTTCGGTCGTGAACGTGCCGGTACCGATCGATCGAAGGGTGAACGACTCCACCGTCAGAAGGCGCGGGTACCGCGCCAGCCGGTCGAAAAGCGACTGGGTGGGCTCGTAGCGGCTGTGCAGGATGACGGCGACCGGCCGTGCCTGAACTGCAGGGGGCAGCGGGGCTGCCGTGCCGCCATTCGGGCTCGCCGTAGCCACCGGCTTTGGAGCTGCCTTCGCTGGCTCGAAAGCGACGAGGCGAATTCCGGACGCACCGGTGACGCGTTCGACGTCGGCAAGCGCCGCCGCGAGCTCGGCCTCCGAGGGCACGGCCGACAGGGCCTCGGCGTATTCCGACTCCACGCTCTCGGCCTCGGCGCGATACGCCTCGTAGTTCGCGATCATTGCCTCCGTGCGGCCGATCTCGTCGCGAACGGCCCGCAGGCCGGTCTCGACCCGGTCGCCGTCCTGGCGCAGCGGCCGGATTACCGTGACTTCCAAGGCGCCCCAGGCAGCCAGTCCCGCGGTCACACCCGCGACGGCCGCGATCACGATGGCGCGACGCTTCGACCGCGTGCCGGGCTTCGGTCCGGCTGCCGCTTCCATCGGAAATGGATTCATTGCTCTTCTCCTCCCACGTACCGCGCCGTGACAGTGAACGTGTGAACGGGCGTGTCGACGAGCTCCCCGGTCTCGGGGCCGGGCAGGCGCATAGAGGCCGTGTTGGTGTGCGGAACCACATCGGCGAAGCTGTCGCGGCGCTGCTCCATTGCAAGCGCGACGGTTGGGCCCAGATCGTGAGTCTCGCAGTACCCGCTCACCTTCACGGATCCGGCGGCCAGCGAGAGCTCCGTCAACCGGACATCGGCCGGGAGCAGGGCGCGGACCGTCTCGAGCAGTCTCGGTGGCGTGTGCTGGCGCAGCCGATGTCGCGTGATGTCTTCGAGCAACGACCGCACGTGCAGGAGACGCGCTTCCGTCGACTTCCATTCGTCCGCCAGCGTCAGGAGCTCGTCGCGCCGGTGCGATTCGACCGCGAGTTGTGCTTCGAGACCGGCTTTGCGACGCGATTCGAAATAGAGTCGTGATCCGCCAATTCCGCCAAGGACCACGAGAAACGCCGCGACGAACAGAAGTGCCGCCGCCCGCATCGGTCCACTTCCAGCCGGCGCGGCGCTTCTCGTCCGCCCCCGGCCCGGCCCGCCCGGCCCGACCGGCTCGGCAATCGATTCGAAACGAGGCCGCAGCCGGCTGGTCGCCAGGGCGACTGCGCCGAGCGCGCCCGCATACTGCGCCTGCTGGGCGGCCAGTTCGCGCGCGAGCGACAAGTCGCCGATTCGCACCGAAAGCGCAACGTCGAACTCGTCGGTCGCCACCGATGTTCCGAAGCAGGTTCGCAGGTAGCCGGTGACGGCGTGGCGGTGCACCGCTTCACCGGTAACGAGCAGCACATCCGGCGAGAACGGCTCCGACTCCGACGCCAGCCCGAGGACTTCGTCGACGAGGTGAAGCAGCGCCGGCTGGTAGTGCGACGTCTCGACTTCCATCGACCGCGCCTCCAGCGGCGACTGCAGGCCCGAAGAAGCGGCGGGAAGCGTGTAGCTGCCCGAAAACTCGTACTCGGCCTCCTGCGGTTCGGCCACCGGGGAGCCGGTGCCGGACTGCACCGGGGACGCGGCCTTCAACCTGTCGAGCAACGAAGTCTGGTGCAACAGCCGAACGCTGCCGTCGGCAATCGCCACGAATGCCACGCTGGTTGCGTTGCAGAGGACTAACAGTGCGGAACCGGCCGACGCATCGAGAAGGTCCGGCCGCACGCGTTCGGCGAGCGCAAGCAATCCGAAGGCATCCGTCGAGACGAGCCCGCAGCCGCGGTCCGACGGCCCGGCGCCGGCAAGCGCATCCGTGCGAGCTATTGCGAGCAGGCACTGATCGCCCGAAAACGCGTGACCGACCGAATACCCGGACGTAGCGAGTGCGGCGATGTTTCCCCACCGCGATCCCGCAAGTACCGCGTCGCGCCGCACCGTGTCGTCGAAGGAGCGCACCTGGGGAGGAACGGTCTGGACTTCGTGCAGGGCATCGCCGCCCGTAAGCAGCGAGACCCACCTTACGCCTTGCCCTGCATTCACGGTCGAAAGCCCGGCGTTCGTCTCGGCAATCAGCGCGGGAAGGTCCGAGGCCCGGCCTTCGGCGCAACGCGTCACCGTGAGCGTACCGTCATCGGGATCGAAGCTCGCGACTACGATTCTTGTCGTGTCGCCGTCGACGTGAGCCGCGGCTACGACCTCGAGGCCGGCTGGCCCTCGCGACTGCTTCGTCCTGAGAAAAAGTCCCATTCCGTCGTCCACCTCGAGCTGTTCGTGGAAGCCGCCGGCCGCGGGTGCAACTGACGTGCCGCTCTGTGTGGACTCTGCCGGATCGC